>CALWGI010000089.1 GCA_944380045.1 uncultured Blautia sp.
TTCCTGTTCATGGCGTTTGCGGCCCTGTCTACGGTTATCGCGGTGTTTGAGAATATCCTTGCCTTTTCCATGGAGCTGCTGGGATGGGAGCGTAAGAAAGCGGTGCTTGTCAATATCGTGCTTGTGATCGTTCTCTCCATGCCCGCGGTGCTGGGCTTCGGTCCCTGGTCGGGAGTACAGATCCTGGGAGAGGGAACCACCATCATGGATCTGGAAGATTTCATTGTTTCCAATAACATCCTGCCTCTTGGTTCTGTGATCTTCGTGCTTTTCTGCGCTTCGAAGAAAGGCTGGGGATGGGATAATTTTATCAGAGAAGCAAATACCGGATCAGGAACAAAATTCCCGGCAGGTATCCGTCTGTATATGCTGTGGGCGATCCCCGCTATCATATCCATTATCTATCTGAAGGGCTACTACGATATGTTTAAACCGAAGGGCATGGCGTATTTTGTTCCCTGGATGATCGTGGGAATCGCGCTGCTGGCGATGACGGGATGGATCGCTCTGGGACATTCAAAAAACGGGAAAGACAGGAGATAAGTGATTATGATATCAGAAAAAATGAAACCGTTTGTACAGAATAATTCCGCTATCCGTATGATGTTCGAGGAGGGCAACCGCCTGAGACAGAAGTACGGGGCAGATAAAGTTTATGATTTCAGCCTGGGTAATCCCAGTGTTCCGGCGCCGGACTGTGTCCGGGAGGCGATCGTTGATCTGGTGAATACAGAGGATCCGGTGGTTCTTCACGGATATATGAGCAACGCCGGATTTGAGGATGTACGGGAAACCATCGCCGGATCTCTGAACCGGCGTTTTGGAACCTCTTTCTCAGCAAAAAACCTGATCATGACGGTGGGCGCCGCCAGCGGGTTGAACGTGATCCTGAAGACGATCCTGAATCCGGGAGAAGAAGTGATTGTTTTCGCGCCGTATTTCCTGGAGTACGGAGCCTATGTGCACAACTATGACGGGAACCTGGTGGAGATTTCTCCGGATACGGAGACTTTCCAGCCGAACCTGAAAGAGCTGGAAGAGAAGATCACAGCAAAGACGAGGGCGGTGATCGTAAATAATCCTCATAATCCTACCGGCGTGGTATATTCAGAAGAGACGATCAGGGCTCTTGCAGCGATCCTGGAGAAGAAGCAGGAGGAATTCGGTAGCGTGATCTACCTGATCTCCGACGAACCCTACCGTGAACTGGCTTATGACGGGGTACAGGTCCCCTGGCTGACGAAATATTACAAAAATACGGTTGTGGGTTATTCCTACAGCAAATCCCTGTCCCTGCCCGGGGAGAGGATCGGATATCTGGTGATCCCGGACGAACTGGAGGACAGTGAGACGGTGATCACTGCGGCGACCATCGCCAACCGCATTCTGGGAAGCGTGAACGCGCCCTCCCTGATCCAGAAAGTGATCCAGAGATGCGTGGACGCGGAGGTGGACGTGGCCGCATACGACAGAAACCGTCTTGCTCTTTACAACGGACTGAAAGAGTGCGGTTTTCAGTGCATTAAACCGGAGGGGGCTTTCTATCTCTTCGTGAAATCCCCTGTTCCGGATGAAAAAGCGTTCTGCGAAGCCGGAAAGAAATATAATATCCTTATGGTGCCGGGAAGCTCTTTTGCCTGCCCGGGATATGTAAGGCTGGCCTACTGTGTATCCTATGATACCATTGTCAATTCCCTTCCGGAGTTCCGGAAGCTGGCGGCAGAGTACGGACTGGTATAGACACAAAAAATGCGGTTCCCAATGGGAGCCGCGTTTTTGTATGCTTGATTATCTCAGATCTTGTCGATTTTTTTCCGGATCTTCAGCATTTTCTGATCAAGACTGCTGATCACGGCAGCGCATTGCTGAAGTTCCTCATCAATGAGCTGGGCCTCTTTCCCTCCCCGTTTGTACCGGAGTTGATGATCCAGGCTGGCCCAGTAATCCATGGCCGCGGTGCGGAGCTGCAGTTCTATTTTGATCCACTGTGTTTCGCTCTGGAAAGAAATTGCAGCTTCCAGTATCAGATGCAGGCTTTGATAGCCGGATTTTTTGGGCTCCCGGATATAATCCTTTGTCTTGATGATCCGGATATCTTTTTGACGCTCAATGAGGGAAGCTACCTTATAGATATCATCCACATAGGCGCAGATTGCCCGCACGCCGATCAGATCGTTTATTTTTTCCACCGCAATATCAAAATCCAGGTCGAGTCCTTTCTTTTCAAGCTTTTTACAGACGCTTTCATATTCTTTCAGGCGGGCGGTTTTCTGCTGGATAGCGCTTCTTCCGTTTTCCATCATCAGGATGGTATTGATGATATCAAGTTTTGTCAGAAGCAGGCTTATGGCGCAGTTGCCTTTCAGAGTGAATTCGCTGTGTGTCAGCATTTTCTTTAACTGTTCCTGTTTTTTCACTTTCTGTTTTTCATCCCCGATCCTTCTGTAGATAAATCTCCGATCATCTCTGACTGTGATATAACTATTCATTACTATACGCTCCTCATAAAAAATAAAAGAAAAGATTATGTAAGATTTTGGGAAAATATAAAAAATCCCGGACAGGATCTTCAGTCCATTGCCCACTGACCTTAAATATATGCGCGGTTTGATCGAAATATGATTTTTTTTAAAAATAATATTGACAAAATATTAACAATCGAATATAATGACCTCAGAAAGATTGATAAATAATTAACGTTAATGATTTAACAAAGATTTAACTTTTTTTATCTATCACTTCTTACATGCAGGATGTAGTTAATGATTAGAAAAGAAAAACAGGAGGATTCCCAATGGCAAAGAAAGAGACAAACATTCCGGCTGTGATCGATAACGCGGAAGCGCTGGAAGCAAAGATGGCCGCAATGAAAGAAGCCCAGAAACTTTTTGCCGCCTACACCCAGGAACAGGTGGACAAAATCTTTAAGGCTGCCGCGACCGCGGCGGACAAAGCCCGTATTCCCCTTGCGAAGATGGCTGTGGAAGAGACCGGCATGGGCGTTGTGGAAGACAAGGTGATCAAGAACCACTATGCTTCCGAGTATATTTACAACGCCTACAAAAACACGAAGACCTGCGGCGTTATCGAGGAGGATCCGGTTTACGGGATCAAGAAGATCGCGGAGCCGATCGGCCTGATCGCGGCGGTCATCCCGACCACGAACCCCACATCCACCGCGATCTTCAAGACTCTTCTGGCCCTGAAGACAAGGAACGCCATCATCATCAGTCCTCATCCCCGCGCGAAAGGCTGTACCATCGCGGCGGCGAAGCTTGTCCTGGAAGCGGCGGTGAAGGCGGGAGCACCGGAAGGGATCATCGGATGGATCGACGTCCCCAGCCTGGAGCTGACCAATCTTGTTATGAGAGACGCCGATATTATTCTGGCGACAGGCGGTCCGGGAATGGTGAAGGCAGCTTACTCCTCCGGTAAACCGGCCCTTGGCGTAGGAGCGGGAAATACTCCTGTTATCATCGACGATACGGCGGATATCCGTCTGGCGGTTAATTCCATCATCCATTCCAAGACCTTTGACAACGGCATGATCTGTGCTTCCGAGCAGTCTGTGACTGTCCTGGAGAGCATATATCAGGCGGTGAAAGACGAGTTCCAGTACAGAGGATGCTATTTCCTGAAGGGAGACGAACTTGACAAGGTAAGAAAGACCATTATCATTAACGGTGCCCTGAACGCGAAGATCGTAGGACAGAAAGCCACGACCATCGCGGAGATGGCAGGCGTGAAAGTTCCGGAAAACACCAAGATCCTGATCGGTGAAGTGGAATCTGTGGATATCAGCGAAGAGTTCGCCCATGAGAAACTTTCTCCCGTACTTGCCATGTATAAGGCGAAGACTTTCGACGAGGCGCTTGCAAAAGCGGAACAGCTTGTGGCAGACGGCGGTTACGGACACACCTCCTCTCTGTATATCAATACCAATGAGAAAGAGAAGATGGCGAAGCACGCGGCGGCGATGAAGACCTGCCGTATCCTGGTGAATACCCCGTCCTCCCACGGCGGTATCGGAGATCTTTATAACTTCAAACTGGCTCCCTCCCTGACTCTGGGCTGCGGTTCCTGGGGCGGCAACTCTGTTTCCGAGAACGTAGGAGTGAAACATCTGATCAATATTAAGACTGTTGCGGAAAGGAGAGAGAACATGCTCTGGATGAGAACCCCGGAAAAAGTTTACTTCAAGAAAGGCTGTATGCCGGTTGCGCTGGACGAGCTTGGTACAGTGATGGGCAAGAAGCGCTGCTTCATTGTGACAGACTCCTTCCTCTACAAGAACGGATATACAAAGGGAATTGAAGATAAGCTGAATGAGATGGGAATCGTTCATACCTGCTTCTATGATGTAGAGCCGGATCCCTCTCTTGCCTCCGCGAAGGCCGGAGCAGAGGCAATGCGCGCCTTTGAGCCGGACTGCATTATCGCTCTGGGCGGCGGTTCCGCCATGGACGCGGCGAAGGTTATGTGGGTGCTTTATGAGAATCCGGACGCGGATTTTGACGATATGGCAATGGACTTCATGGATATCCGCAAGAGGATCTATACCTTCCCGAAGATGGGTAAAAAAGCATATTTCGTGGCGATCCCCACTTCCTCCGGAACAGGTTCCGAGGTGACGCCTTTCGCCATCATCACAGATAAGGAAACCGGAATCAAATGGCCGCTGGCGGATTATGAGCTGATGCCGAACATGGCGATCGTGGATACCGACAATATGATGAGCGCGCCAAAAGGACTTACCTGCGCCTCCGGTATCGACGTTATGACCCACGCCATCGAGGCCTATGTCTCCATCATGGCTTCCGATTACACGGACAGCCTTGCCCTGAAAGCGATCAAGCTGGTGTTCGATTACCTGCCCCGCGCGTATAAAGACGGAAACGATGTGGAGGCAAGAGACCATATGGCCAACGCTTCCTGTATGGCAGGTATGGCTTTTGCCAACGCCTTCCTTGGAGTGAACCATTCACTGGCTCACAAACTGGGCGCTTTCCATCATCTGCCCCACGGAATCGCAAACGCTCTGGTGCTGACTGAGGTAATGCGGTATAATAGTGCCGAGGTACCCACGAAGATGGGAACATTCCCCCAGTACCAGTATCCCCACGCTCTGGCGCGGTACGCGGAGATCGGACGTTTCGTAGGACTTACCGGCAAAGACGACCAGGAAGTATTCGAGAAGCTTCTTGAGAAACTTGAGGAACTGAAAAAAGCGATCGAGATCAAACCGACCATCAGAGACTACGGCGTAGACGAGAAATATTTCCTGGAGACCCTGGACGAGATGACCGAGCAGGCGTTTAACGACCAGTGCACAGGAGCCAACCCCAGATATCCGCTGATGACCGAGCTGAAGGAGATCTATCTTACAGCTTACTATGGAAAAGAGTCCAGATAAGGAGAAAGGGAGGGTATACATTATGAATCTGAAGAACAAGAAAGTATTTCTGACACGTCCCTATAAAGTTGTTTATAAAGACGGCGACCGTATCATCAAGGTGTTTACGAAGGAGCACGGCAAGGCGAATGTGTTCAACGAGGCTCTCTGCCAGGCCCGCGTGGAAGAAAGCGGCCTGGACATCCCGAAGGTCCTGGAAGTGACGGAGATCGACGGAGAGTGGGCTGTTGTCATTGAATTCGTGGAGGGAAAAACTCTGGAGGAGCTGATGAAAGAGCATCCGGAGAACCTGGAGACCTACATGGAGCAGTTCGTGGATCTGCAGCTTGCCATGCATGAGAAGAAGGCTCCCCGCCTGACGCTGCAGAAGGATAAATTCGCCCGCAAGATCACAAGCCTTAAAGATGAGCTTGACGCCACCACCCGTTACGAGCTGATGACCCGTCTGGATTCCATGCCGGATCACACGAAGCTCTGCCACGGAGATTTTAACCCCAGCAATGTGATCGTGAAAGAGGACGGTTCCATGAAGATCGTGGACTGGGCTCACGCGACGCAGGGAAACGCAAGCGGCGACGCCGCCATCACTTATCTGGAATTCGCCCTGAAGGATCAGAAGACAGCGGATCTGTATCTGGACATCTTTTGCAAAAAGAGCGACACCGCAAAGCAGTATGTGCAGAAGTGGCTTCCCATCGCGGCTGCCGCCCAGCTCACCAAGAACGTGCCTGAGGAAAAAGAATTCCTGAGACGGTGGACGGATATTATTGACTTCCAGTAACATTAACGCTACCGGTTTAGTATACAACATGAGATGATCAGAAAACAGGTGACGGCGAAAGCTGTCTCCTGTTTTCTGGTTGCAGACCCAAATTACAGATGGCAGAGCGGATAAATATTTATAAAAGAACGGACACGCGACATACCCTGAAATCCCCGGATTTACGGTATTGCAACTGCCGGTTGACAGATTTTCAAGGGGGATTGGTGGCACGCAACCGGAAATTTTGCTAGAATCATAGCATAACAGAGGATGACAGTAAAAACTGCAGCAGGAAAGGAAGGAACGAGATGATACTAGCAGAAAAAATTTTAAGCCTCCGCAAGCAAAACGGGTGGTCTCAGGAGGAGCTTGCCATGCAGCTCGGGGTATCCCGTCAGTCAATATCGAAATGGGAAAGCGGAACATCAATCCCAGATCTGGAAAGAATCATCAGGCTTAGTCAGATTTTCGAGGTCAGTACAGACTATCTTCTGAAAGATGAGATGGAAAAACCGGAGCCAGACCGTGAACCGGTGGTAGAAAGCGGGGTGGAAAATGAGGAAAGTCTGAAAAAAGTTTGCCCGGAAACGGCAGGAGAGTATCTGGAACTGATAAAAAAATATGCTCCCCGTGTGGCGGCTGCGGTAGCAGCCTGTATCTTTTCCCCGGTACCGCTGATCCTTCTGGCAGGAAATGCAGAACAGAAAAAAATTCCTATAAGCGAAGACATGGCCGGAGGGATCGGCACGATTATTCTTTTGCTGATGATCGCCTGTGCGGTGGCCGTATTTATTTCTTATGGAATGAAAATGGAGCCGTACGAATTTATAGAAAAAGAGAGCATTGCCACAGAATACGGAGTGGCGGGACTTGCGCAGACCCGCAGGGACGATTTTGCGGGTATACATAGAAACTGTGTGATCTGCGGAGTAGTTCTCTGCATTATCAGTGTGATACCGTTAATGATCGCCGCAGCGTTTGAGGCTCCGGATTCTGTGTATGTAAATCTTGCCGCCCTTATCCTTGTTCTGGTTGCATGCGGCGTGGCACTGTTTGTCTGGTCCGGAATGATCTATGACAGTTATCAGGCGCTTCTGGAAGAGGGAGAGTACTCCAGGGAAAAGAAACTCCAGAAGAAGAAAAATTCGCCTTTATCGGGAATCTACTGGTGCCTTGTAACGGCTCTCTATCTGGGAGTCAGCTTTATAAGTGGGAAATGGGATATGACCTGGATCGTCTGGCCGGTGGCAGGAGTGTTGTTCGCCGCCGTACTTGGCGTGGCGAATGCAGTGCGTGGAAATAAATAATTTGAAAGAAAGTATTGATTTTCAGGAGACGGCGAAAGCTGTCTCCTGTCTGCATGTAGAGAGAAGAGAAAATGCACATATTTTGCACCGGAAATTCATGAAAATTTTACTTGAAAAGCGGTAAGAAAACAGTATAATAAATCCGGTGATTAGAATACAACACAGCACAGTAGTTTATTCCGGATAAAAACGAAACGGAAAGTCAGGGTGTTGACTGTAGCGACGGAAAGGGAACATTATGAGCGGGAGTACAGAAGTAAGCAAAAGCACCATGCATGACATGACGGTTGGTAAACCGTCGAAACTGATCATACAGTTTATGATTCCCATGTTTCTGGGGAATGTGTTTCAGCAGTTTTATAATGTGGCGGATTCTATCGTGGCCGGCCAGTTTCTGGGAGTGCAGGCTCTGGCGGCCATCGGCAGCACCGGCTCTCTGATGTTTTTTGTGACAGGATGGATGAACGGGATGAGCAGCGGCTTTGCCATTCTTGTATCCCAGTGGTTCGGCGCGAAGAAATATGACAGGATGCGCCATTATGTGGCCATGTCCGTCTATCTTTCCATCATACTGTCCGTGCTGATGACAGTGGGATTCCTGGCGGCGAATGAGCCTATCCTCAGGATGATGAATTATTCCCCTGATATCATGCCGGACGTGACGGCCTATATGGGGATCATTTATGCGGGTCTGATCGTGACGGCGGCTTATAATGCGCTGGCCGCTTTTCTCCGCGCGCTGGGAGATTCCAGATCGCCGCTGTACTTCCTGATCATATCAGCCGCCATTAATGTGGTGCTGGATATTGTATTTATCGTGTACGGCGGAATGGGAGTGGACGGCTGCGCCTATGCCACTGTAATCGCCCAGGCGATTTCGGCGCTGCTGTGTTTTATCTACATAGTAAAAAGATATCCCATCCTGCACCTGAAGAGAGAGGATTTCCGGATTTCTTTCCGTTCCTGGGGAAGACTGCTTGCTCTTGGAATCCCCATGGCGCTTCAGTTTTCCATCACTGCGATCGGAACGATTATTGTCCAGGGCGCGGTTAATGTGTACGGGGAAATCTATATGGCGGGATTCTCCGCGGCAGGAAAACTTCAGAATATCATTGCTACGGTATTTTCGGCCTTCGGCGCGACCATTGCCACCTATGTGGGTCAGAACCGGGGCGCCGGAAAAATGGACCGCGTGCGTCAGGGCGTCCGCACCACCCAGATGATGATCATTGTATACAGTGTGTTTGCCATGGCTGTGGTCCTTCTTCTTGGCAGATACATGATGTGGATATTCGTCAGTCCGTCCGAAACGGAAGTGATCGATGTCGCGGTGCTCTATTTCCGTACAGTGTTCTGGTGTTA
>CALWGI010000090.1 GCA_944380045.1 uncultured Blautia sp.
CCGTCCTGTCCCCGGATGTCCTCACCGTCCTGCCACTGAACGGCGGCCGTATAATGCTCCATATCTTCCGAAAATACAGGCGCTGCTGTATGCAGCAGAGTTACCGCAGCCAGTATCAGCGGAAGCATCCTTTTTTTCATGATCCTCGCCTCCTTTTTCTGTAAATCAGCCCTGCCAGAGCCGCTGTTCCTGAACAGGCAGAGACAATGGCCGCAATATGTATGTTCGATGTGTCTCCTGTTTTTACCGGCGACGGGCTGTTTACACCCGTTTCTTTCTGCAATGCGTCTCCGCCGGCTTCCCCGCTGTCTGCATCAGACATATCTCCTTTGGCTTCGTTTACGGAAAAAATCCACTGCACTTCCGCCTCCCGCAGCGCATAAGCGTTATCCCAGGTTTCCGGAATATCCAGCACGAACTTAAGATCGCCCTTCTTTCCGGGTTCATATATCCCAAGGGAATGGTTTGTTTCCAGTTCAGGAGAATCCAGGCTGCCTCTGTAAACAGGTTGTCCGTCCAGATAGATCGTAAGCCCTGTTTCTTTCAGCATTTCCATCTGTTCTTTACCCGCGGATCCCACCGCCGTGCGGAAAAAAATCTCCGCTTCGTTATCTGTAGTATTGGAGACCGTCACCGTATCTTCATACACGTCTCCCGGCATCGCCGCTCCCATGCCGGCGAAAAAGTCTCCCGGGACAGCCAGCAGTTTGTGTGCTTTTCCGCTGAACTCAACGGACAGACCGGTTTCAGCCGGCGGACACACAGCCGTACCGTCCTCTTCGTGAACACACTTCTGGATTTCCTGGTTTCCCCATGGGGACATTGCCGTAAAATCCGGTGTGAAATTAGCAGCCTGGATTGCCTCCGCCCGTATCACGATCCCCAGCTTTTGGTCTTCATGCTCCTCCGTCCAGTCCGATGGGACCGCCACAGCCTGAAAAAGGTCCACAGATTCATTTCGATTCAGGATTTCCCTGCAGTAATAGTATTCTCCGCGTTTTATCCAGTCTCCGGAAAATCCTGAAAGCATCGTTTCGTCCAGTCCCTTCTGTCCTTCCCGGTCATTTTCAAAAGTAATCCTGACCCGCACCCAGCAGGGCATGGCGTAATTGGTTATCCGCGGAATTTTGGAGATCATTGCTCCCGGAAGCACCGTTTCCGGATTACTGTACGCGACTTCTGTCCCGCCTTTCTTCTCATATTCCGCGAGGCCGATATTGATATCGCCTGCAACAATACGATTATTGACCGTCAGAGTATCGGAAAAATAAGCGTACGCGCCTGTTGTTCCCAGAAGCGCCGCGGCAAGTATAACCGCCGCCATCTTCGTCGTTCTTTTCATATTTTCACCTGCCTTTAGGAAGAATGCCGGTACGAATCCCATGCCTCCGCGTAATCAGTAAATCCCTCCGCCTGAACAGATTCCTCGTAAATCTGAATTTCAAATTCAGGAATAAGCTCCAGGTAATCCCGGTCCACTCCGGCAGAATCAATCATAAAGCCGGTAAAAAGGGGCGTTGTTGTTTCTCCTGGTTTTAACAGATTCCGAAAATAATAAAAACCGTCCTCTCCATATACCCAGTTCTCGGTATCCAGATCTTTCAGAACAACCGCATCCCCTATATCGCTGTGGGAAAAACCGACCGCCATCCGTACGTAACAGTCTGACTGAAATTCGTTTTTACCTGCCGCCTTATTTGAAACCCGCACTTCTTTCGGATATTCCGGGTTTTCCTCCACAGGAACCGGAGTAGGATCAGGAAATTCTTCCTCTATCTCTGTGGTATTCTGTCCCACAGACACAGGATTTGCCGCAGTATCAAACGATGTCAGATAAGCTCCGGTCCCGCCGGCCCCCATCAGAACAGCGGCGGCCGCGGCGCATAATATCCATATGGATTTCGTACTTTTTTTATATTTCATTACGTCCAACATCCCCTTCCTCAGCCGTAGCTCATACTGTCACCCGGCCTTCCTGATCTACATTCTGATTAACATATTTTTCGTAAGCGGACTTCGCCTGTTCCTGTACGGTATCCCCGTCGCCGCCTGTATACGCGATCTGGATCCCGTAAGCCCGCACCGGCACATTCAGTGTCTGACCGTCGAGCTGTCCTTCTATTATGTTCAGGAACTGTATGGATTCAAACAGAGGTTCTGTGGTCTCGCCTGGTTTCAGGATCCCGTTATAGGCATACACGTAAACCCTGGAGGATCCGCTCTCCGTGACGCTCAGATTCGTCCATTCTTCTCCCGGCCGGAAAGAAAAAAGCTCCTGCATTTTCTTATCCAGGCGGCTGCCGTCCTGATCCGCCGCGGCCACATCCGCCATGGGCACAGAGATTTCAAGATATACAAACGCCTCGTTCACACCTGTATTGCTGATCTGGGGATCTTTCGGGATATCTCTGCCCGGTTCGATATCTGTATGATCCTCCGGATCCCACTCCGGCTCCAAAAGCTCTATATCCACCTTGCCCACAGTAAACTCGTTAACCGCCTGATCGTAATCTGTAAAATAAGCGACGGTTCCTCCCAGTGCCGCGAATCCGAGGATCCCTGCCAGGACCGCCGCCTTTTTTAAATTCCTGTTCATATTATTTCCCGCGCAGTCTTGTGCGCTCTCCTTTCTGCTGAATTATATAGGCCGCCAGGAACAATCCTTCCTGGACGATCATTGCAAGTATCAGACAAAATACCGTTTCCTTCTGCAGGAAAGCAGCCGCATAACCCAGAAACGGCACAGAAAAAACGACCGTACCGACGATCTGCTCCGGATTTACAGGTTCCGGATCCGGCGTCTCATTCGCATCACCTCTGGTAATAAAACGCTGTCCGTCCTTCCCCTCCACTCTGTGTGTGATACAGGAACCCTTTATCTCATATGTGATAATGTCCCCGATATCCGGCTGTCTTCTTCCCGTGTCTGTAAAAGCAATCCCGCCTGTCCTTAATGCCGGTTCCATGGATCCGGACAGAACAATGTCCGCCCTGATGCCGAACAGCGGAAGAAACAGAATCACCGCTCCGATAACCGCCGCCAGCGTCAAAACCAGGCGGCATGCCCTTTCTGCTGTATGCAATTGTCTGAACCTTCTTTCTGAAAAGATTTTTCGGCGGAGCCCTGCCCCGCAGATAATTACTCATGAATCACGCCCGCTTTCCCCCGAGTCTGATCAGGATTATTGATTGGAAAAAAGATTGTATTGAATGCCACCAAAAGAAAAGAGAAACAGACGGGTATGTATACCCAAGACTCCTGCCTCAGCCCGGGAAAAAGCAGCGTATCCTTTATATAGATCAAAGAGAAATATCCCCTTAATCTTCCCGTATTAAAACAATTTGCGCACAGATCTCCGTGCTGTGATCATTAATGTATGGAAATTCCCCGATGCCCTTCAGAAGAAGGGTCGACGCAGGCTGACGCGCCTGCTTCTTAAGATGGCTTTATCTTACCCCCGGGCTCACGGAAAGTCAACGAAATTCGTTCGTCAAATTATGACGGGCGGATATGACATTTTACGTCCGGGTGTATTCTTTTCCAGATTGTTAAAAATTTGTTAATTCAGACCAATTTGCTGTTGATTTTATAATCCAGTTATGTATAATATTATAGAGACAATCTATTACTATTAAGGAAAAGAGGTAGATGTAAAATGGCAGAACTCAATTTAAGTAAGTATGGCATTACCGGAACCACAGAAATCGTATACAATCCTTCTTACGAAATGCTGTTTGAAGAAGAGACCAAACCCGGTCTGGAAGGTTTTGAGAAAGGCCAGACAACAGAACTTGGCGCAGTCAACGTCATGACTGGTATCTATACAGGCCGTTCACCGAAAGACAAGTTCATCGTTATGGACGAGAATTCCAAGGACACCGTATGGTGGACATCCGATGAATACAAGAACGACAACCATCCGGCTTCTGTTGAGACATGGAACGCTGTTAAGGATATCGCTCTCAAGGAACTCTCCAACAAGAGACTTTTCGTAGTAGACGCATTCTGCGGCGCCAACGCCGACACCCGCATGGCGATCCGTTTCATCATGGAAGTAGCATGGCAGGCTCATTTCGTTAAGAACATGTTCATCATCCCCACAGAGGAAGAACTGAAGAATTTCGAGCCGGATTTCGTTGTATACAACGCATCCAAGGCCAAAGTTGAGAACTACAAAGAGCTGGGACTGAACTCCGAGACAGCTGTTGTATTCAACATCACAAGCCGCGAGCAGGTTATCCTGAACACATGGTACGGCGGAGAAATGAAGAAAGGTATGTTCTCCATGATGAACTACTATCTGCCGCTGAAGGGCATCGCTTCCATGCACTGCTCCGCAAACACAGATATGAACGGCGAGAACACCGCTATCTTCTTCGGTCTTTCCGGAACCGGCAAGACTACCCTGTCCACAGATCCCAAGCGTCTCCTGATCGGCGATGACGAGCATGGCTGGGACGACAACGGTATCTTCAACTTCGAAGGCGGATGCTATGCAAAGGTTATCAACCTTGACAAAGAATCCGAGCCGGATATCTACAATGCCATCAAACGCAACGCTCTCCTTGAGAACGTTACCGTAGACGCTGACGGCAAGATCGATTTCGACGATAAGAGCGTTACCGAGAACACCCGTGTTTCCTATCCGATCGACCACATCGAGAAGATCGTACGTCCGGTTTCCGCAGCTCCTGCCGCAAAAGAAGTTATCTTCCTTTCCGCAGACGCATTCGGCGTACTTCCGCCGGTATCCATCCTGACTCCGGAGCAGACACAGTACTATTTCCTGTCCGGATTCACAGCTAAGCTTGCAGGTACAGAGCGCGGTATCACCGAGCCCACCCCTACCTTCTCCGCATGCTTCGGACAGGCTTTCCTTGAACTGCATCCCACCAAATATGCAGAAGAGCTTGTTAAGAGAATGGAAGCAAACGGCGCGAAAGCTTATCTGGTAAATACCGGATGGAACGGAACAGGCAAACGTATCTCCATCAAGGATACCCGCGGTATCATCGACGCTATCCTCAACGGAGATATCCTCAACGCTCCTACCAAGAAGATCCCGTACTTCAACTTTGAAGTTCCCACAGAGCTTGCAGGCGTTGACACCAACATCCTGGATCCCCGCAACACCTACGCCGACGCTTCCGAATGGGACGCAAAGGCAAAGGATCTTGCGCAGAGATTCGTTAAGAACTTTGCGAAATACGAAGGTAACGAAGCAGGCAAGGCGCTTGTTGCAGCCGGCCCGCAGTTATAATCTTCCGATTTGCAATTCAGATTTCTATCCAAATACCCCGACGGACTTTCCGCCGGGGTATTTTTTTATAATAATCTCTTTTTTGTTATTGAACTTTTGAACTTTGTATGCTATACTCTCAGATATGGGAATTGAACTTTTCATCTATAACTCATGTAAGTTCAATTTAAATCTCAGATCAGACTTCAGCGTCTTATTCTTTTTGTTCAAAATTCGCTGAAATCATCTGGATTTTGGAGGTAACGTAATGTCAAAAGAACTGTTTGCCCAAAGACTGAAGGCTTCCATGGAAAAACAGCATATGAAACAGATCGATCTTGTCCGGGCGGCCGAAACCCGTGGCATCAAGCTGGGTAAGAGCCATGTAAGCCAGTATGTAAGCGGAAAGACTCTGCCGCGGGCTGACGTGCTTCACTTTCTTGCAGACGCCCTGCATACGGATCCCGACTGGCTTTCCGGCATGAACGGACCGGAAACAGCCGCGGAGGCACAGACGGAACCAAAGGCACAAAACGGCCAGGTACCGGTGCCGGATAAACCGGCAGATATTCAGAAGAACAGTAATCCGGGAGGAAAAAATATGCGTACATTTAAGAAATCATCAAAGCTTGACAATGTTTTATATGATGTAAGAGGGCCTGTTGTAGAGGAAGCCAACCGAATGGAAGAAGAAGGGACCAATGTGCTGAAACTGAACATCGGCAATCCTGCTCCTTTCGGATTCCGCACTCCTGACGAGGTGATCTACGACATGCGCCAGCAGCTTACCGACTGCGAGGGATATTCCGCGGCGAAAGGACTTTTTGCCGCCAGAAAGGCGATTATGCAGTACGCCCAGCTGAAAAATATCCCCAACGTCACAATTAACGATATTTATACCGGCAACGGCGTCAGCGAACTGATCAATCTCTGCATGTCCGCCCTTCTGGATACGGGAGACGAGATCCTGATCCCCTCCCCGGACTATCCTCTGTGGACTGCCTGCGCCACCCTGGCAGGCGGTACCGCCGTTCACTATATCTGCGACGAACAGTCCGAGTGGTATCCGGATATCGACGACATTAAGAAGAAGATCACAGACAGAACAAAGGCGATCGTCCTTATCAATCCCAACAATCCTACCGGAGCGCTCTATCCCAGGGAAGTTCTCCAGAAGATCGTGGATGTTGCAAGAGAACATCAGCTCATTATCTTCTCGGATGAAATTTACGACCGCCTTGTCATGGACGGGGAAGAACATGTTTCTATCGCCTCTCTGGCGCCGGATCTTTTCTGCGTCACCTTCAGCGGCCTGTCCAAGTCTCATATGATCGCCGGCTTCCGTATCGGCTGGATGATCCTCAGCGGAAACAAGAGACATGTAAAAGACTATATCGAAGGCCTGAACATGCTCTCCAACATGAGACTCTGCTCCAATGTTCCCGCCCAGTCTATCGTCCAGACCGCTCTCGGCGGACACCAGAGTGTGAAAGATTATATCGTTCCCGGCGGCCGTATCTACGAACAGAGGGAATTTATCTACAAAGCGCTTATAGATATTCCGGGAGTTACCGCGGTAAAACCCAAAGCAGCTTTTTATATCTTCCCCAAGCTGGACACGAAAAAGTTCAATATCGTAAATGACGAACAGTTTGCCCTGGATCTGCTTCGAGAAAAGAAAATCCTCATCATCCACGGCGGCGGATTTAACTGGAAACAGCCGGATCACTTCCGCGTTGTCTACCTGCCCCGTATAGAGATCCTGGAGAAAGCCGCAACGAAGATCGGCGACTTTTTAAGCACCTACCAGCAGCAGATCTGAAATAGAATATAAAAAAGAAGGAGGAAATCCCTGCCGTCACATGATGACTTTCAGGATTTCCTCATTTTTTATTCTTTCATTTTCAACTTTCTGTCTGTGTGGTCATATCTTAATTTCAGCACTTCTCCGCCGGTTCTGTAACCGTGCTCACGCCGTCGTCGTCATAGAGCTTATACTCGCCCTCCGGATACCCCAGCATTTCTATTGTATCTGTCCTGATATCCTCCACGCACTCAGCCGGCTCTGCAACCGGGATCTTTTTCCCTTTGCGGATAAACAGAGCGACTTCGTTCAGCGCGATTTCCACATAATGATGGCCTTTTTCCAGTATCTCCTCATAAATACTTCCATCGGGAAGGAATTTTATCAGTTTCATCTCCTCGGGAAGATATACATAGCGGCCTTTCGCGTTCTGGATATAAACAGGGGCGATCATGATCTCGTTGCCGAGAAGGAGCTGGTCTTCCACCTGCAGGGCCATTTTATCCTCCGGGAACTCAAATGCCAGAGGTTTAAAGAGCATGTCGTTTCCAAGCGCCGCCTTCATATATTCACTGTACAGATAGGGAAGCAGGCGGTAGCGGACGCCGATCACATGGCGGAAATCCTCCACATGTTCAAAGCGGAAACATTCCTGCTCTCTCGTGCCAAGAGCCGCGTGATTTCTCATCAGCGGTGTAAATACTCCCAGGGCAAGCCAGCGGAGAAGAAGTTCTCTGGTCGTATCTCCGTTGAATCCTCCCAGATCCGCCCCTGTATACAGGAAGCCGCACATATTCAGGGAGGGAAGCATCTTCAGGTTCAGAAGGATGTGGGACCACCAGGAATGATTGTCTCCCATCCAGATTCCTCCGTAGCGGTGCATTCCGATGTAGGAAGAACGGGAAAACATCAGGATTCTCTTACCCGGTGCGATCTTTTGGAATGCTTCTCCCGCAGCTCTGGTCATGTTGAACCCATAGAGGTTATGCACTTTGTCATGGCGTACCGGCCGTCCGCCCACGTTGTGATAAAAGTTCCTGTAGTCCTTTGGACTGTTGGCAAGGGAACGTACCATATCTCCGAGCCGGAATCCGGGCGCTTCCTCTGTCTCCTCCATGAATTCCTTCAGATATTCCTTCAGGCGGGCTACCCCTTCCGGAGTGGAAAAGATAGCAGGTTCATTCATGTCGTTCCAGAATCCGTCAATCCCCTGATCCGTGAGCCTCTTATATTTTTCACCGAACCATTCTCTGGCGTCGGGGTTCAGCATATCCGGAAAATGTGTCCAGCCCGGCCATACTTCCGCGACAAAATCGCTTCCGTCTTCTCTTTTGCAGAAATAGCCCTTTTCCTTTCCCTCTTCATAAACGTCATACCCGTCTTCCACCTTCACTCCCGCGTCGATAATGGGAACAAGGTGTATCTTCCGGGCTTTCATTTCATCCACAAAGGCTTTGAAGTCCGGGAATTCTTCCTCATTCACCGTAAAATCCTTATAGTGGTCCATGTAGTCGATATCCATATAGAGCATGTCCATGGGAATGTGATTGTCCCGGTATTCCTTTACCACATTCCGGAAATCATCCGCAGTTTTGTAACCCCAGCGGCTCTGTCCGAAACCGAAAGCGAATTTCGGCGGGATATAGCTTACACCGATGATCTTCCGGAACTGCTTCACGATATCATAAGGACTCTCCCCGTCTATCACATAGAAATCCAGATCCGCGTCCCCGCAGCGGACTTTCAGTTCATCCTGTCTGGTATA
>CALWGI010000091.1 GCA_944380045.1 uncultured Blautia sp.
ATCCGGGATATGCGCCTGGACGTTTTTGACGTCCTGGTGGGGATCAACCTTCTCCGGGAAGGTCTTGACATTCCAGAGATCACCCTGGTCGCCATTCTGGACGCGGATAAGGAAGGATTCCTCCGTTCCGAGGTTTCTCTTATCCAGACCATCGGCCGCGCCGCCCGCAACAGCGAAGGACATGTGATCATGTACGCCGACGTGATGACAGATTCCATGAAGAACGCCATCCGGGAAACAGAGCGGAGGCGCGCCATTCAGGAAGCATATAATAAGGAACACGGCATCACTCCCACCACCATCAAAAAATCTGTCCGGGATCTGATCGCCGTCTCCAAAGCAGTGGCGGAGACGGAGGTAAAACTTCAGAAAGATCCGGAATCCATGAACCGCAAAGAGCTTATGAAACTTATCAAAGATGTGGAAAAACAGATGCGCCAGGCAGCCGCGGACCTGAATTTCGAACAGGCCGCAGAGCTTCGCGACAAAATGCTGGATCTGAAGAAAAGCCTCGAGGAAATGGACAGCGACTGATCCAGAGAGACGTCCCGGCTTTTCCCGGGGCGTCTTTTTAGAAAACTTTCCTTGTGTTCTATTCCGCGGAATGTTAGAATAAAAAAGTGATTTTATACGAAAGAAGGATAAAAAAATGCATTTTTCAAAACGACTGGACAGATTCGGAGATGAGATATTTGCCGCTCTCAACAACAGGAAAATGGAGCTGGAGCAGCAGGGAATGAAAATATATAACATGAGCGTCGGCACCCCGGATTTCAAAACCCCGGAACATATCAAGAAAGCCCTTGCCGAAGCCGCCATGGACGACGAGAACTGGAAATACAGTCTCCGAGATATCCCGGAACTTCTGGACGCTGTCTGCGAATATTATAGGAAACGTTTCCAGGTGGAGATCACCCCGGATATGGTGATGTCTGTTTACGGAAGCCAGGAAGGAATGGGACATCTGGGCATGGCCATCTGCGACGAGGGAGACACGGTCCTTCTTCCGGATCCCTGTTACCCGGTATTCGCGGCGGGAAGTCTCATGGCGGGAGCTGTTCCCTACTACTATCCCCTTACAGCGGAACATGATTTTCTTCCCTGTGTGAAGGATATCCCCGAGGATGTGGCAAAAAAAGCGAAATACATGATCGTTTCCCTCCCCTCCAACCCGGTGGGAAGCGTAGCGACTCCCGGGCTTTATGAAGAGATCGTGGAGTTCGGCAGGAAATACGATATCCTCATCATCCACGACAACGCCTACAGCGATATCATTTACGACGGCGAGCACGGCGGAAGTTTTCTCGCCACTCCGGGAGCGAAGGAGATCGGCGTGGAATTTTTCAGCCTTTCCAAATCTTTCAATGTCACCGGCGCGAGGATCAGCTTCCTGGTGGGACGTCCTGATGTGATCGCAGCACTCCGGAAACTGCGGAGCCAGATCGATTTCGGAATGTTCCTTCCTATTCAGAAGGCGGGGATCGCGGCGCTTAAAGGCTCTCTCGACAGTGTGAAAGAACAGTGCGCCCTCTATCAGGAACGAAGAGACGCTCTCTGCGAGGGGCTCCGCAGCATCGGCTGG
This sequence comes from uncultured Blautia sp., assembly GCA_944380045.1. Lineage (GTDB taxonomy): Bacteria > Bacillota > Clostridia > Lachnospirales > Lachnospiraceae > Blautia_A. Next base: position 1,583 of record CALWGI010000091.1, read on the forward strand.
GATCTCCCCAACGGGAAAGGCACCATGTTCGTGTGGGCAAGGATCCCCGGCGGGCGCATGGACAGCATGGATTTCTGTATGGAACTGATGGAAAAAGCCGGAGTGATCGTAACCCCCGGAGCAAGTTTCGGGCCCCATGGAGAAGGTTATGTCCGCTTCGCCCTGGTTCTGCCGCCTGACAAGATCAGAGAAGCCGTTGACGCCATCCGAAGAAGCGGGCTCTGCTAAAGCAGGTTCCCTTTTCAGTCAGAACACCAGCAACAGGATCAGCAATCACCGGAATGATATAAGCCGCTACATTTCAGATCAGTTCTGAAATGCAGCGGCTCTTTTTACCGATACAGAAATCCGTCCGGATTTCTTATTATTATTTTTTACCGTACCGGGCAGACGCCGTTCACGCACTCACTCTCTCCGATATCCAGCTCGGATTCCTCCTGCTCATACTTGGAAAGCAGAGAAGGATTAAAGGGTTTCATTTCTTTTTTCCGCTTCTCATATTCTTCCACTGTGATCTCCTCATAAGGAAGCAGCTCATAGAAGTTGTCGTCATAACTCAGGAAAGACAGGGCAACGATATCGTCCCAGTTATCCCATACCCATTCTTCCACTTCCTCCCATTCATTGTCGCGGACATGAACGGTAATGGAACAGTTGTGATCCACGTAATGGGTCATGAACATCTTATAATTCTCAAGCTGTTCGATAGCGGAAACGTCCGCTTTCACCCGGCCCGCAGGCGCCTTTACAGGAAATTCCACCACCTTGGTCCGGCAGTTGTCCGCATCCTGCCCGACTTCCGGAAATACCGGATATCCAAGTTCTTCGCAGACCTTACAGAGAGGATCCGAGGCAGAGATACGGATCCTGCGGATATAATAAGGCGCATGGGAATAATGGATCCCGCTGGAAACAGTGGGAAGCAGGGAAAGCGTTCCCTCCGGCTTCACGGTAGTCACCAGCAGCGGTTCCTTCTGGTTCAGCTTGCGGGCAAGTTTTTTTGCAGCTTCATGTGCCGCCTCACGCAGCTTTTCCAGAAGCGCGATCTGGCCTTCCCGGTTCATTCCGGTGGCGTTCACTATATCCTGCCATCCGGTAAGGGAGCAGCCCAGAAGCCTGTCCCTCTGCTGCACCTGATTCCACTGATGCATTTCAAGTTCTCTGCAGGTCATTCGGTAGCCTGCTCTCGCAGAAAGTCTCTGGGCTTCCAGAAGCGCTTCCTCATCCAGTTTCCCGTCATGGACAAAAGCCATAACATTCACCGTAGTAAGATTGCACATTCCGTGACTGTCCAGAAGGATCTCCCCGCAGGGATTGCATCCCCGGAAATCCGGCCGCCTCTTCAGCCCCGCTTCTTCGTTCACCCATCCCGGCTCGCCGGAATAACGCATCTGCTGAAGATGCCAGTGAAGCTGTTCCCGTGTCGGTTTTTTTCTGTAGAAGATCGAGTTGTTGCTCATCTGACGGTGGGCGATACTCTTGTCGATCTCCCAGTGTCCGTTTACCTGACGGTAGAGATTACTCTTGGCCTGGATGCACTCTTCGTCATTCTGATCGATCAGCCCGATCTCGGAAGTACGGCGAACGCCGCCGGAAACCACGTTCTCGCCGATGATGTTGGCGATATCCAGAAGATCGATAGGCGCCAGATGAATATATTGTTTCCCTTTTCGTACACCTGCGGCTGTGACTACCCTGTGGATCTTATCCAGCATTGTCATCATGGATTCATATCCGCTGGCTGTTCCTCCGAATATATGGAGTCTTTCGCCCCTCGGGCGGATGCTGTCATACTCTACGATAATGGTATTGATCTTCGCGTATTCTCTGTTTGTCAGGAACTGGAAATAATGGTCCAGAGCCTGCGCCCAGCCTTCCTTGGAATCACCCACCGCCATGGTCACGGTATCCCCGGAGAAATCCAGGTTCGTATACTCCAGACGTTTCTCCGGCTCTCTGGGTGAATACGCTTTATGGAGGATCTTCATATCCGTGCGGATCTTCGGCAGCTTCTGCGCGTCCTCTTTCAGAACGCGCACGCCTACGCCGCTTCCGATCATCAGAAGATAAAAAAGATCATGATAGGCGTGGTAATCGTCGATCACCTCAAAAGCACAGTTATAATTCGCCATGGGATAGGCGTCCGCCACTTTGGTGTTGCCTACCCAGAAGGTCCTTCCGGAAAGGAACTGTCTCAGATGATAGATATTGTCGTAAAGAGTCTCCGCCTCTTCTCTTGTGGTGGGCGCCAGAGAACAGTTGTACTCCACCGCCCGGCGGACAGTCTCCCACCAGAATTCCCTGCGTCCGTAACGGGGGATAAAACGGGAATAAGTTCTGGAATAGACAAAAGCGCCAAGCTGTTCCATGGGATTCGGCGTGTGCTTGTAAGTGCTTAAAAATTCCCGGGAAAGAAGGCCTGATTTCCATTCCTCTCTGGTGTGCTCCTTCTCCCGGCGGTAAAGGATATACGCCTTGGCAGTGCGGAAACGCTGCTGTTCAAAAAGACATTCCTCCACCATATCCTGAATGGTCTCGATTTCGATGATATCCTCGCCGGATTCTTTCAGCTTCTGTTCGATCATATCCGTAGTCTCGGTCTCCATCGACTCGTCCTGCTCTCCGGCAGCAGCGGCCGCCAGACTGATAGCCCTGAGGATATATTTTTTATCAAAGGGGACGATAGCCCCGGTTCTCTTTTTTACCTTCATTCCGATACCTCCCTGATTTTTTATTTAAGAAAAATACCGTCTTTTCCCATAAATCCGCCCGCGGGACAGCACTCTCTCCAGAGATCGCTGTTCTCGTCTTTCAGGAATCCGTAGTCGTCTTCCATAAGATGGCGGAACATAGCTTTCGGCATGCCGAAAAGTATCCTGCGTTCTTCCCCTGCTTTTTCATTCTGGGTAAAACAGGGCAGCGACAGGGACACTTCCGCCCTGGCTCCGTTGAAGCTGGTTCCCGCGCCGCATTCCAGAAACGTCTCAAAACCAGGGCGGTAATACGCCTTCCAGAATTGTTCCTGCCCCAAGCCAAGCTGCTCTCCTTTATTCTGATCCGGATCGGGATCTCTCACAACACCGCAGAGATAACCCCGTTCATAATAAGTCATACACACTGCCGCCGGATCCGGTTTGGCTCCGTTCACGGAAGCGATGGCTTCCACCTGCTGGCTTCCCTTCCTTAAGGCCTGTTCTCTCCGGTTGCTTCCTCCTTTTGCCTCCCATACGCTCCAGGAATCGTCCGCCATACGGTACCCGATCATATCCGGTCTCCATTCGCCGGCAAAAAAATCTATAAAACCGTCCCCGTTCGCTTTTTCGATCAGGTTCAGATGAGTCAGATAGTCCACGCCGTACAGTCTGCGGCTGATCAGTTTCGTAAAAAACATACCGAGATAATAGGACATCACACTTTTTTCCGAGGAATCCAGATAAGCGATATTTTTAGATTTTTTCAGCCTGTCCCCTTCCGTATCGAGCGCAGTCTCCACGAGAAATATCTTATAAAGCAGTTCGGATTTTCTCTTGGAAAACCAGGCGGGAGTCAGCCTCTGCAGCGGCATTCCGCAGGTGATCACCGCGTGCAGGAGTTCTTTATTGGAAAATTCCAGTTCCACAGTCTCGCTGGAGAGCCCCGTAACGTTCTCGCAATCCTCCAGTTCCAGTGATATGGTATATTTTCTGTCCTCTGTCAAGATCATTGTAAATCCCCTTGTTTTTCTTTACTCTATATTGTCGGATCATTTTCACATTTTTTATTATAGCATTATTTTCATATTCTGTGCAAATATAATCACCGGACAGGATAATTGCCGGGGTATCACGCAAAAAGCCGCCCGGTTCCCGAAGGAGCCGGACGGCCTTGTATCTTACTTTTTTTATTTCATATAGGATTTCAGCCAGGTATATACTTTCTGCTGTCTTGTTTTATATGCTCCCACCTGATTACCGGTATCGGTCTTCAGCGCGGCATAAATGCTGTCCAGCGTCACCGGTTTCTTGGTTTTATTCAGGATCCTGGTTACAGCTCCGTATCCACCCTGGTGGCGGACATTGATCAGCATACCCACTGCCTTAGCTTCTGTCACGCCCAGTTTGCGTACTTCATTTTCATATTCCTGGATCTGCTCTTTCATCAGCTGATCCTGGCATTTCCGTCCTGCGCTGCATCCGATCAGCAGCTTGATACGGTAAATCTTCCAGTCATCGGTTGTTTTGGGTTTTCCGGTCTGTTTGTAATAGGAAGACTGTGTCAGTTTATATGTAGACCAGTTTTTATTAACCACATCATTCCAAAGCAGATTTTTCTTTATATTGTTGTATTGTCCATCGTATCTGCTCCAGATCGACGGATACTTATCATGGATCATCTTCAGAAGTCTCTGCGCTTCTGTGGCATACCACTGTCCCGCGCCGATCGTAATGGCATGTTCCGCGCTGCTGTTGGTATATGCTTCGGTAAAATCATTGTATACCTGGTTGCCGTACACCTGCCCGCCGGTCTCTACAGCATAGAGGATCTTCTTCATGACTTCCAGCTGGCTGCTGTTAAATTTGGAATGACTTCCCGACGACACCACCGGAGTCCTGATCACACGGCTCTCAGCCATAGGAGCAAGGTAATTGACACTGCCGCCGCGTTTGTAAGCGCGGATACAATATCTGTACAAAGTATTGCCGGAAACCGTCGTATCCGCCAGAGACCGGGTGGTTCTGCTTACAGTGGCGATGCGTTTCCATTTCTCACCTGCGCCTCTTCTGTAAACATAATATCCGTCACACCTGGTAACTCTTGTCCAGGTTACATTCACCCTGTTGCCGGATACAGCCTTGACGCTTACCTTGGTCTTCAACGGCCGGGTGGCGCCGATCACAGGAGTATACATACTGTATACATATTTCCCGTTCTCTTTACGATATGCGCGTACCGCGTACTGATACGGTTTGCCGGATATAAGGTTGCGGTCAAGATAGGAAGATGTGTTTCTGTTCACCACACGCAGCCTTTTCCATGATTTTTTCACAGATTCTCTGCGGTAGATCACATATCCCTGTGCTGAAGAAACTTTATTCCAGCGTATCCTCAGCGCAATATTTCCGGACGCCTGTACCGCCGCCGTTACCCGTGTGCTGTGAATCGTAGCGGCGTTGGCCGGAACCTGCACACAGAATATTGTTGTGATCATAACTGCCAGCGCCAGTATCAGCGACAGGCCGCGTCTTCCTGTTCTTTTCTTTTCCATTCAACTCTTCCTTTCACCTTTTACATAAGAACCTTTTTTTATTTTAATGAAGAATTGAATAAAAATCAAGTGTTTTTTACAAAATATTATAAAATTGTTACATTTATCTTACGTCGCTTACAAAAAACAGGGCAAGCGTCCCCGGACCGGAATGCGCTCCGATAGTGGCGCCAACATGATTGATGATCTCTGTTTTGATCTGATATTTTTCTTTGATTTTTGCAGAAAGGAATTCCGCGTCCTCTTTACAGTCTCCATGACTGATAAATATGGTATCGCAGGTATCCTTATAGCTTCCGATCTTCTGATCCATCAGGGATACCAGCTCAAGGATGGATTTCTTCCTCCCTCTTACCTTGCCCACAGGAATCAGTTTACCCTCGTCATCCACATGAAGGACCGGCTTGATATTCAGCATCCCGCCCAGTACGGCTGTGGTTTTGGAGACACGTCCTCCGCGGTACAGATGGTTCAGATCGTCCACCGTAAACAGATGGGCGATATTTTTCTTATGATCTTCTGTCCATTTCGCGGTTGTTTCGAAATCCGCCCCTTCTTCCTTCATCTTCTGGGCAAGATACACAAGCAGTCCCTGTCCCAGAGAGGCGGCGAGAGAGTCCACCACGATAATACGGCGTTCAGGATAATCCTCCGCCAGATCCTCCGCCGCAATGCGGCAGCTGTTATAGGTTCCGCTTAAGCCTGAAGAAAACGCGATGTGGAGAATGTCTTTTCCTTCCTTCAGATACGGCTCAAATAATTCCTTGACCTCACTGGGGTTCACCTGAGCCGTAGTGGGAAGAGAACCTGCCCGCATCTTCGCATAAAACTCCTCAACCGGCAGAAAATTCTCATGAGAATAATGCTGTCCGTCCATGGAATAGCTCAGGTACGCGCATCCCACGCCATGTTCCTTATAATAGCTTTCCGGAAGATCCGCGTTATTATCTGTTGTGATCACATATTCATTCATATCTTTTCCTTCCCGCCCGCTGTCCCCCTCCTCAGCTTCTTATCCAAACGCCGGTCCGGCATGCAGGCATTTAAAATTCTTATTTATCCCTGCCCTTCCTCCCCTGTCAGGAACTTTAACAGAAGGACAGATTCCTGTAAAATATCATATCACCCGTCAACCGGTTGTGCAACCTTTTCCCTGAGGACTTTCAGAGCCTCCTGTAGCTGATTGTCCTCCTCATGGCTGATTTCTTCTTTATTCAGAAGATCTGTGTCAAGTTTTACCTCCACATCCGGAGTTATTCCTGTATGATTGATGGAATTTCCATCCGGCGTATAATAATCTGCTACTGTCAGCTTCACAGCGCTTCCGTCTTCCAGCTCATGGACCGCCTGAACAACCCCCTTGCCGTAGGTAACAGTACCCACGATGGTTCCTGTACCGTAATCCTTCACAGCCCCGGCAAAGATTTCCGCAGCGCTGGCGCTTCCCTCATTTACCAGCACAGCCAGCGGAATTTCCAGAGGATTTTCGCCATCACAGGTTTCTTCCTGGCGGTTGCCGTATTTATCTTCTGTATACACGATAATTCCTTCCGGAAGAATGTTCCGCAGGACGTCACACACTGACGTAAGAAGCCCGCCGGGGTTATTCCTGAGATCGATCACCAGCTGCTGCATTCCCTGCTCTTCCAGAGAGGCAAACGCCTCTTCATACTGTTTCGGCGTGACCCCGGTAAACTGGGAAATCCGTATATATCCGGCAGTCTCATCCAGCATTTCCTCAAATACCGAGGGAAGTTCCACATCCTGCACTTTCACTGATATCTCAAAAGGCTCCGCTTCGCCCTGCCGGTGGACAGTGAGATTCACTTCCCGGCCCTCCGCCTCTTTGATCATTTCCACCACTTCAGACGCTTCTTTTTCTGTAATATCTGTTCCGTCAACCGCGCTGAGCACATCGCCCGCTTTCAGCCCCGCCTGATCGCCGGGACCCTCCTCG
>CALWGI010000092.1 GCA_944380045.1 uncultured Blautia sp.
AAGCTCCTTCCCTGGAAAGATTTTTAAGCTCCAGAACAGGCTTGTCAGACATGTTTTCCGCTACGAATACTTTATCCGAAAACTCCCGGCCTGTCATATAGTAAGTGAACTTCTTATCATCCAGTTCCTCCATATTTCCGGTCGCCACCATTTCGCCGTTACGGAAAATGGTATACCGGTCAGAGATCTCGAACACCTCATCCAGCTTATGGCTGATAAACAAAATCGCGATTCCCTGAGCTTTCAGTTTCAATATGATTTTAAACAGCGCGTCCACCTCTTTCCTTGTCAGCGCTGTCGTAGGTTCGTCCATAATGATCAGTTTTGCGTCGGACATCAGAGCGCGGCTGATGGCTACCATCTGTTTCTGCGCCACACTGAGATCCTTGACCTTCTGATCCATGTCTACATGGAAATTGATTTTCGCGACTGCTTCTTCCGCAATCTTTTTTACATTTTTCCAGCTTACCGTTTTCTTTCCGGAAGCCAGCTCCGTATTCAGGGCAAGGTTTTCCGCAACGGTAAGATTCGGGAACAGGGCGAAATCCTGATAGATTACCTGTATCCCCAGATTGATAGCGTCGATAGGCGTGATCTTATCCAGCTTCTGACCATTGAACTCCACTGTTCCGCCGTCCCGCTGGTACACGCCGGATATAATTTTGATAAGTGTTGATTTTCCGCATCCGTTTTCTCCCATAAGGCAATGAATCTCACCCGGGAGTATTTCAAGAGACACATCTCTTAAAGCATGTACGTTTCCAAAGGAGATTTTCACATGCTCCGCTTTTAATAAACTCTGAGCCATAACTTCCTCCTCTCTGCTTTCCCCTGGCTGCATCCGGCAACAGGTCTGAATACTACGCTCCTGCCGGCATTATTCCCGCTATTTCAGATCAATCCGCCGGAAAACCGGCGGATTGACCTGTTGCTGAAATGAGGCCGCGGCAGCAAAACCGCTGTATTTTCTTTTGTATCAGAATCCCATATCGTCTACGTTGTCTGCAGTGATGGTGATCCAGCCCTGTCCTTCAAGAACTGTTTCAGATCCTTCGCGGAAGGACATTTCTGTATAACCTTCAACATCCAGATTTACGGGAGCTGCGATTTCCTGCTCGTTAAGAACCTTGCAGGCAAGATCGATCATAGCCTGGCCTGCCTGTGCGGGATCCCAGAGTGTCAGGGATTTCAGAACGCCGGATTTCAGAAGTTCAGCGTTATCAGCCGGCATACCTGTTCCTGATGTAAAGAACTTATCCTGAAGGCCCAGCTCCTGGATCGCGCGGGCAACGCCGGGAGCGTCAAAGGAAGAAGTACCCATGATACCCTTCAGATCCGGATATGTTTTGATCAGCTCTTTTGCAACATTATAAGCGGTATCTCCGTTGTCATCAGATTCTACACGGGGATTCTCTTCCAGAAGCTGCATGTTCGGATAGTTTTCTTTCTGATATTCTACAGCAGCGTCCGCCCACTCATTATGGGAACCGTTGGTAAGAGAAGCTACCATTGTGGTATATAATCCCTCTTCGCCCATAGCCTCTGCCAGGTTCTGCATGATAAATGCGCCGTAACCTGCGTTGGAGAACGCCTCAATATCATAATCAACATTCGTAAGGTCCGCGCCTTCATGGGCAATTACTACGATTCCAGCGTCCTTCGCCTCCTGGAGAACGGAGTCCATAGACGCAATATCTACCGGAACAACACAGATCGCGTCAACACCCTGCGCGATCAGATCCTCTACCAGCTGTGCCTGTGTGGTTGCATCGATGGTACCTGTATCTATCTGATAGCAGTTTACACCGGTTTCCTCTGCAAACTCTTTGACACCTGTATCCATGCGGACAAACCATGGGTTCGTAGAATCCTTCGGCACAACGGCGATTTCCCATCCTTCTTCCGCAGCCTTTGCAACGGACTCATCAGCTGCAGGATCCGGCTCAGCATCTGCTGCAAATACCGGTGAATAAGATCCGATCATTCCTGCTGCCATTGCAACACATAAAGTAATAGCCAGTGATTTTTTCATTGTAAATACCCCTTTCTCTTTTAGAATGCGAAACATTTTATAGCAAAAGCAAACCGCCTTTCCGATCCGGGTAATTGCCGCGCACCTCCTTTACCACTCCGGATTTTTCATTTCTGATAATCACAGTCAACTGTAATTCAATTTCAGAAACTGCCGCTCTATAAAACGTTTCAATGTCATATTTAAAACAAGACCATCTGATACGGAAACGTACGGCATGGCCTTATTTCAGGTTCCTAAGTAAACTCAACAGGACTCCCTGAGTATAAGTCTCTGGGGAAGCAGGATTTCCTGCACCCGTTTCGTATGATTGTAATTCTCTATTATTTCCCACAGTTTCTCACCGAACAGCTTCTGGTCCTGCTCTACAGTAGTAAGTGTGGGACATACATATTCTGATAATTCCAGGTTATCATAACCTACCACGCCGAAATCGCCGGGTATTGAATAACCCTTTTCTTTTATAGCCCGCATCAGGCCGATGGCAAGATAATCCGACGTCGCTATCCATACATCCGGAAGCTGTTCTCTGGCGTGTGTCTCCAGAATCTCCTTCATATAAAGATAACCGTTTTTCAGCTTATCCAGAGACAGGGATTCTCTGGCATAGACGCAGCTTTGCGGATCTTTGTATCCGAAATATTCCATTGCTTCCAGAAAACTGTCCCTTCTTTTTTTTACGTTCTCAAGACTGGTCAGCTCTGTCAAAAGTCCGATCGACCTGTAATTTTTCCCTTTCAGTTGTCTTATGACATGGTATATCACTTCCCGGTTATCGTAACCGATACTGGATGTATTTTCGATTGTCGTCTGTCTGTCGGCCAGGATCACATGAATATCTCTTTTGATCAGCCTTCTGATTTCTTCCTCGTCATTATTTCCGTTAAATATCACAACAACCGTCCCCGGTTTCCCGGTTTCAAGATTGCGCAGGTGCTCTCTTTCTGTTTCGGGAGAATACTCATAGCCGGAAATATGCACTGTATATCCGGCCCTGTATGCGTAACCCATAAATGAACCGATAATATTCGTGTAGAATCCGTTGTTCAGGTTCGGCGTCAGCACATGTATGTTTCTGCTGTCTTTTCTCCTGAGAGAACTTGCAAGCATATCCGGAACATACTCCAGTTCGTTGATCGCCCTCTGGATCTTTTCCGCGCGTTCTTTTGAAACAGCAGTTTTCCCGTTAAGATAATTAGAAACTGTTCCAACAGAAACTCCCGCCTGCTCAGCCACCTGCCTGATAGTCACCTTTCTTCTCGCGGTCATTTCAGTCATTCCTTCCATAAACAGGTGTGTTTGAAACGTTTCATTGATGCAATTATACTATGTAAACCTTTAATTGTCAATATTTTTTCGTATATTATTTATAGTTTTAAGGTATATTTGTTTTAATTTTTCAAATTGTTGCACATATTCATTTTACACATTCTTTTTTTCCATGCACACAAAAAAAGGCCCACTGTAACAGTGGACCTTTTCCCGCAGGCGGCGCACCCCGCCCGATTCTTCTTTATTATTTTACAAGAGCGACTGTATCTCTGCAGATTGCAAGCTCTTCATTCGTCGGGATAACCGCAACTTTAACTTTTGAATCCGGTGTGGAGATCACAATATCCTCTCCGCGTTTCTTATTTGCTTCCAGATCAATGGCAACACCCAGATATTTAAAGTAAGAACAGATATCCTCACGTACAAGGTTATCGTTCTCGCCGATACCTGCGGTAAAGATGATGGCGTCTACGCCGTTCATAGCCGCTACATAACCGCCAACATATTTCGCGATGCCGTATGCAAGAGCTTCTCTTGCGTTCTTCGCATCTTCGTTACCCTCTGCCGCCGCGTCTTCCAGATCACGCATATCGCTGGAAATTCCTGACATTCCAAGAAGTCCGGATTTCTTGTTCAGGACATTCATAACGCCTGCGATATCCAGATTTTCTTTCTTGGCAATGAACTCAACGATAGCCGGATCAATGCTTCCCGAACGTGTTCCCATGATCACGCCTTCCAGCGGTGTCAGACCCATGGTGGTGTCGATACATTTGCCGTTCTGCACAGCGCTGATGGAGGAACCGTTGCCCAGGTGGCATACGATCACTTTGGAATTATCCGGATCCAGTCCCAGGAACTGAATCGCATGTTTGGAAACATAGCTGTGGGAAGTTCCGTGGAAACCATATCTTCTGATCTTATATTTCTTGTAGTAATCTAACGGCAGACCATACAGATATGCCTTCGGCGGCATAGTCTGATGGAAAGCGGTATCAAAAACTCCTACCTGCGGTACATGCGGCATAAGCTCCGCACATACACGGATACCGATCAGGTTTGCAGGATTGTGCAGCGGCGCAAGATCGTTGCACTCTTCCACCGTCTTGATCATCTCGTCTGTGATCACTGCAGATGCGGCAAATTTCTCACCGCCGTGTACGACGCGGTGGCCGATAGCGCCTACCTCGTCAAGGCTCTTGATAGCGCCTGTCTTCTCATTAACCAGAGCGTGAAGGACCATCTGGATAGCCTCTTTGTGTGTGGGCATTGCCGCTTCTGTAATCTCTTTATCACATCCGGCTTTCTGATATACCAGTCTTCCGTCGATTCCGATTCTTTCGCAGAGACCTTTCGCAAGCACCGCCTCTGTCTCGGAATCGATGAGCTGATATTTTAAAGAGGAACTTCCGCAGTTGATTACCAATACATTCATGTTTTTACTCTCCTGTTCTTGATTTAATTTAATTAAAATAACACCCGTATGTACAGTTATTTGTCCTCAGCCTGGCACTGAACAGCTGTGATCGCAACTACGCCTACGATATCGTCTGCGGAGCATCCTCTGGACAGATCGTTTACAGGTTTTGCGATACCCTGTGTGATAGGGCCGTATGCTTCAGCTTTTGCGAGGCGCTGTACAAGTTTGTAACCGATATTTCCGGCATCAAGATCCGGGAAGATAAGAACATTTGCTTTTCCGGCAACGTCGCTTCCGGGAGCCTTGGAAGCACCAACGCTGGGAACGATCGCAGCGTCAAGCTGGAATTCTCCGTCAAGTTTCAGCTCCGGATGTTCTTCTTTTGCAATTCTTGTAGCTTCCACAACCTTATCGACATCTGCGTGTTTCGCGCTGCCCTTGGTAGAATGGGAAAGCATAGCCACAACCGGCTCTTCCTGTACCAGAAGCTTAAAGGACTCTGCGGATGAAGCAGCGATTGCCGCAAGTTCTTCAGGAGCAGGATTCTGATTCAGTCCGGAATCCGCGAATACAAAAGCTCCGTCCGCACCGTATTCACAGTTCGGTACCACCATCAGGAAGAATGCGGATACCAGCTTGGTTCCCGGCTTGGTCTTCAGGATCTGCAGACAGGGACGAAGTGTATCTGCTGTAGAATGGCATGCGCCGGATACCATTCCGTCTGCGTCGCCCATCTTAACCATCATGACGCCATAGTACGGATACTGGGTATGAAGGATCTCTTTCGCCTTCTCCGGAGTCATTCCTTTCTTCGCTCTCAGCTCAACAAATTTGTCAATATATGCCTGAGTCTTGTCAGATGTTTCCGGATCAACGATAGCCGCGCCGGAAATATCAAATCCGCCTTCAGCAGCTTTCTTATTGATCTCCTCTTCGTTACCGATCAGGATCAGCTTCGCGATTCCCTCTTTCAGAATCTTGTCTGCTGCCTCGATTGTTCTCATATCTTCGGTTTCCGGCAGCACGATTGTCTTAATGCTTTCTTTTGCTCTTTTTTTGAGCACTTCAACATATCCCATGATTAAATGGCTCCTTTCGTAATTTCGGCCTCACGGCCCAATGAAGTTCCCGTCGGAATCTCCATAGTTATATTTATTATACCCCCAGGGGGAGTGTATTTCAAGCACTTCCATCCCACAATCTGACAAAGTAAGGTATTTTTTGAAATGCAATTTTGAAACTTTTTTCTTTCAGTGCCGGACAAGCATCCGGCGAAGACGCGGAAATTTTTCCGGCCGGAGAATCAGATAAACGCAAAACACAAAACCAGCCAGCGAAACTCCTCCGAACAGCAGCAATACTGCCTTATTCAGCCTGTTTTTTTGCCAGTCCTGACGGTTGGCATCTTCGTACGCAAGATATATTCCACCTTCCTTATCTTCTATCTCAAAAACCTGATAATAGGAATCTCCATCCTGTTTCTTTTCCTCTGCATGGATCACAAAGTCGGTACCATTCTCTGTCCCGTCAGTAAATCCTTCAAAATCCTCTATCGTTTTTTTGGGATTCAGGATCACGAATCTACGCGAGTAATCCGGATGCAGATAGAAATATGCATATTCTTCGTTTCCGTAAAAGTAGACAGTCTTGATTTTACCCGAATAACTCCCGGTGGACAGATCAGAAGCCGGAAGAAGCATTCTTGCTGCTATTGCCGCAAACACAATAAATGCAAAAGCTAAAACGAGAAGTGCATCTCTCACACTGCTTTTACTTTCCTGAGAAATGGGAATATCCTTTCCCCCGTTATAAATCTCATACTGTCTGATAACAAAACGTAAAAACCTTTCTTTTCCTCTGCACATACTGTCCACTTCAATTTTACCGTTTTTAAAAAAAACAGTTATGGATGTATCCAGAGAAAGTTCTGTAATATCAGTATAATAATATGTTTTCTTTTTTCCGGTCAGATCACGTACTGTAATACATTCTGTATCATACCATATCCGCCATATAAAAAAGCTCAGCACGCCGCCGATACAGACAACTGCCAGGATCCCCAGTATAACCAGTATCAAGAAGAAATCCCAGAAAACGGCTTCCTTTTTCATCCACAAAATAGCAGCGATACATCCCGCTGCTATCGGCGCCAGGATATAAGCCAAGAGCGGAGACAGGCGGACTTCCCGTTTTCCTGTATCCTTTTTGGGTTTATTTATAAGAAAAAGAAGCCCTTCCAGAATGATCAACAAGGGAATGACTACTAATAAATATTTGACAATTTCATTCATATTATATTCTCTCCCCCCTTCCCGTTTCATTTGCAAAAAAACAGTAATTATGAAATATTGTAAATACAATTATATAGATTTTCCCGGTTAATGTAAACAGATTTTCTATGTTTATATTTACGAATTGATTTTTAATATTAAATCAAATATACTGAAAATGCAGATTATATGACCGTAACAGAACAATGCATTTTGTATCTTGCATCTGAAAAAATGTTTTACAGGAGTATACAGAAAATGACGGTAACCGGAATCATCGCAGAATACAACCCCTTTCATAACGGCCACCAGTACCAGATCGACTGGGTGAAAAAGGAGCTGAAATCCGACTATATCGTGGTCGCCATGAGCGGAGATTATGTGCAGCGGGGTACTCCGGCAATTCTTCCCAAACATACGCGTGCGAAAATGGCTTTACTTTGCGGCGCCGACCTCGTCCTTGAACTTCCGGTCCAGTTTTCTTCTGCCAGCGCGGAGGGATTCTCCACGGGAGCTGTTTCTCTTCTGGACGGGACCGGCGTGGTCACCCACCTCTGTTTCGGAAGCGAATCAGGCGATACCGGCCGTTTTCTTCTGGCGGCAGATTTACTGAACGAAGAACCTGCCCCCTACAGGACTCTTCTGAAAAAACATCTGCGGGAGGGCAGATCCTATCCGGCGGCCAGGTCCCTGGCGCTGTGCGAATACGCCGACGCTTTCCATCTGCCTGTCTCCGGCAGGGAAATCGCCGCCCTTCTCTCTTCTCCCAACAATATTCTGGGGATCGAATACTGCAGGGCAATCCGGCGCCTTAAAAGCAACATTGCTCCGGTCACTCTGAAAAGAGCGGGCGCGGACTACCATGAACAGGATCTCTGCGGGGACAGTGCTCCCTCAGCCACCGCCATCCGTTCTTTTCTGAAAAATCACAGCTCTTTTGGCCTGCTCTCGGATAAGATCCCAAAGGAGGCGCTTGAGATCCTTTTGTCCAGAGTAAAGGCAAACGCCTTTGTGGAAGAGGCAGATCTGGACCTGCTCCTTCATTACGCGCTGCTTTCCTCCGGGGACACTTACGGGGAATTCCTTGATATTTCTCCGGAGATCGCGGCAAGGATAAAAAACAGACTGAACGAATACCGGGGATTTGTCCAGTTCTGTGATCTTCTGAAAACAAAAGAAATCACGCGGACAAGAATCCAAAGAGCCCTGCTTCACCTGCTTCTTGGGATCCGCAGCGCTCCGCAGCGCGTCCCCTATGCCCGCGTCCTGGGATTTCGCAGGGAAGCGCTTCCTCTTCTCAATGAAATAAAAAAAAGAGGCTCTCTGCCTCTTATCACAAAACCCGCGAACGCCTCTTCCCTGCTTTCTCCTGAAGCGTCTGCTTTTCTGGAGGAAAACACCAGGGCATCCAACATATACGAAAGCATTCTGTGCCACAAAAGCGGAAAGCCGTTTAAACATGAATATCAAAAGCAGCTTGTCATCCTCTGAT
>CALWGI010000093.1 GCA_944380045.1 uncultured Blautia sp.
TATCCGGAGCTGAGTACAAAAGAGCCAAGCATGATCCTGCGCTTCACTTCCACGCCGAAGCCTTCTGTCCTGGTCTTGTAGTACATATCGTGGAGCCCTTCATATCCCGCCGCCCGGAATCCGTACTTCACGCCGTCGAACCGCTCCAGATTGGAGCTGGCCTCCGCGCTGGCGATAATATAGTACGCCGGTATCATATATTCTGTGGTCTTCATGGAGAAAAATTCCACAACGGCTCCCAGTTCTGTGAGGAGCTTCAGCGCATTCATAAAGGAGTCTTTTACTTCCGGATCGAGACCTTTCGCAAGAAATTCTTTCGGTACGCCGAATTTCATTCCCAGGATCTTCTCCTTCATCTCCGCGGAAAAATCCAGATCTTTTCTTTTCAGGGAAGTGCTGTCTTTGGGATCGTGTCCCGCGATCACCTCAAGAAGCGCGGCGCAGTCCGCCGCATCCTTTCCCACGGGGCCGATCTGATCCAGCGAGGAAGCGTACGCCACCAGGCCGTACCTTGACACGGTCCCGTATGTGGGTTTGATCCCCGTAACGCCGCAGAACGCGCTCGGCTGGCGGATGGAGCCGCCGGTATCGGAGCCGAGGGCAAGATACGCCTCCCCCGCCGCCACAGCCGCGCAGGAACCTCCGGAAGAACCGCCGGGCACATGGCCCGGATCCCACGGATTTCTGGTGATCCCGAAAGCCGAGGTCTCGGTGGTGCTTCCCATGGCAAACTCGTCCATGTTTGTCTTTCCGATCAGGATCATTCCGGCTTTTTCCATACGGTTTGTTACCTCCGCGTTATACTGGGGAACAAAGTCCGCAAGGATCCTGGACGCACAGGTTGTCTTTTTTCCTTTTACACAGATATTGTCCTTGACCGCCACGGGAACTCCCGCGAGCGGACCGGTGTAGACGCCCTCCCGGATACCTTTTTCTACCTCTTTCGCGCGGGCGAAGGCTTCTTTTTTATACAGATCCAGATAGGCGTGGATCTGCGGTTCTTTTTTTTCGATCGCGGAAAAAACTGTTTTTACGCCGTCAAGGACGCTGATCTGTCTCTGTCTGATTTTTTCCGCCAGCGCAAGCGCTGTCATTTTCTCCAGATCCATCATTTCGTCCCTCCTATCGTCTTCGGCACCACATACTGCCCTTCCTTCACCTTGGGCGCGTTGGCAAGCATTTCCTCTCTGGAGTCCCCGTTGACGACCGTATCCTCCCGAAACACATTTTCCTCTGCGAAAAGGTGGGTGAGAGGTTCCACTCCGTCTGTATCCAGTTCATTGAGCTTGTCCACATAATCCAGCATTTTCTGCATATCTTCTCTTGTTTTTTCCCTGGTATTTTCATCCAGCGAAAGTTTTGCCAGGACACAGACATTGTCCAGTGTCTCATCGTCTATGATCTTTGCCATTCTACTGTTCTCCTTACTGCTCCATTCCGGCGTGCCGGAACATACTTCTTTTCCCCACAGTGAAGTCCTGTGTCAGTCTGCGTCAGGGCTCCAGCCTGCTCATATCTCTCGGGAACAGGCAGGCTTCCCTTACGTTGTCCTCTCCCAGAAGCTGCATGGTAAGACGTTCCAGGCCGATTCCCAGACCTCCGTGCGGAGGCATTCCATGCTTAAACGTATCCAGATACTGCTCCATGCCTTCCTCTTCCATTCCCCTGGCTTCCAGTTTCGCCATAAGCGCTGGATAATCATGGATCCTCTGGCCTCCGGTAGTCACCTCAAGACCGTGGAACAGAAGGTCGAAACTCAGGGTGAACTTCGGATCCTCCGGATCGTCCATAGCGTAAAAAGGCCGTTTTTTCGACGGATAATGTGTGACAAAAACGAAATCCGCGCCGTATTCCTCTTTAAAATATCTTCCGATCAGAGCCTCCTCTTCAGGCTCCAGATCATAGGGATTACGGATCTTCCTTCCGTATTTTTCCGCCGCGAGTTTTTTTGCCTCGTCAAACCTCACCTGGGGGATCCGGTCTGTTTTCGGCAGTTCGATCTTCAGAATGGAAAGCTCCTGTCCGTATTCTTTGTTCAGAAGTTCCATGGCGTACTGGAGGAAACCGGTTTCCATAGCCATGATCTCCCGGAAGCTGTCAATATATCCCATCTCGAAGTCAAGACTTGTATATTCGTTGAGATGGCGTTTGGTATTGTGTTTTTCCGCGCGGAAAACAGGTCCGGTCTCAAATACCCGGTCAAATACCCCCACCATCATCTGTTTGTAAAACTGAGGACTCTGGGCGAGAACCGCCGGTTTGTGAAAGTAGCTGAATTTAAAGAGGTTGGCTCCTCCCTCCGCGCCTCTCGCGCCGATCTTCGGAGTGTGTATTTCCGTAAATCCACGGCTGTAAAGATAATCCCGGAACGCTCTTACCAGCCCCTCCTGGATCCTGAATTTCGCCCGTTCCCGGACATTGCGAAGGGCTATTGGCCTGAAATTCAGTTTCGCCTCCAGGGACGTATCCAGTTTCCATTTGTCCACAGCGAGAGGCATGGGCTCCGCCGGCCGGGAAAGCTCCTCGATCTCCTGAAGATGAAGTTCTCTTTCGTGGGGAGCCCTTTTTTCTTCACACAAAGTACCCCTTGCGCGGAGGCACATTCCTTCTTTCAGTTCACTGAGGGGAAGATTTACACGGCCGTTCTCATAGACAGTCTGGAACAGCCCTTCCCTTCTGCGCAAAATAAGAAAAGCCACATCACCCATATCCCGGATACTGTGAACGGCTCCCTCCACAACAGCCTCATGTCCCAGAAAGGAATTTCCAAGAAGCTCTTCCCATGTATTCGTCTGTTTCTCCCATTTTCCGTCCAAAAATTCCATAATTCTGTCCTCCCTGTTCCTCTCTGTACATTCTATTCTTCAAAAAAAAGCATCAGGATCATCTGGGCGGTTTCCACCATATTCGTACCTGTATCCATACTGCTTTTCTGGATATAGCGGTAGGCTTCCTCCTCGCTGAGATGATTCCTCTCCATCAGTACCATTTTTGCGTTGGAGATATAATTCTGTTCTTTCCAGCTTCTCGCCCTGGGCCTGTTCTTTTTTCTTCTTCTCTTCTGTTCCTGCTTGGAAAGGATCATATGCACCGTATTGACCAGATCGGCGGCTTTTATAGGAAGCTGCAGCGAAAGAACAGAGGGCGGCGCGGCGCTGAGCGTCTGAGCCGTCCCCAGAAGAAGCACTTCAAAATCAGAAGGCAGGCATTGGGCAAGATCCGGATAAGTCATATCCGGAAGGCGGAAACTTAAGATCAGAAGCCCGCTCTCCAGCTGCGACGCGTTGGACAGGGCCGAGGCCGCAGAAGAGCAGACTGCCGCCACAGAGATCCCGTGTCTTTCCAGAACGCTGCGGATTTTTCTCGCGTCTTCAATTTTAGGCAGTGCGATCACAATGCTGCTCATACAGACCTGTCTCCATTTCCTTACAGACGGTACAGATACTCCTTTACTTCCCAGTCTGTTACCTGTCTTGTATATCTCAACCACTCATTTTTTCTTGCGTCCGCATACTGAACGCAGAATTCTTCTCCCAGCACCTCTTTGATCCAGGCACTGTTTTCAAAAAGCTCCACGGCGTCCTTCAGGGTCTCCGGAAGTGTTTCCGCAGGATTTTCCCCTCCCTGGCAGCCGGCCGCCTTCGCGGGAAGCGTCTGATTCCGGATGCCGTCCAGTCCGGCCGCCAGGCAGACAGCCAGCACCAGATACGGATTGGCCGCCGCGTCCGGGCTTCTCAGTTCGATCCTTGTGTCCTCTCCTCTTCCCACGGGAATGCGCACAAGAGAATTCTGATTATCCTCCGTCCAGGTAAGTTCCGTGGGAGCTCCGTATCCCGGTACAAGGCGCTTGTAGGAATTCACCAGAGGATTGGTGATCAGCGCCATCTCCCGGCTGTGAGCCAGAAGGCCGCCGATGAAATAAAGAGCCTCGTCGCTCAGTTCTCCCGACGCGCCATCTCTGTCAAAAATATTCCTGCCGTTTTTGAAAAGTGAAAAATGAAGGTGCATGCCGGAACCGGCCGTCTCGGACCTTGGTTTCGGCATAAAGGTGGCGTGGAGACCGTGGCGTTTCGCCACCGTGCGTACCGCCATCCGGAAGGTCATAATATTATCGGCGGTCTTGCGGATCTCGCCGTAGCGGAAATCAATTTCATGCTGCGCGGGAGCCTTTTCATGGTGAGAGGACTCCACCTCGATCCCCATATCCTCCAGAGTCAGCACCATATCGCGTCTTGCGTTTTCTCCCAGATCCAGAGGGCTCACATCCAGATAGCCCGCCTGTTCATGGGTAACCGTGGTAGGGATCCCGTTGTCGTCCGTGTGGAAAAGGAAAAATTCACACTCCGGGTCAATATAGCAGGTGTATCCCTCTTTTTCAGCGGCTGCCGCTGTCTTTTCCAGGATATAGCGCGGGCTTTCCCCGCAGGGTTTTCCGTCGGGACAGTAAAGGTCGCAGATCATCCTCGCCACGCGGCTCTGCTGCGGTCTCCAGGGAAGGATCGTGAAGGTATCCGGATCGGGTCTCAGATAAAGATCAGAGACACAGCCGTCCCCCTTTCCCGCGATCAGCGATCCGTCCACGGTGCACCGTCCGGCAAGGGCCCTTGGCAGTTCCCGCGCCGTCACTGCGATGTTTTTGATCACTCCGAACATATCCGTGAACTGAAGACGGATGAATTCCACATCCTCTTCCTCTGCGATTCTGAGAATCTCTTCTCTTGTATAATTACCCATAATCTTCTCTCCTTATCATTTCCGGCAGATTGTAATAAGAATAAAAAAAGCGCACTTCTGACAGATATCCCGTCAGAAGAACGCCTTTGTTCATGCAGGTATTATAGCAACCATATATTTTTCTGTCAACATTCTTTTTGGGAATGCGCGGTATTTTTTTGGAGAATGTACGGTATTTTCACCGTACAGCAGATCAGAGGTTCGTATATCCCATCAGGGATTCGTCCACCGCTCTGGCGGCTTCCCGGCCTTCCCGGATCGCCCATACCACCAGAGACTGGCCCCGCCTCATATCCCCCGCCGCAAAAACGCGGGGAACCGAAGAGGCGTACCCGTCCGGTTTCGTGGCCACATTTGTTCTCTGGTCAACCTCCACTTTGAAAGCGTCGGTAACGTACTTCTGGCTTCCCAGAAATCCTGCCGCAATAAGAACTAGGTCCGCGGGGATCACTTTCTCACTCCCCTCTACGGGAACCATCGTCATTCTTCCGGTTTTTTCGTCTTTCCGGCTTTCCAGTTTCACGACCTTTGCTTTACACACATTTCCTTTTTTGTCGGCGATGAATTCTTTTACCGTAGTCTGATAGATCCTGGGATCACTGCCGAATACGGCGATAGCCTCCTCCTGGCCGTAATCGGTCTTCAGTATTCTGGGCCACTGGGGCCAGGGATTATTCGCAGCGCGCTCTTTCGGCGGCATGGGCATCATTTCCAGCTGTGTGACAGACTTCGCTCCCAATCGGATACTTGTTCCCACACAGTCGTTTCCTGTGTCTCCCCCTCCGATCACCAGAACATTTTTATTCTTTGCCAGTTCAAAGGGGACTTTCTCAAAATCGCTATCCAGAAGAGTTTTGGTCACTTTACCCAGGAAGTCCACGGCGAAGTAAATCCCCTTCGCCTCTCTTCCCGGCACCTGGATATCCCTGGGATTGGAGGCGCCGCAGGCGAGGATCACCCGGTCATATTTTTTCAGAAGCTCCTCCGCCGTGATATCCTTCCCCACGTCTGTGTTCAGGACAAACTGTACGCCCTCTTCCTCCATGAGTTTAATCCTTCTGTCAATCACAGATTTCTCCAGCTTCATGTTGGGGATCCCGTAGCGCAGAAGCCCTCCCGGCCGGTCGCTTCTTTCATATACTGTCACGCTGTGCCCTCTCCGGTTCAGCTGCTGCGCGGCGGCAAGCCCGGAAGGACCGCTTCCGATGACCGCGATGGTTTTTCCTGTCCGCACCCTTGGTTTCTGGGGCTGCACCCACCCTTTTTCAAAGGCGGTCTCGATAATGGCGCGCTCATTGTCCTTCGTGGCTACCGGCTCTTCATCCAGATTGCAGGTACAGGCCGCTTCGCAGAGAGCAGGGCAGACTCTGCCGGTAAATTCCGGAAAACTGTGCGTCTTGCTCAGACGCAGATAAGCCTGCTTCCAGTTTCCTGTATACACCAGGTCGTTGGTCTCCGGCACCAGGTTATGAAGGGGACAGCCGGACGCCATTCCGCCGATCATCATCCCCGACTGGCAGAAAGGCACGCCGCAGGCCATGCACCTGGCTCCCTGAAGTCTCTGTTTTTCTCTGCTCATGGGAATCCGGAACTCATGGAAATCCGCAATCCGGACTTTGGGATCCAGCGCTTTTGCCGTTTCTCTTTCGTAATCTAAAAATCCTGTTGGCTTTCCCATCAGTTATTCCTCCTTCCTGTTCTCGCCAATGCTCTCATAGAAAGCTTCCATCTGGGCCTGCTGGGTCGTCAGACCTTTTTCCTCCAGTCTGGCGCTTAATGTAAGCATCTTCTTATATTCATAGGGGATCAGTTTCTTAAAATGGGGAAGATAACTGTCGAAATCTGCCAGTATCTCTGTTCCCAGTTTTGATCCGGTGGCTTTTACATGAGCTTCGATCAGATCCTTCAGCTCTTTTTTATCGTATTTATTTTCTACTTTTTCGATGGAGATCATCGCCTTATTCAGGTTTCTGTACAGGGTATTGCTGATATCCAGTACATAGGCGATCCCCCCGCTCATTCCCGCGGCGAAGTTTTTCCCTGTTTTTCCGAGGACGACCACGCGTCCGCCCGTCATATATTCGCATCCGTGTTCGCCTACGCCTTCCACAACAGCGTTTGCGCCGGAATTGCGCACTGCAAACCTTTCCCCGGCTACGCCGTTGATAAAGGCGCTTCCGCCGGTGGCCCCGTAGAGAGCCACGTTTCCGATAATGATGTTCTCTTCGGCTTTATACTTTGCTTTTTCCGGTACACGTACGATAAGCTTTCCGCCGGAGAGTCCTTTGCCGAAATAGTCGTTGCTGTCTCCGGTGAGATCCAGGGTAAGGCCTGCCGGGATAAAAGCCCCGAAACTCTGGCCGCCGGATCCCTTGCAGCGGATCACGATGGTATCCTCCGGAAGTCCTGTTTCCGTTTTTCTCGTGATCTCCGCGCCCAGGAGAGTTCCGAAAGTACGGTCCGTATTGGTCACATCCACATTCAGCTCCACATGCTCTCCTTTTTCCAGAGCAGGCGCGCATTTTTTCAGAAGCACTTTTTCATCCAGTGTTTTTTCCAGTCCGAAATGGTAAACCGCTTTGGGATCGAAGGTCACTTTCTGTCCGCTTCCCGCATAGGGATTATCAAGGATCAGGCTTAAGTCCACTCTTCCTTTATGAGGCTCCCGGACACCCGCCTCCTTCAGTAGATCCGTCCGTCCCACCATTTCATCTACGGTACGGAACCCAAGTTTCGCCATATATTCCCTGAGTTCCTGCGCGATGAACCGCATAAAGTTCTCCACATATTCCGGTTTGCCGCGGAAACGTCTGCGCAGTTCAGGATTCTGTGTGGCTACTCCCACCGGACAGGTGTCCAGGTTGCAGACACGCATCATCACACAGCCCATTGTCACAAGAGGCGCTGTGGCGAACCCGAATTCCTCGGCTCCCAGAAGGGCCGCTATGGCCACGTCCCGTCCGCTCATCAGCTTTCCGTCCGTCTCGATCCGCACACGGTTCCGGAGACCGTTCTTAAGGAGAGTCTGATGCGTCTCGGCAAGTCCCAGCTCCCAGGGCAGGCCCGCGTTATGGATGGAACTTCTGGGCGCCGCCCCTGTGCCTCCGTCGTATCCGGAGATCAGAACCGTCTGGGCTCCCGCCTTGGCTACACCCGCCGCGACTGTTCCCACGCCGGATTCCGATACCAGCTTCACGGAAATATCCGCGTATTTATTGGCGTTCTTCAGGTCATAGATCAACTGGGCCAGATCCTCGATGGAATAGATATCGTGATGGGGCGGCGGAGAGATCAGGCTGACGCCCGGCGTGGAGTGGCGTGTCTTCGCGATCCAGGGATAAACCTTCCTTGCGGGAAGGTGCCCTCCCTCGCCGGGTTTCGCTCCCTGGGCCATCTTGATCTGAATCTCTTTCGCGGATACAAGATAACGGCTGGTAACGCCGAACCGTCCGCTTGCCACCTGTTTGATGGCGGAGCATCGGTCGTTGTCCGTACCGGCGGAAGCGATCCTCTCGTCGCTTTCCCCGCCTTCTCCCGTATTGGATTTTCCGTGGAGACGGTTCATGGCGACGGCCAGAGTCTCGTGAGCCTCCTGGGAGATGGAGCCGTAGGACATGGCCCCTGTCTTGAACCTTTTTACGATTTCATCAACGCTTTCCACCTCGTCAAGAGGAACTGTTTTCTCCGGATAAACGAAGTCCATGAGACCGCGGAGACTGCCTCTGCTCTCTTC
>CALWGI010000094.1 GCA_944380045.1 uncultured Blautia sp.
CACATCTTGGCAATACTTATTATGAAAACAAAGAAAGCATATCGGAACTGGTAGATTCCTGGGAACAGAAGTATCCCGGCAAAAAGAAAGGGATTTTCATGCCCAATGATACTCATGCAAATGTTCTGTTAAATATTCTTTTCCAAAAATATGGACATCTGCCCGACACGTACAAAATCGTAGGCTTCGATAATTCCCCTATATCTGAAGAGGCTGTTATTCCTATCAGCACGGTTGGACAGCAGATATCCTGTATTGCGGCAGAAGCAATGAGTCTGCTCTCTTCTCTTATGAATGAAAGGAAAAAAAGAAAACCGGTTCCTTTAAAGGAACCGATTCATAAAATAATAACGCCTGTTCTCATCCGCAGGAATACTACCGGATGAAACTGTTTTTCAAAACTTTCCCCGACCCGGTGTTCTGCCACCGGTCGTTCTTTACCGCGATCTGCCCGCCCACCAGGACATAGTCGAAGCCTGTGCAGAACCGCGCCGGATCCTGAAAATCCGCAGGGGCCTGAAGATTCTCCAGGCGGAATACGTTGATATCCGCCGTTCTTCCTTTATCCAGGACGCCTCTGTCCAGATGCAAAGGCCGCGCCGCTCTTCCTGTCATCTTGTACACCGCCTCTTCAATGGAAAAGACGTGACGGTCTCTCACATAGTCCGTGAGTACCTTCGGAAAGGCGGCGTACACACGGGGATGATATTTTCCTCCCGTGGGATAGGTGGCGTCTGAGATCAGATTCGAGTACGGATCCTTCAGAAACCGCAGCATATCTTCTTCAGAGGCGATGGTATCCAGCATGGTCGCCTGACATTTCTCCGCGATCAGGATATCGTAAAGCACGTCGAAAGGATTTTCATTTCTCATCGCGGCGATCTCTGCCAGGGACTTTCCCGTCATTTCCACATATTCCGGTGAATGAAGGGTGCTGGCATAAATCTGGTCGAAGCCGGCCAGCTCCACAATATTCTCAAAATGTCTGGAAGGTTTCCTTAAGATCCGGGTCAGATGTTCCCGGTACAGCGAATCCTTCAGTCTCTCTATGATCTCTTCCGCTCCTCCTTCCTGGCTTTCCGGCGGAAGAAGATGTACCAGCTGGGTGGAACCGGTCATATACGGATAGAGATCAAAATCCAGCCGGACGCCTTCCTCTCTTGTCCGCCGGAACAGTTCCAGCACCTCTGTGCACCGGGCGCCCCAGTTCTTCTTCCCGATACATTTCACATGGCTGACATGGAGAGGAATGTTCAGATTCCCGGCAACCCGGATCACTTCTTCCAGAGACTCCACAAATCCGTCCCCTTCGCTGCGGACATGGGTGGTAATGGGGATGTCCGTATCCTTAAGGGGCGCCAGCGCTTCTGTAAATCCTTCTGCGTCATATTCAAACTCAGGGGCGTAGGCCACGCCCAGACTGACTCCAAGAGCGCCGGCGTCAAGGGCTTCCTCCAGTTCCTTCCAGACTCTGCGAAGCTGGTCTTTGTCAAGTTTGCCGGGCGCATAGCCTGCCGCCGCGGCGCGGATGGTCCCGTTGCCCACCAGCATTCCTGTATTCACGCTTCTCTTCGTCTCTTCCAGGGCGGTCATGTAGGAGGCGAACGTCTCCGCCGCAGGACAACGCCATTTTCCGCCCTCTTTTTCCAGATATTCTTCCGGCAGATCTCCTGTGACGCTGCTGAGAAAAGACAGGATCTCCTCACTGTGTTCCTTCCCCGCCGGCGCCACCGAAAGTCCGCAGTTCCCGTTGACCACAGAGGTGATCCCCTGACGGTTCAGAAGCTCGTCGTCTCCGCATTTCAGGGCCTCCCAGTCGCCGTGTCGGTGGATATCGATAAATCCCGGCGTCACATAACCGCCTTTCGCGTCCAGGATCTTTTCCCGGGGAAAATCCTCCGGAAGTTCTCCCGGTTTTGTGATCTCACGGATCATCCCGTCCTCGATCACAACGTTGCCCGGAAAGGGCGGTTCATTTTTTCCATTTACGATCAGTCCGTTTGTTATAATATAATCTGCCATTGCTTTCACCTTTTTTATATGATCCTCTGATTTCTCATTCTTCGGTAATACAGAAATCCCACCGTGTCCGCCAGGATCCATCCGATGGGGATCGCCCACCAGATGGCGTTTACGCCGAACTGAGGCCGCGGCGCCAGAAGGTAGGCGAGAACCACACGGGTTCCCAGAGAAAGGATCGTCAGCACCAGCGACATAACCGGTCTCTCAATTCCCCTGTACAGGCCGTACAGAAGGAAAAGGCAGCCGATTCCCCAGTAAAACGCTCCCTCGATATGGAGATAGGTCACACCGGCGCGGATAATCTCCTGATCCGGGCTGTCCAGAAAGATCCGGATCAGAGGAGCGGCAAAAATCCAGACGATCACGGAAATAAAAATACAGAAGATCACCGACACGCCTACAGCAAGAGCGGTTCCCCTGCGGATCCGCTCTTTTTTCTTCCCGCCGTAATTCTGGGAAATAAAAAGCGAAAAGGCGTTGCCGAATTCCTGGGCCGGCATGTAAGCCAGTGTGTCGATCTTCACCGCCACCGCAAAAGCCGCCATGATCACTGTTCCAAAACTGTTTACCAGTCCCTGGATCATCAGGATACCGAAATTCATCACCGACTGCTGGGCGCAGGTGATCACGGAATACCGCATCACTCTGTCCAGCGTATCTTTTCTAAGACGCATATATTCTCTGCTTATCCGAAGGGCCGGTACCCTCCACAGTGTATACGCCGCTATACCGACGCCGGATACAGCCTGGGAGATCACCGTAGCCTCCGCGGCGCCGGCAACGCCTCTGTCCAGTCCGGCCACAAACCAGATATCCAGAAACACATTCAGAACAGACGATACTGCCAGGAACCAGAGCGGCACTACAGAGTTCCCCACGGAGCGGAGAAGACAGGCAAAATAATTATAGAGATAAATAAAAATAATCCCCGCGAAAATCACCCTTATGTAATCGTACATCAGAGGATAGACATCTTCCGGAATCTGGAGGAGAGTCAGAATGGGATCCGTCCAGATAAATACGATCACGTTCAGGACTACCGTCACGACGCCGATAAACCAGAAGGAGGACCACATGCTCTCTTTCAGCTCTTTTTCATTTTTCGCCCCGAACGCAATAGAAAAAACAGCGCCGCTTCCCATACACAGCCCTATGATCACGGAATTCAGAAAAGTCATCAGCGTGTAGGCGGAACCCACCGCCGCCAGCGCTTTCGCGCCCAGGAACCGGCCCACCACCATGGTGTCCGCGATATTATATACCTGCTGAAGCAGATTCCCCAGAATCATGGGAACCGCAAAGATCAGCATTGTTTTCAAAATGTTTCCTTCTGTAAGATTTCTCTCCGCCTTCATCTGTTTCACTCACCCTGCTGTCATTTTCTCTCAACATAAAACAGATGCCCGGCGGACATCTGTTTTACGTCTCCTTATTCTATAGATTAATACACTCCAACAGCATTTACAAGCTTTTTTGTAATGGGAAGCCAGAACTGCACCAGCGGCCCTGTAAGACATACCGCCACAATGGTTCCCACTCCCACGGTTCCTCCCAGGAAAAAGCCCAGGACTACGAAGAAAAGGTCGCATCCCACTCTCACCCAGCGGAATTCTACTTTCTCGATCTTATCGGACAGGATCACCGCCACAAGATCGTTGGGACCAGTACCTGCGTTACTGTTTATCACAACAGACATTCCGGCTGCCAGGATCACACATCCGATCAGCATGCTCGCCACTCTGACGATCATGGAAGCGTCTCCGTTTATGTATCCTCCGAAAAGCCATGTAAAGAAATCAATGATCGGTCCGCCGCAGAACGCGCACACAACGGTTCCCGGTTTCACATATCCCTTCGTAGTGAGAAGCATCACTACCATCAGGATACAGAGAACGATCACATGGACCGTTCCAACGGTCAGGCCGAAGACCACCGACAGGCCCTGGATAAAGACGGTAAAAGTATCTGTACCCAGAGCAGATAAAAGAAACAGCGTTACTCCCAGATGCGCTACCGTCAGACCGATCAGCAGCACGATCAGGGCGACCGCCCAGTCTTTTATGCTTCTGCCTGAGGTATCAGACGCGAACTTCGTCTTCTGCTCACTCATGATCTACCTCCCCGTCATTACAGCATCAGCCGGTAAATATTGGCAACATCCTCTTCATGGAGTTCCACAAAGCCGCCCAGGGATCCTGTTCTGGCGTCGCCGTGGCATGCGATGTGAGCCATTTTTTCAATGTCTTCCTCCTTCGCGCCCAGTTCTGCGAAGTTACCGGGCATTCCGATGGATTTCAGGAACCGGCGCAGACATTCGATACCCTCTTTTGCCGTTTCCTCCGGATTTTCGAAGTTCATCTGGCAGCCCCACACGCGGACTGCGGCCTGAGCGAAACGCATTACATTATGTTTCAGGTTGTAGGTAAACACTGCCGGCATCACTACAGCCAGACCGGCGCCGTGAGCGCAGTCATACTGAGCGGAAAGTTCATGTTCAATGTCATGGCTCGCCCAGTCCTGCGTCCTGCCTACGCCGCAGGAGTTATTATGCGCCATCATACCGGCCCACATGATATTGGCTCTTGCCTGGTAGTTATGAGGATCCGCGATCACTCTTGGGCCTTCATGGATCATGGTCAGCATCAGCCCTTCGATCAGGCGGTCTGTAACTTCCACTTCTTCTGTATTGGTAAGATACCGCTCATAAAGATGAGCCATGATATCCGTGATCCCGCAGGCTGTCTGGAAAGCGGGAAGGGTCTCGGTCAGAGCCGGATTCATGATCGTGAATTTCGGACGGAGCGCTTCTCCTGTGGTAGATCTCTTAAACATGCCCTCTTCTTTGGTGATAACAGAATCCGGAGAACCCTCGCTTCCTGCCGCGGAGATCGTGGTGATCGTTCCGATGGGAAGCGCTTCTTCCACAATTCCTCCCTGATAGTAATCCCAGAAATCACCGTCATAGACAGCTCCCGCCGCGATCGCCTTGGAAGAGTCGATGGTGCTTCCTCCGCCGATGGCAAGGATAAAATCCACCTTTTCTTTTCTGCAGAGATCGATTCCTTCGTATACGAGTCCGCTTCTGGGATTCGGCTTGACGCCTCCCAGCTCCACATAGGTGAGACCTTCTTTTTCCAGAGATTTCTTTACTCTGTCAAGGAGACCGGAACGTACTACCGAACCGCCGCCGTAATGAAGAAGGACTCTGCTTCCCCCGAATTTCTTTACATATTTTCCCGTTTCATTCTCCGTATCTTTTCCAAACACAAAATATGTAGGAGCGTAGAATGTAAAATTGTCCATAATATAAATACCTTCTTTCTTTTTCGTCATGTTTTCCTTTTGATTCTTTCTTTAAAATACATTGTACTACATTTACATCTGTCCGAAAAGCAGAAAAAAGATCCGGGAGCATATTCGCGCGCCGGACCATTTTCTCTGATTTTATGTTGTCATTTTTAATTGTCCCGAATCCTTTCAGACCCGTAAATTATTTTTCTACCGGAACTTTTTGATTAAAGTAATCCAGTACGAGCGCGGCGATCACACCGACAACCAGCCAGAACAGATTAACCGCAAACTGACCTGCGGAAGAAACGAAACTTCCGAAAGGAATTATCATAACCGTCGCCGCGATCACAATACCCACGATCGCATGGAAGGCGAGATTGTAGTGATGATCAAACAGTGAGTTTACCGCCTTTGCCAGGCAGATCACTGTGACAAGAGCGCCGATACCGCCCGGGATCAGCACGGACATATCAAGATGACCGATACCGTCTACAAAGGGGGTATACAGTCCCAGAGGCATCAGCAGCGTGGAAAAACTCATTCCCGGTGCGATCACACTCAGCGCAAGGCAGAATCCGCAGAATAAAAGCCATACAAAGCTGGGTTCAATCTTCACAGACAGTATATTTAATGTTCCCAGAAGTACAAAAATAACCACCATGGCGATTCCCATGGAAATGAAGGATCCCTTCGTTCTTCCCTGCTCTCCCGCTTCACGGAAAAGTGAAGGAAGCATTCCGCCGATCAGACCTACGAAAAGACATACCGACGTATCCGGATACCTGTTCAGGAAATATGCCAGAAGATTGGCGATTCCGAGAAAACCGATGCCCATTCCGATGATCACAGGGATCAGTCTCGGCACATGGGTTTTAAAGTTCTTAAAGGGATGGGACAAAAGTTCCATCACGGGTTTATAGATTCCAAAGACAACACAGAGTACTCCGCCTGAAATTCCCGGAAGCACGGCTCCCAGTCCGATCAGCGCCCCCTGGAAAACCTGGAGGATCAGGCGTGAAACCGACGGACTGCTTTTTTTGTTCGTATCCATATCTGCTCCTATCCGCCCCGTTGAAGGGGATTTTCATTCTTCTCATACTTATGTTCAAAAGACAGAGGTTATTATATAACAGGAACAGAGAATTTACCAGTGTTTTTTTCTTAAATTATAAGCGCATTATATTGGTCAAGGTCAATAAGGCAGTATCCATGACTTTTGAGCACTGAACCATTGCCTATCGAAATCTTCATTCTGTAAAACAGCATGATATACAGGATAAAGAAACTGTTCCAACTGCTGGAGAGTTTCCGAAAAATCCAATCCTGTTTCTTTGACCGGCTCAAAGTTCCCCCACTGCGCTTTTAAAAACGGATTGTCCGCAAACACTTTGATACGCTCAAACACATCTTGTTCCAATTTCCTTTCTCTATGTTTCAAAGTAAACATGACCGCATCCTTTAGAGTCCTTCCTGAAAAATCAAACACATTTGACAGATAATATATATCAAAAAAATCTTTCATTCTACTCGTCGTTTCCATCCGTTGAAGAATAGCGTCAAACTTCTCTGATATTGTACTTTCCAGTGAATATGTATAAATCTTGGGAGCCTCAAAACCATCCAGACGAGTGGAAAGACATCTGAACATTGCCTCAGGCACAATTATATCATCGATCCCAACATCTACTGAAAACGGAACTCTAACATTTTCAATATATCCCAAAAATTTTATTTTAACACCAGGATACTTTTTCTCAAGTGAGATTTGTTCTGTCCCTGTCACTTCCAAAAATATATAGTCATTTTCTGTATATACCGCACAAATCTCATCCATCACAGCCTTAATCCTATTCAGATCGTTAGACAGGTTCTTCATCAAAAAATCCATATCGCGCGTTGGCCTGCTGTCAAAAGCCGTAAGCGTGTAAATAAACATTCCTCCTTTCAACACAAGGTTTTCCCTGTATTTTGAGTGGGAAAGTCTCCGCAGAAACTCTTCCTGAAAAAACAACTGCAGACACATCTGATAGCTGATCCCTTCCTTCTTAGCCTGATTTTTCAATCTTGCCAAAGTAGAGGCAGCCCGATTTTTTACAACCATATTCCCAACACCTCCCTCACTTTTCCCTGTACCCTAAGCATGGCGGCATACTTACCAAGTTGGGCTTCACAGCGTTTCGGATCTGCAATATATCTTTGAATCGCATTATTAAACACCTCCGCGTCCATTTTATTTCTATGAGTCAGGCAATCACAAATTGTCCGTTCCCTGTCGTAAATCTTAACTTTTGTTCCTTCTATTTCAACATCTGTGATTCCTACAGGAAATTTGCTCTGTTTAATAAAATGAGGTTTTATTACAGGCCATGTAATGCGGAAACGCCGTCGAGAAGAACTGTCTGGCACAGCAAGATTCCATGCAGCAGGAGTCCGTTCCGTATATCCATAATAATCCAATGCGCTCTCCATACAAAGAACGGCATCTGGAAATAATCCTACTATAAGGGCAATTTCAGAATAAGAATTATCGTCTATACGTTGATAATAACCTCGCCGTACCTGTTCGATTTCACCAGTGTTGATTAACTGTTGTATTTTTCGATAATAATAACCACATTGAAGAAGTTCTCTTGTTTTAAGGATTCCTCCGTGAATCTCAAACATTTCCCGCAGTTTTTTATCCATTATTATATCCCCTTTCACTTCCAACCAACTGATTCAATATTAACGCATTAAACTGCACAATTTATTTTGTTATCTTGTGCAGTTTACAACACTATTTTACTTTCAAGCCTATAGTTTATCAAGTAATATTTTTTTCATATTAAAAAAACAGACTCTTAAAAGTAGCAAACAATTTTATATCTTTAAATTTATATAAAAAAAATCGGAAACGCCTGATTTTTACAGACATTTCCGACTCTTAGAGAGCAGGGGATGAGAGAATCGAACTCCCACCAAAGGTTTTGGAGACCCCTATCATACCATTTGACCAATCCCCTATATATAAGAAAATGTGACTATTGCTAGTCACTTTTCATATAAGATACTTAGCTGTACCTTCAAAACTGCACACATGCTGACATTTTATGATGAATCTTTGTGACCTCGCGTTGCTTCGATAAGCGGTC
>CALWGI010000095.1 GCA_944380045.1 uncultured Blautia sp.
GAGGACGGACAGTGGGTTGAGGTCAACTATAACGGAACAGTATGCTACGCGTCCGCACAGTATCTGACTACAACCGCGCCTGCGGGAGCTGCAGACGCGGCAGCAGCCACAAACACCACGGCTGCCGCTCAGTAATATATTTTTGGCAGAAACATAAACAGAATCAGTAAGCAAAGAGGCCGGAGATTGCTCCGGCCTCTTTAAATATATATTTTGATGTCATTCAGGATAGACAAGCCTGTCCGGGCTGATGTCATACAGAACATTTTTCAGATATCTGTCGGCAAGATATTTTGCCATTCCAAGATTCATGTCCAGATAATTTCCGCAGTCTTTCGCGGAAGCGCCCGGGATTTCCCCCTCGTAATCGCGGATAAACTCAAACATTTCCGTCATCAGTCCCACGATATCCCTGGATTCGTAATCGCCTGCCAGAAGAAGATAATTGCCGGTACGGCAGCCCATCGGGCCCCAGTAAATGACTTTCGGGCCGAATTCTCTGTGGTTCCGCAGAAAAGTCGCGGCCAGATGTTCCATGGCGTGGAGTTCCGCGGTATTCATGACAGGTTCCTCGTTGGGGGAGGTCATTCTGATATCAAAGGTGGTGATCACCTGGTCTCCCAGATAATCTTTCCTGGAAACATATATTCCGGGCTGGAGCCGGATATGGTCTATTGTGAAACTTGCTATTTTTTCCATCCTGGTAATCCTCCTTTTACAGGATAAAGCTGATAATGATTTATAATCAGTGAACAGTAGTTATTTTAGCAGAGTTGACTGCGGATGGCAAGTTGACTTTGGCGGGCGTGGATGATAAACTGATAGAAGTTTCAGCGTCTGCGGCCGAAGCCCCGGCGACAGACTGTAAAATACAGAATTGATTCAGGAGGAACAGCAATGAAATATAAAACTCTCGCGGCGGTATGCGCCCTTTTACTTGCGGCAGGTATGGCAGGATGCGGCGATTCAGACTCCGCTACCCAGGAGCCTGTAAGTGAAGAAGAAGCGGAAGCGGCAGGATTCAGCGACGGGACAGAAGAGGACGGAACAGTTTCCGGCGAGACGGTTCTGGATACCAGCAAAGAGCTGACCGGGATCCATCACGCGAATATCAGCATTGAAGGATACGGAGACATTGAGATCGAACTGGATGCGGATACGGCTCCCATTACAGTAACCAACTTTGTGAAGCTTGCCCAGGAGGATTTCTATGACGGGCTTACTTTCTGGAGGATCATGGACGGCTTCATGATGCAGGGCGGCGACCCGCTGGGGAACGGAACCGGCGGAGCGGATGAGAACATCAAGGGCGAATTTGCGAATAACGGCGTGGAGAACGATATCTCCCACACCAGAGGTACGGTATCCATGGCCAGAGCCGCGGATCCTGACAGCGCAAGCTCCCAGTTCTTTATCGTACAGGCGGACAGCACCTTCCTTGACGGGGATTATGCAGGATTCGGCCATGTGACAGAGGGCATGGATATTGTGGATCAGATCTGCAAGGACGCGAAGCCCACAGACAATAATGGAACGATCGCGGCAGAAGAGCAGCCTGTGATCGAAAGCATCACCATACTTGATTGATCATGGAAACAGAGCGGAACAGAGGTTTCTTTTTGGGAAGCCCCTGTTCCGCTTGTTATTTCCGGCGGACGCCGCCTCAGAGGCGTATGATCAGTACCGGAATGGGCGGGTTGTTGGGACGGTTATAGTAATCGCTTCGGATCACCAGATACTTTCGGGGATCCAGTCCGGACAGCCAGGATAATACGGCGTCTCTCTCTTCAAAACCGGAATCTCCGCCGCTGTAGATACACAGGGAGACGAGCCCGCCTTTTTTCAGAAGCAGAAGTCCCTGTTCAAGCGCCTGAATGGTGGAATCACTCCGGGTTGCCATAGAGTGATCTCCTCCCGGGAGATATCCCAGATTAAAGACAATACAGCTTACAGAATCCGGTCCGGCGTAACGGGACATATGTGTGTGGGATTCCAGGAACAGTGACCAGTTCTCCGGGGCGCCGGCTTGGCGCAGCCTTTCTTCTGTGCGGCGCAGCGCGTTTTCCTGAATGTCGAAGGCGAGGACCTTTCCGGCACTGCCGGCAAGGGTGCTTAGAAGCAGGGTATCGTTTCCGTTTCCCATGGTGGCGTCTATACAGAGATCTCCGGGTTTTACCTGTTCCCGGATGAAACAGGCGCACCACTGCGTGATCTGATAATTATTCATAGTATTTTCCTTTTCTTTATTGCAAATATTTTACAGGATGATTATAATATAACAAGCAAAAAATGAACAGGGAGGATTGGGGAAATGTTAAAAGGAAAGACGGTTCTTCTGGCGGTTACCGGAAGTATTGCCGCGTACAAAACAGCATATCTGGCCAGCGCGCTGCGCAAACTTCACGCGCAGGTACATGTGCTCATGACTGCAAACGCCACGAATTTCATCAATCCCATTACCTTTGAATCCCTTACCGGAAATAAATGTCTTGTGGATACTTTTGACCGGAACTTCCAGTTCCAGGTGGAACATGTTTCCATTGCGAAGAAGGCGGACATCGTGATGGTGGCCCCCGCAAGCGCCAACGTGATCGGCAAGCTGGCCCACGGTATCGCGGACGACATGCTGACGACAACCATTATGGCCTGTAAGTGCGGGAAGATCATTTCGCCTGCCATGAATACGAATATGTATGAGAATCCCATCGTGCAGGATAATCTGGCGATACTGGAGCATTACGGATATCAGGTGATCGAGCCCGCCAGCGGATATCTTGCCTGCGGCGATACCGGGCCGGGGAAGATGCCGGAGCCGGAGATCCTTCTGGAGTATATTCTCCGGGAGATCGCCATGGAGAAGGACCTTAAGGGAAAGAAGATCCTTGTCACTGCCGGTCCCACCCAGGAGGCGATCGACCCGGTGAGATATATCACCAACCATTCTTCCGGAAAGATGGGATACGCCATTGCCAGGGAAGCGATGTTAAGAGGCGCGGAAGTGACTCTTGTGAGCGGGCCCTGCGCCATCGAACCGCCGCCCTTTGTGAAGCTGATCCCGGTGGTTACCGCGAAGGATATGTTCGAGGCGGTCACTTCGGTAAGCGGCAGACAGGACATTATCATCAAGGCGGCTGCCGTGGCGGATTACCGTCCGGTGAGGACCGCGGAAGAAAAAATCAAAAAACATGACGGAGAAATGAGCATAGAACTTGAGAGGACGGACGATATTCTGAAATATCTCGGGGAACACCGCCGTCCGGGACAGTTTTTGTGCGGATTTTCCATGGAAACAGAGAATATGATCGGTAATTCCAGGGCCAAGCTTGAGAAGAAGCATCTGGATATGGTGGCGGCCAATAATCTGAAAGTGGCGGGCGCCGGCTTCCAGGGCGATACCAATGTGCTGACCCTGATTACAAAGGATGAGGACGTATCACTCCAGCTGATGAGTAAGGAGGATGCAGCCAACGTCATCCTGGATAAAATTCTCTCAATGACAAACGAGAGGGACGTAACCCGTAAATAACAGGATGCGGGCGAAGGCCCGCAGTTCCATCACCGTATTGTATCCCTTAAGGGAACGATAACAAGGAGGAAAAAACATGAAAACGAAACTTACAACATCTCAGCTTACGGTACTTGGCCTTATGGCCGCTGTGCTTCTTCTGATGGCCTATACGCCGCTTGGGTATCTGAATATCGGACCGCTGGCGATCACTTTCAATGTGATCCCTGTGGCGATCAGCGCGATCGTGCTGGGCCCGGCGGGAGGAGCTGCTGCAGGAGCCATTTTCGGACTTACAAGCTTTCTTCAGTGCATAGGTGTAGGCGGGACAAGCGCGATGGGGGCCATGCTTTTTGGTATCAACCCGGTATTTGCCTTTCTTCAGAGATTCCTGCCCCGTGTTCTGGACGGACTGCTTCTGGGCTATATTTTCAGCGGAATGAGAAAAAGGACAAATATCTATCTTTCCTGCGCTGTGACAGGATTCTTTTCCGCATTCCTGAATACCGCGTTTTTCATGGCGGCGCTGGTGCTCCTTTTCGGAAATACCGAATACATTCAGGAGATGATCGGAGGAAGAAACATTATCGTATTTATCTGCACATTCGTGGGGATCAACGCAGTCTGCGAAATGATCTCCTCCACGGTACTTACCGGCGCGGTGGGCACAGCCTTATCCAGAGCGCATCTGATCCCGGCTTCCCGGATGCAGGGAGGACAGCCGGCGAAAATACGTCCGTGAAGACAACAATTTATTATAAAAAGAAAGATTCGGGAATAAAATATGATTTTAGCTATTGATATCGGAAACACCAACATTGTAGTGGGCTGTATAGACGATGAAAAGATTTATTTTATAGAGAGGCTTTCCACTGTCCGGACGAAGACAGAACTGGAATACGCC
This sequence comes from uncultured Blautia sp., assembly GCA_944380045.1. Taxonomy (GTDB): domain Bacteria; phylum Bacillota; class Clostridia; order Lachnospirales; family Lachnospiraceae; genus Blautia_A. The sequence goes on from CALWGI010000095.1 coordinate 4,410, forward strand.
ATTGATCTGAAGACGGTTCTTGATATTTACCATATCAAAAGTACAGATATCGAAGGATGTATTATTTCTTCTGTCGTACCCCAGATCACCAACGTGGCGAAGCTCGCGGCGGAAAAGATCCTGAAGAAAGAGCCTCTTGTCCTGGGGCCGGGAGTCAGGACCGGACTGAACATCCTGCTGGATAATCCCGGCGAGATGGGCGCGGACAGAGTGGCGGACGCGGTGGCTGCCCTTACCTATTATCCGGTTCCCCTGGTGATCGTGGATATGGGAACAGCGACTACCGTGTCGGTGGTGGACGAAAAGAAGCGATACCTGGGCGGCATGATCCTGCCGGGAGTGAGAGTTTCTCTTGACGCCCTGACGTCAAGAGCGTCGCAGCTGAGCGGGATCAGTATTGAAGAGCCGAAACGCCTGATCGGGAAAAACACTGTAGACTGTATGAAAAGCGGGATCCTCTACGGAAACGCGGCCGCTGTGGACGGCATCATAGACAGGATCGAAGAGGAACTGGGCCAGAAGGTTACCGCCATCGCTACCGGCGGAATGTCGAAGAAGATCATTCCCCACTGCAGAAGAGAGATCATTCAGGACGAGGACCTGCTTCTGAAGGGCCTGCTGGTGATTTACGAAAAGAATAAATAATTTAAAACAGCCGTTTTTCTTTCCGGTATATCCCGGAGAGAAGAACGGCTGTCTGTGTATGTGGAAAAAATCAGGCACATGGAAATTGCGGTTAAAAACTGTAAAAAGCGATCAGCTTAAAAAAGCGCGGCGGATGTCTTCGGGAACCGGCGCGGTGATACAGAGCGCCTCCCCTGTCAGAGGATGACGGAAATCCAGCTGAAAAGAATGGAGGGGCTGCCGGCTGAAGCGGGAATAATCCGGGCAGTAGAGATAATCCGCCGGAAGGGGATATCCCAGATATCCCATGTGGACCCGGATCTGATGGGTGCGGCCTGTTTCCAGATGGATCTCAAGAAGAGCGTGCCCATTTTTTACGGCAAGGCGCTCAAAATGGGTTACCGCGGATTCTCCGCCTGCGAAATCTATCCGCCGTTCTATCAGAGAACCGGGAGTACGTCCTATGGGAGCGGTAATACTTCCCTGAAGGGGAGGGATCCCTTTGACTACGGCAAGGTAAGTCCGGCGGATCTGTCTTGTTTTCATCTGTGATGAGAGAACAGAGGCGCTGAGAGGATTTTTCGCCAGGATCAGCGCTCCGGAAGTATCTCTGTCCAGCCTGTTGATGCAGCGGAACGGACAGTTTTCCCCTTTGTGGAGAAACCAGGCGGCCGCGGCGTTGGCGAGAGTGTTCCCGTGATTCCCCACAGAAGGATGGACCGGCATGCCGGCAGGTTTATTTAGCACCAGAAGATCTTCGTCTTCATAGAGAACATTGAGATCCACAGAGACAGGAGGGATTTTATCCCACGGATCTGTTTCCGGAACAAAAATACGCAGGCTGTCTCCGGATCTCAGGAGAGCGCGTCCTCTGGAAGGGCTGCCGTTGAGGAGAATGGAACCGGGGAAGTCTTTCATGGAACGGAGGATATGCCGCGAGAAGCCCTGCTGTTTCAGGAATTCAATAATACAGAGATTCTCCTCTTGTTCTGTTATAGTATATAATATAATCCGTTCCATAGAATCCCCCAAATCCGATAAGATATTGCAATTGCCGTTATCATATCATAAAATAGGATGAGAGACAATCAAAGGGGAGAGAAACGGCATATTTATACTGCCGGAGAATACAATAGACCAGGGGAGAAATATGAAGAAAAAAATAAGACTGAGCAGGAAGGCACAGAAGATTATTCTGGAAGTGAGCATCGCCGCGGCAGTACTGCTGGCGGCCGGACTTTTTCTGTATATCTATATTTCAGATAACGGAACGCTGGGACGGAGCATTTCTGTTTACGGGCTGGACGTGTCGAAACTGAACGCGGAGGAGGCAGGGCAGAAGATCCTCGGCACATTCGCGGACCGGGAAGTGGTATTTGAAGAAGACGGCCAGGAGGTGTTCCGGACTACTTTCAGTGAACTGGGTTATTCTCTGGACGAGGCTTCTCTGAAAACGGAACTTGTAAATCTGCAGGCGCAGAGAGAGGCGAAGCGAAGAGTTTTTTCCGTGGAAGAAGACTTTAAACTTCCCTATCAGGTGGTGAAAAACCAGGAGCAGGAGAAAGCGGTTCTGGTTTCCGGGAATTTCGGCGACAAAGAAAGAACAGCGTCCTCCGACGCCTATGTGCAGTATGATGAGAACGCAAAGGAATTTGTTGCGGTGAATGAATCCCAGGGAAATCAGATCGACGAGGCAAGACTTCTTACATACGTGAGCCAGACGCTGGATGATGCCATCCTTAAAGATCCGCTGGGAGGAGATGTGGAGATCACTCTGGGGACGGAAGTTTACCGGCAGCCGGTAAAAGCGGATTCCGAGACCATCCAGACGAAACTGAAGGATCTTAACGGACAGCTGGAAACATACCGGAACGCTTCGGTTACCTACACCTTCGGGGAATCCACGGAAGTCCTCGGACCGGATGTGATCGGTTCCTGGATCAAAGTGGCGGGAGACACGGTGAGTATAGATCAGGAAGCGGCCAAAGCCTATGTGGAAAATCTGGCGACAAATTATAATACGATCTATGTGCCGCGTACTTTGCATACTTCCTACGGAAGCGACGTTACCATATCCAATAATGAATATGGATTTCAGATCGATCAGTCCGCGGAGCTTGTACAGCTTCTTGCAGATATCGGCAGCGGCAGCCCTGTTACCAGGGATCCGGTGTACAGTATCAGCGGAATGAAGAGAAACGGCAAAGACGATCTTGCCGGCAGTTATATTGAAGTCAGCCTTGACAGCCAGCACCTCTGGCTGTATAAAGACGGCGCTCTGATCACAGAGACGGATATTGTCAGCGGCGCGCCCACTCCGGAGCGGGAGACCTACAGAGGCGCCTGGCCCATTGCCTATAAGGCAAGTCCCTATACGCTGACCAGCGACGTATACGGATATACGACGCATGTGACATACTGGATGCCCTTTGTGTACGGGCAGGGGCTTCATGACGCCACCTGGCAGTCCTCTTTCGGAGGAAACCGGTATAAGTCAGGGGCAGGCAGCCACGGCTGCATCAACCTGCCAAAGGATCAGGCGGCGCTGATCTACAATACCATCGACGGAGGATATCCCATCATAATCTACTAAAAAAACAAGGCTGTCCTGCTCATATGGCGGTGACAGCCTTGTTTTTTGTATGTATAAAAATAATTTCTGTAATTATATCTGTAAAATTACAATTTCACTCGTTTCAAATACTCTGCACATTTTTCTGCCTCATCAAGGCAAATTTTATACTCCTTATCTGCTCGGATTACTATATATTTACAACCCTCTATTGACATCGTGGAAATACGTTGTATATCGTCAAATAACAGTTCATATTCCAGATTCTTATATGGATACATCCATTTGAATTCAGTTGCTCTTACACGGATCCGGTCTTTATAAACATTGATGTAATTTTTTTTCACTGTTATCCAGAAACCAATTTCAATGATAATAAGGAATAACGATACATACTTTAAAATAGTACAAATAATAATTTTTCTATCATAATAATGATTATAACCGTAACGCGGCATTCCTGCTAAAACAAAAGATACAATTAAAAATAATATTATAGATGAAATAGCGGAAATCAGATATCTTTTGACTAATTTTTTATCTGCGCCTTTAAAACTTTTTATATACTCCATATTTTGCTCTCCCTGTATTTTAAATTAAATATTTTTAGGTGGTATAGATTAAGTAGCTTTGCTCATTAAACTCATATATTTTAGTGCTATCTCCTGCTTCGATTAATTGCAATGAATTTTCTTCAGGATCAAATTTCATTTTGAATTCGAAAGAAATTTCGGGATCATTTTTTTTAGTTAACTTTAAATTATTCCATAAATGTACTTTCCATTTATAGGTACCCTCAGGAACAAAAGTCGTTTCTGA
>CALWGI010000096.1 GCA_944380045.1 uncultured Blautia sp.
TCTCTGTTTCCCGCTTCGGTAAGATCCTGTCCCAGAAGGCGGATCTTCCCTTCCGTCGGGCGCAGAAGCCCTGTGACCAGCCTGGCGACCGTAGTCTTTCCGGAACCTGATTCCCCTACGATCCCCAGCGCCTCGCCTTTTCCTATCTCAAAGCTCACATCATGCACGGCGGTGAACCCGCCCTTTTCCGATGAAAATATTTTTGTAAGATGTTCTGTCTCTAATATGACGTCTCTCATAACCTGTCCCTCAGTTACTCCTGATCCTTTTAAGACTCAGAACGGAATCCATCAGTTTCTTTGTATACAGATCCCGGGGATTTTCCAGGACGTCTGCGGTTTTTCCGTATTCCCTGACCCTGCCGTCTTTCAGCACAAGGATCTTATCCGCCGTTTTTTTCACCAGTCCCATATTGTGCGTCACAAGGATCATCGCCGTATGATATTCCCTGCGCATCAGAAGGAGCTCCTCCGCCACCTGCTTCTGCACCGTCACGTCAAGGGCGCTGGTGGGCTCGTCCGCCAGGAGAAGCGCCGGTTTCAGGATCATGGCCGCGCAGATCCCCGCCCTCTGGTTCATTCCCCCGGAAAGCTCGAAGGGATAGCTTCTCAGGACTCTTTTGTAATCGGTAAGCCCGATCTTCTCCATGATCTCCCTGGCACGGCTTTCGGCCTCTTTTTTTGTGATTTTCTCATGGGCGGACAAGGCTTCATAAATCTGCGCTCCCACTGTGCGGACAGGGCAGAAAGCTGCCTTGCAGTCCTGGAATACCATGCCGATCTCCGGTCCCTGATACTTCCGGAACTTTTTTTCCGGCATATCCTTAAGATTTTCTCCTTTATACCAGATATCGCCGCCGGTTATCATGCCGCCCTCTCCCAGAAGCCCCATGACTCCTCGGATGAGAGTGCTCTTCCCGCTCCCGGATTCTCCTACGATACCCAGAATCTCTCCCGGCTCCACCTGAAAACTCACGTCCTGCACCGCCGGTATTCCATTGTAGCATATGGTGATATGTTCTGCTGACAGCAGAGGTTCCATAACCGTTCACTTCCTTTTCTGTCTGACGCTTTCTCCCTCGCAGGCGCTCAGCCGTTCCGGGCCTGCAGTACGTCTCCATTACGGCTCATGCCGGCGTTTACTCCACATCCAGCTCCGCCGTGATCTCGTAGTAGTCGCACGGATGGGCCGCTATGCCTGTGACGTCTGACTTCGTCACGATCCCCATATTCAGATGAGAAACAAAAAACATTGCGTCGTCATCCAGGATTGTCTGCTGAAGCTCCACCGCCAGAGCGGACCGTTCCTCTGTTTCAAAGGTCTGATGGAGTTTCTCCGTCAGTTCCGTTACTTCTTCGTTCTGATAGCCGCCGTAATTTTTCGGACCTGTCACCGTACTGGTAAAAAAGTATTCCGGATCCCCGGTGGGCGCCGTTGTCAGCGAGCTGACATAGACGTCGAAGTCTCCGTTTCCGGCGTAAGTCATATGATCCGATGTGTTGTTTACCTTCACATCGATTCCGATCTCTTTCAGAGTAGCCTGGGCGTATTCCGCCAGCTTCGGCTGTTCCAGGCGGGTGGGATAGGTAAGCCAGTTTACCGTCAGCTTCTCCCCGTCTCTGTCCACATACCCGTCTCCGTCCGAATCTGTCCAGCCGGATTCTTCCAGAAGCGCCTTCGCGCCTTCCGGATCATAGGAAACAGTCTCTACCGCCTGGTTCCCATAGGAAAAACTGTCCGGAAAAGCCGCCGACGCCGGAAGTCCTCTTCCCTGCATGATCACGGAACAGAACCCTTCTTTATCAATGCCCATTTCAATGGCCTTCCTTACATTCTGATCCTGCATGATCTCCGACTCAAAATTAAACTGTCCGAAAAAGCACCTGCTGGTGGCGCAGGAATGAATGGTATAGTCCGGATTGTTTTCAAACAATGCGTAATTGTCATACTGAAGGCCGTAAGTCCCCTGAATATCCCCTGTCTGAAGGGCCGCAGTAAGAGCGCTTCCATCGGCAAAGGATTTCACCGTCACTCTGTCCACCTTCACCTCGCCGCCCCAGTAATCCTCATTTTTGACCAGCTCGATCTGTGTGGGGCTTACCTCTTCGGCGATATACGGACCGGTCCCCGCCACGTTGGCTGATCCGCCTTCTCCCTGGATCCCGTATTCCATATCGATAATGGCTCCATAGGGATCTCCCAGATAATTGATAATGGCCGGACAGGGTTCCTTCGTATAAATGGTAAGCGTCATTCCTTCCGCCTCCATGCGATCGATCTTCAGATCCGAAGGCGCCCTGTCATGGACTTTGATCAGATCTTCCAGACATTCCTTAACCGCCAGGGCGTCCATTGTACGGCCGCTGGAAAACTTCACCCCTTCCCGGAGCGTGATCTTTACAGTGGTATCGTCTATAAATTCATAGTCCGTGGCAAGCCAGGGCTCGATCTCCATATTGTCGTTATATTTAAACAGAGTCTCCCCCACGCCGTAGCGCACCGCGCTCCAGCCGGAATAATTATCGTGCGGATTCAGTCCTGCGTCTCCCATCTCCTCGCTGTAGCCGGTAGTCCCGTATACAAAGGTTTTTTCCTCTTCCGCAAACGTCTGAACCGGCAGAGCAGCTGCCAGTACCGCTCCCGCCAACACTGCCGCGATTAATTTTTTCCTCATGTCGTACTCCTTTTCGTATTTTCTGTCTTTCATCTCTCAGAAACAGGCGTCCGTTCCCGGGTCCGGCGGCGGTCATACTAACCTCTCTGCCTGGGATCCAGGTAATCTCTCAGCGTGTCTCCCAAAAGATTAAAGATCATCACGGTAACAAAGATCGCCGCCCCCGGCGCCAGCGCCATCCAGGGAGCGATCTGCAGCATGCTCCTTCCGTCGTTGATCATACTTCCCCATTCCGCGACAGGCGGCTGCACGCCCAGTCCCAGGAAAGAAAGTCCCGCCAGCTCCATCATCATAGTGCCGATATCCAGGACTGCCGTCACCAATACGGGTCCGGCAATGTTCGGAAGGATATGTTTAAAAAGCAGTTTCGGCGTGCTGCTGCCGGCAAGCCTGGCCGCCATCAGATAAGGCGCTTCTTTCTGCGCCATGGTCAGCCCTCTGGCCAGCCTGGCGAATTTCGGCCAGCCGATCACCGCCAGGGCGATCACCGCGTTCTGTATCCCCCCTCCAAGCACTCCCGCCACGGCGAGAGCGAATACGAGACTGGGAAAAGCCAGGAAAAGATCCGCAACCCTCATCACAACTGTGTCGATGACGCCGCCGCGCCATCCGCAGATCATACCCGCAAGCGTTCCCGTCACCGTCACAACGGCAACAAGAACAAGGGTAGCGTAAACACTTATGGTACTTCCCGCCAGCACCCGCGAAAACATATCCCGGCCGAAACGGTCGGTTCCCATCCAGTGCTCCACTCCCGGCGGCTTCTGCGCCAGAAGGAGATTCTGTTCATTGGGATCATAAGGGCAGAGATATCTGGCGAAAGCGGCTGCCAGAAGAAGGATCAAAGTCAGCGCCGCAAAAACAATCAGTTTCTTTTTCGTGATGTCTTTTTTTATCTTCTGTTTCCCTGTAGCTGCTGCTCCTCGCCTCATCGCCTCTCACCTCCCAGTCTTACGCGGGGATCGATATAGTGGCAGAGGATATCGGACGCCAGATTTGCCAGCACGTAGATCACCGCCATCCAGGCCACGTAGGCCTGCACAATGGGATAATCTCTCATAGTGATGGCGTCTACCGCCATTTTTCCAACTCCGTCCCACATAAAGATCGTTTCCACGATCGTGGTTCCTCCCAGAAGGCTCCCCACCGAGAGAGACAGCAGGGTAATAATGGTAACCATGGACGCCTTCATTACATTTTTCCAGATGATCACTTTTCCGCTTACGCCTCTCGCCCTGGCGCCCATAACGTAATCTTTATTCAGCTCCTCCAGAACCGCGGCCCGCACCTGCCGGGTGTATTTCGACGCCATGGAAACCGTAAGCGTCAGGGTGGGGAGCACAAGGCTCAGTATCGTATTTTCCGACGTGACCACCGGAAGCCAGCCCAGCTTCACCGAAAGAAAATACATCAGGACCAGCGCCGCAAAAAAATTCGGCATGGAATTCCCTGTAAAACTGAAGAAACGTATCAGCCGGTCCGGCCATTTATTGTGTCTCACCGCCGAGAGGATCCCCAGCGGAACCGAGACCGCCATCGTCAGGAGTACCGAAGAAAGCATAAGAAGGATCGTAGCCGGAAGTTTTTCGATAAAAGTATCGTATACGTCACGGCCGGATACATAGCTTGTACCCATATCTCCTGACGCCATCCCCATAAACCACCGCCCGTACTGCACCAGAAACGGCTGATCCAGCCCGTATTCTTTCCGGGCCTCGTCTATGATCTCCTGAGATACCGCCGTTCCGGCGTTTTCATACATATAGGTGACGGCGTCTCCGCCCGCCAGCCGCATCATGGCAAAGGAGAGGAAGGTGATCCCCACCAGCACAGGAATCAGCAGGAGGAGGCGTTTTGCAGTATATTTCAACATAATCTTAATCCTTTAAACTATTCCGGCTTCCGCGTCCGGATCATGAACATGGGCGTCGGATTATAAAAAGCGTCTTTTTCCAGATAAATCCGGCTGCTGATACCGAGATCCACCGCAAATTCCTGCAGTTTCATGGCGCCCAGGGTCTCCAGATCCCAGGCCGGACGGCTGTAGGAACTGATAGGAAGCTGCCGCTTGATCTCCTCACATTCCCGCATCATATCATCGCCGATGGTCTGGTGCGCATGATTCTCAGGAAGAGAAGAGACGTCTGTGAAGTCGCTCAGCCCGTAGTTGGCGTCAAAATTCAAAAGCACGCCGCCTTTTTTCAGGACGCGCACCCAGTCCCGGTAGGCGCGCCGCACATGGGGCAGGGTCCAGGTCAGATTTCTGGAGATCACCACGTCAAAAGTCCCGTCAGGGAAATCCACGTTTTCCGCGTCCATAACGATAAATTCACAGTCCGCGTTTTCCTCCGCCGCAAGGATCTTCGCATTTTCGATCATATCCGGCGTAAGATCCACTCCCGTCACCCGGTGTCCTTCTTTCGCCAGAAGAACAGAGAAAAATCCCGCTCCGCAGCCCACATCCAGGATCCGGAGACGTTCCCCGGCGGGAAGCTGCGCCCGTATCTCCTTCATCCAGCGCTCCGCCATGGCGCTGTGAAGTTCCTCTCTTTTGTGAGTAAGAAAATCACTGCTCCGTTTTTCCCAGTAATGGACGATACGTTCCTTGCGCTCGTCATAGGGATTGACCACTTTTCCGTAGGCGATCATGGGACTGTCTCCCATCACCTGAAGACTTCCCGTCTGATAAAGGATCACGCCGCCGAACTCCGCTATGCTGATTTCTTTTATATTTCCCTGATAGTCCCGCACCTCTCCCAGCTTCTCGCCTCTGTGGATCATATCTCCCGGCTTGCGGCAGGGATACCAGAGGCCGTCCTGGGAAGCGTCCTGATAGCAGACGTCCGTTACCTCAAGCGGATAATAAGTCCGGTAATCCTTCTGGCCCTGATACATCCCCAGATGGCAGAGAATATTCCGCACATCCCTTCTGGTAGAACGGACTTCCTCATTGTTCCATCCGCCCATACCGCCTCTTTCTATAAGAATGCTGGGAATTCCCTGAGACGCGGCGTAATTGTAGGCACCGCCGGAAGCCACATCGGATTTCACCATATACGGCACATCCACCTGTTCCGCCATCCTGCGGGACATGGCAGACACTTCTCTGTCCGCCCTGCCCGCATAATAAACGTAGGGCGTAAGCTGTTCATAATCGTCTCCGCTGTGAAGATCTATATAGTAATCCGCAGCCGGCAGCAATTCCTTCGCAGCCGTCCAGGCAAGTCTCTCTGTTTCCGTGCCGTCCTCTTTTCCGGGAAACACCCTGTTCAGATCTTTTTGATCCGCGTAGCCGAGGCTTCCGCCGCGCTTTTCAAAGGCAGTGCGGTTCATCACTTTTACAATGATCACCGTTCCCGTCACCTTCTCGATTTTTAATTTCTGAGAAAGCTCTATGGCCGCCTGGATTCCCACATATTCTCCGGAATGAACGCCCGCAGTGATAAGCATCGTCCTGCCCGGCTGTTCTCCGTGAAGAACAGCGGCAGGCAGGCGGAACTTTCCGCCGCCCAGCTCAAGGTATCCGCACCATCGCTGCCCCGGCTGTACCTCTATATTATTTAACCGGAATGTCTTATTATTTTCCATTTAAACTGTCTGCCTCTTCTCTTTCTTAATTCTTCTCCCCGCAAAGCAGGAATACCGGCGAGGAACTGTTATTGACGATCTCCTCTTCCGTCCAGACTTCTTTCCAGACTTCCTCATCGCAGGACACATTACAGAATCCTGCTTCTTTCATCGCTTCCACATCCCACTGCGGCCGCTCAAGCCTGCTCAGAGGAACCTGGCGGGCGATATTTTCCATCCGCTCAATATCTGTTCCCTCGTAATAATCCTCGAATTCCTTTTCCTCCACCTGGCGGCGGTCCTGCTCATATCCGTCTCTTTTCTTTTCATCAAACAGATGGCCGTACCAGTCCGCGTCAAAGTTATAGAGAACGCCGCCTTTTTTCAGAACGCGGTACCACTCCCGGTAGGCCTGCGCCGGATCCGGAAGATTCCAGGTAACGTTTCTTGTAACCACAGCGTCAAAAAAATTGCTCTCCTCTCTGAGTTCCTGAACATCCTCTGTTTTCCACACAATATTTCCGGCAAGCTCTCCTGCGTTGCGGCGCGCCTCTTTCAGCATTTCCTCAGTTGCATCCACCGCTGTTACCTGATACCCTGACTCCGCAAGAAGAATGGCAAAGAAGCCGGGACCTGTACCTGCGTCCAGTATCCTTATCTCCGAAGGCTTCCTGTCTGGAAATTTTTCTTCCAGTAAGGAAAGAAGCTTTCTTTTCCACATAATTCTTCTGGCGTCCGCCATTTCCTGCTGGTTATATTCCGAGTAGCCTTTCGCACGTTCCGTCCAGTAAGAACGGATTTCCTCTCCAAGCTCATTGTTCTGTAATATCTTCATTGCTCTCCTCTGATATTCTCTCTTTTCTGCTGCGTTAATTAGCGTTAACGATATTCATTATAAAAAAAAGAAATCCCCCGGGCAAGCCTCCCGGGGGGATAGTTTCAAAGATTCATCCAACGATACATGCTAAAGAACCATTGCATTAAATTACGTCTTCAGGACAATTTTTCTATTTGGTCTCTGATAAACTCATACAGCTTTACCACCGCGTCCCCATGGATCTGCTCTCTCTGGCATTTCACCATTTTCTCAGCGGCCTCTGTATCCCGCATCAGGGCAATGCCTTTTTCTGCCTGTCCTTTCACGGTATCGGCGGACCAGCTCATCCCGGCCCGGACAAAGAATTTACGATTGACTGTCTCGCATCCCGGGATGGGCGCGGTATGGATCATGGGCACGCCGACAACCGCCGCCTCCGTGGAGGTCAGTCCTCCCGGCTTTGTAAAGAGCACGTCGCAGGCTCTCAGGTATAAGGGCATCTGAGTGGTAAACCCAAGGATCTCCAGTCTCTCTTCCCCGGAATATTTTTTCTTCAGCTTCTGTTCTGCCTTCTGGTTGCTTCCGCAGATTGCTATGATTTCCTCTTCTTCCGTTCGGGCCAGCAGTTCTCCTATCAGCTCGTCCAGGTCTCCGGCTCCCATACTGCCGCCTGCCGCCAGAAAATATTTTCCGTCCTGCTTCAGTCCCAGTTTTTTCCTGGCTTCTGCCCTGGGTGTGTTTTTTCTGCAGGCTCTTGATACAGGAATACCGAAAGGAAGCAGCTTTTCCTCAGGAATCCCCCGTTTTACACAGGATTTCCGCAGGGCTTCATGGGACATAACGTAATAGTCGCAGTCTGTTTCCTCCCAGAAAGGAATACAGGTATAGTCCGTCATAACCGCCACTGTCAGCGGCAGCTTCATTCCCTTTCTTTTCATGTAGGTAATGGTTTCCGCGGGATAAAGATGGGGCATCACCAGCACATCCACCGGATGCTCCTTCAAGTATTGATCCAGATATTTCGCCATTCTTCCGTTAAGATAGTAAACCGGGGATTTTTTCGCAAGTTTGCTGACTCCCATTCCCAGCTTATAAGCGGCTCCAAACAGTCTGGGAGTCTTTTTTACAATCTGAACATATCCGTCCCCCACCAGTTTGGAAACGCCTTCTCCAGCCAGGGCGAGATAATCGAGGACATACGCCTCGTCGCCTCTGTCCTGCATTTCTTCCGCAATGGCCCGGGCGGCGGAATTGTGGCCGCCTCCTGTATTACAGGATAAAATCAGTGCCTTCATTCAAGCCTCCATTCTTCTCCCCGCCGGAAGGCCTCGTTGGCCTTCAGACAGTGCTTGTGAACTACGAT
>CALWGI010000097.1 GCA_944380045.1 uncultured Blautia sp.
ATCTACCGTGCAGGTGGTTCCCTCAAAAGGCACCCTGAGAATGGGCTGCAGGAAGGAAATAGACGCGGAAGCGATCGAAGCGGCCGCTTCGGAATGTCTGAAAAGGGCAGATGTTTACCGTGAGGCCACAGAGTGTCTCGCCAGTATTGATCTGAAAAAGGACGAAAAAGGACTTCTGCACCTGGCAAAGAAGTGGAAGATTCCCTTTGTAACGTTCAGCGCGGAGGAACTGAGAGAAATGGAAGGGGATTTTACCCCGTCCGCCTTTGTCAGCTCGGTCACAGGTGTGGATAACGTATGTGAAAGAAGCGCCGCGGCGGGAGCGGGACAGGGTATACTGATCGAGAAAAAACACGGCGCCGGCGGTGTGACTGCCGCCCTGGCGGTCCGGAAATGGGAGGTAAGTTTTGAATAAACTTTATGTAGTAGGAATCGGCCCGGGAGGCCATGAACAGATGACGGAGAGGGCGTCCGAGGCTCTGAAGGCCAGCGACGTGATCATCGGATATACGGTATATGTGGATCTTGTGAAGGATGCTTTTCCGGATAAGGAGTTTCTCACCACTCCTATGAAACGGGAGACAGAACGGTGCGAGATGGCCTTTGAGGAGGCGTTAAAGGGCAAAACGGTTTCCATGGTATGCAGCGGAGACGCCGGCGTGTATGGAATGGCCGGACTGATGTACGAGGTGGGAGTGAGATATCCGGGAGTGGAACTGGAGATCATCCCCGGAGTGACGGCGGCGCTGGCCGGCGCGGCTGTTCTGGGCGCGCCGCTGATCCACGATTTCTGTCTGATCAGTCTCAGCGACCTTCTCACTCCGTGGGAAAAGATCGAGGCCAGGCTTCTGGGCGCTTCCCAGGCGGATTTTGTGATCTGCCTTTATAATCCTTCCAGCCGGAAACGCCATGACTATCTGCAGAAAGCGTGCGACCTTATGATGCGGTACAAGTCTCCGGATACAGTCTGCGGCACGGTTTCCATGATCGGAAGAGAAGGAGAGCAGGGCCGTGTCATGACCTTAAAGGAGCTTCGCGACACACAGGTGGATATGTTTACCACAGTATTTGTGGGTAATTCCCAGACAAAAGAAATCGGCGGAAAGATGGTTACACCCAGAGGATACCGTAATGTATAGAACGATTGTATTTGCCGGAACCACGGAAGGATACGAGATCTGCCGTTTCCTTTCGGAAAACGGAATTCCTGTTCTGGGCTGTACCGCCACAGAATACGGAACAAAATCTCTGAAAGAAAATGAGTATCTGAAGCTGCAGGGGAAACGTCTGACAGAAGAGGAGATGAAAGCGCTCTTTCTCAGTGAGAAACCGGAGCTTGTTCTCGACGCCACACATCCCTACGCTTCTGAGGTGACGGAAAATATCAGGAACGCCTGTAAGGAAACAGGCTGTGATTATATAAGAGTGCTCCGGTCCGGAAGCGGACGTCAGGAGGCTGTTTATGTGCGCGATACGGAGGCGGCGGTGGAATATCTGAAGGATACGGAAGGCGGCGTGCTTCTGACGACAGGCAGCAAGGAACTTGCCTCCTTTACCGCACTCCCCGGTTACAGAGAGAGACTGTATGCGAGAGTTCTGTCTCTTCCTTCCGTGATCGACGCATGCCGGGAGATGGGATTCGAAGGCCGCCATCTGATCGCGGTCCAGGGACCGTTTTCTCAGGAGTTCAACGAAGCCCTTCTCCGGCAGTACGACTGCAGATATCTGGTAACCAAAGATACAGGCAAAGCCGGGGGCTTTGAAGAGAAGATCCAGGCGGCGTTCGCCTGCGGGGCTGTCCCGGTGATCATCGGCCGTCCGGCGGAAACGGAGGGGATGTCTCTTACCGAATGCAGACGTACGCTGATAAAGAGGTTCGGCCTGAACCCGATCCCACGGGTGTCACTGGTGGGGATCGGCATGGGAAGCCGTGAAACTCTTACTGTGGAGGCAAAGGAAACTCTGGAGAAGGCGGATCTGATCATCGGCGCCAGAAGGATGGCGGATGCGGTGCGGCTTCCGGGACAGGAGGTGTTCTACGAATACCGCAGCGGGGAGATCGCCGGATATATCCATGAGCACCCGGAATATTCCCGGATCGCGGTGGCGCTGTCGGGCGACGTGGGATTTTACAGCGGGGCGAAAAAGCTTCTTGAGCTTCTGGGACCGGAGACGGAGATCATCTGCGGGATTTCTTCGGTTGTCTATTTCATGGCAAAGATCGGCCTTTCCTGGGACGACGCGGAAATAGTCAGCGCCCATGGGAGAGAATGTACTCTGATCCCGCTGATCCGGACCTGTGAGAAGGTTTTCGCGATCCTGGGAACAGGAGACATGGTCTCTGAACTTGCTGCCGGACTGGTGGAATACGGTATGGGCGAGGTCCTTCTCCATGTGGGCGAGAATCTCTCCTATGACAATGAGAAGATTTTTGTCAAAAAGGCTGAGGAGCTGACGGACTATAAGGGAGAGGCCCTCAGTGTAGTCTGTGCTTATAATGAGAAAGCAACGCCCGCGCCGGCCACACACGGACTGCCGGACGAGGCCTTCATCAGAGGAAAAGCGCCTATGACGAAAGCGGAGGTGCGCGCGGTATCCCTGGCCAAACTGGGTCTTACCGAAGACGCGGTCTGCTATGACGTCGGCGCGGGAACAGGTTCCGTATCTGTGGAAATGGCGCTGCGCGCCCGTCGCGGAAGCGTTTATGCAATAGAAAAAAAAGAGGAAGCGATACAGCTTCTGGAAGAAAATAAGAAGAAATTTGCAGCCGATAATCTGACCGTGGTGAGGGGGACAGCCCCTGAGGCGCTTCATGGTCTTCCCGCGCCCACCCATGTTTTTATCGGAGGCTCATCCGGAAATCTTCCGGAGATCGTAAAGGTTATCCTTTCCGGAAACAGAAAAGCCCGTATTGTGATCAACTGTATTACCCTGGAAACAGTATCCGAAACAATGGAATGTATCCGCAGTCTCAAAGAAGAGGATCCTTCTTTAAGCTGGGAGACGGAGATCGTTCAGCTCGGTGTGTCCAGGGCGAAAACAGCGGGGCGGTATCATATGATGATGGGGGAGAATCCCATCTATATCATCACCATGCAGGCGAACGACAAGGAGAATGCAGAATGAAGATTCCAAGGATCCTTCTGGCTGCGGGAGCCAGCGGAAGCGGAAAAACTCTGATCACCTGCGGCCTTCTGCAGGCGCTTGTGGACAGAGGACTGAAAACCGCTTCGTTTAAATGCGGCCCGGATTATATCGATCCCATGTTTCACAGCCGTGTGATCGGCACAAAATCAAGAAATCTGGATACGTTTTTTACGTCTTCCGAAATTACCAGGTATCTTCTGGCCCGGAATGCCTGCGGCTGCAGGATCGCGGTGATGGAGGGCGTCATGGGGTATTATGACGGCGTGGGAGGAACCACCTCCAGAGCCAGCGCCTACGATCTTGCCCGCGTTACAGATACGCCGGTGATCCTGATCGTAAACAGCAAGGGGATGAGCGTTTCGCTGGCCGCGTATGTAAAAGGTTTTCTGGAATACAAAAAAGACAGCAGGATCCGGGGTGTGATCCTGAACCAGATGTCCCCCATGCTTTATCCCAGGATGAAAGATCTCCTGGAAAAAGAGACGGGGATCCCGGTTCTGGGCTATGTTCCGAAAACAGAAGACTGTGTGATCGAAAGCCGCCATCTCGGGCTTGTCCTGCCCGATGAGATACCAAAGCTTAAGGATAATCTCAGGAAGCTGGCGGAAATTCTGGAGAAAACCCTGGACATAGACGGGATCATCAGGCTGGCGGACAGCGCGCCCGGGCTGGATGTGGAAACAGAGGATCCAGCGAAAGTGTATTCCGGATCCGGGGAATGTGAAAACCGGAGTTTTCCAGAATGTTTCCGGCTGGAGAAACCTGTGCGCATCGGAGTGGCGCGGGATGAATCCTTCTGCTTTTTTTATGAAGATAACTTCCGCCTTCTCCGGGAAATGGGAGCGGAGCTGATTTTTTTCTCCCCCATGCATGACGCGCGTCTTCCGGAGAATCTGGACGGCCTTCTGCTGTACGGCGGATATCCGGAGCTGAACGGAAGCGTACTGGAAAAGAATGAAGCCATGCGGCGTGAGATCCGGGACAGGATCCGGGACGGGATGCCCTGCATGGCGGAATGCGGAGGTTTCATGTACCTTCATGAAGAGATGGAAGGTATGGACGGAGAATTTTACAGGATGGCCGGTGTGATACCGGGACGGGCATACCGTACGCCCCGACTATCCAGATTCGGTTATGTAACGCTCCGTCAGAGGAATAAAGTATTCGGTACCGATGATCTTGGCGGGATCCCCGCTCATGAATTTCACTATTTTGATTCGGAAAACTGCGGGGAAACTTTTTTAGCCGTAAAGCCGGAAAGCAGCCGTTCCTGGAACTGCATCCACGGTACCGACACCATGCTTGCCGGATTTCCCCATCTGTATTATTACGGGAATCCGAAAGTACCGGCGGCTTTTCTCAGGCAGTGCGCCCTTCGAAGAAACACGGCCGGACATTCACAAAAACAATAGAGGGAGAAAACTCTTGTTATATCATATCGTAGCTTTGGCAGCAGGTTTTCTGCTGGATTTATTATTCGGCGATCCCAGGTGGCTCTATCACCCGGTATGCCTTATCGGCAACCTGATCGCCGCGCTGGAAAAAATCATCCGGAAGATTTTCCCGAAATCAGAAAAGGGAGAGCTGGCGGGAGGCTTTCTGGAAGTCCTTCTTGTATGCGCTCTCTGCCTGGGGATTCCGGGCGTCGTCATGTATATCCTGTACCGGGTCCTTCCCCCGGCGGGGTTCCTTCTGGAAACCTTCTGGTGTTATCAGCTTCTGGCCGCAAAATCTCTGAAGCAGGAGAGCATGCGGGTATATGACAGACTGAAAAACGGCACCATTGAGGAAGCCCGTCACGCCGTATCCATGATCGTAGGCAGGGACACCAACGCCCTGACCGAAGAGGGCGTGACGAAAGCGGCGGTGGAGACTGTGGCGGAGAACAGTTCGGACGGAGTGATCGCGCCGATGATCTATATGGCGCTGGGAGGCGTTCCTCTGATGTTCCTCTATAAAGGCATCAACACGATGGATTCCATGCTGGGATACAAAAATGACAGATATCTGTATTTCGGCAGATGCGCGGCGAAGCTGGACGATGCGGCGAATTATATCCCCGCCAGGATTTCCGGCTGGCTGATGGTGGCCGCGGCGTTCCTTTCCGGCCTGGACGGGAGGAACGCATGGAAAATATACAGAAGGGACCGGAAAAACCACGCAAGCCCCAACTCCGCGCAGACAGAGTCGGCCTGCGCGGGGGCTCTGGGCGTGCAGCTTGCGGGAAACGCATATTATTTCGGGAAACTGTACGAAAAACCTTCGATCGGAGATCCGGGAAGGCCTGTTGAGCCAGAGGATATCCCCCGGGCCAACAGACTGATGTATACAGCCGCTTTTTTGAATCTTGTACTTTGTGTCCTCACGGGAACAGCGGCGGCGATGATTTTCTGATCGGCGTCAATCATACATAAAGGAGAAGGAATATGAAAAAACACGTACACGGAGGAAATATATACAGCTACAGAGACTGCGTGGATTTTTCAGCCAACTGTAATCCCCTGGGTACGCCGGAAGGGGTGAAGCAGGCTGTTGTCCGCAGCCTGGACTGCGTCGGGAATTACCCCCAGGTGGGGTACGCGCCTCTTCGGGAGGCTCTGGGGAAATATGAGGATATCGATCCGGATTCCGTGATCTGCGGAAACGGAGCGGCGGAGCTTATTTTTTCTCTCTGCCAGGCGGTCAGGCCCAAAAGAGCCCTCGTCCCGGCGCCCTCTTTCGCCGAATACGAGCAGGCTCTTATAAGCGCAGGCTGTCAGGTGGAGCATGTGTTCCTCAGAGAGGAAGAGGATTTTGCGGTAAAAGAGAATTTTATAGAAAGTCTTCACAAGGGACTGGATATCGTTTTTCTCTGTAATCCCAATAATCCAACAGGAGTGCTTATGGACAGAGAATTCCTTTTTCAGGTGCTCAGGTACTGCCGTGAAATGGACATTCTTCTTGTGGTGGACGAGTGCTTCCTGGATTTTGTGGAAGAACCGGGCAAATACACGCTGAAAGCCCAGCTGTCCAGATATCATAACCTTTTTATCCTGAAGGCGTTTACCAAGCGGTACGCGATGGCGGGCATACGTCTGGGATACGGCATCTGTGAAAACAGAGAGCTCCTTGAAAAGATGGGCGGTGTGACTCAGCCATGGAATATTTCCGTGATGGCCCAGGCCGCGGGGATCGCCGCGCTGAAAGAAAACGCCTATGTGGAAGAGGGGCGGAGGATCGTCTTTGAAGAGGCGCCCAGGATAAAAAAAGAAATGGAAAATCTGGGGCTTAAAGTGTATCCTTCCCGGGCAAATTACATATTTTTCCGGGGTCCGGAAGGTCTGTTCGACGCCTGTGTGCGCCATGGGGTCCTGATCCGCGACTGCGGCAACTATACAGGGCTGGAAAAGGGATACTACCGGGCGGCGGTGCGTATCCGCGGCGAGAACGACAGGCTCCTTGCGGCTTTGAAACTTGGAATGGAAGAAGGAAGGCGGCGGTAAAATGGCAAAAACAATTATGATACAGGGGACAATGTCAAATGCGGGAAAGAGTCTTCTCACGGCGGGACTGTGCCGGATCTTCCGGCAGGACGGCTACAGGGTGGCTCCTTTCAAATCCCAGAACATGGCGCTGAATTCCTATATCACCAGCGAAGGCCTGGAGATGGGGCGCGCGCAGGTGATGCAGGCGGAGGCGGCGGGGATCGAACCCTCCGTCCTTATGAACCCCATTCTCTTGAAACCTACCAACGATACGGGATCCCAGGTGATCGTAAACGGCGAGGTCCTGGGGACGATGAGCGCCAGGGATTATTTTAAATATAAGAAAAACCTTGTCCCGGATATTATGAAGGCGTTCCGCGCCCTTGCAGAAAAAAACGACATTATCGTGATCGAAGGAGCCGGAAGCCCGGCGGAGATCAATCTGAAAACAGACGACATCGTAAATATGGGTATGGCGAAAATGGCGGACGCCCCCGTGCTTCTGGCGGGAGATATCGACAGAGGCGGCGTATTCGCCCAGCTGTACGGTACGGTGGAGCTTCTGGAACCAGAGGAGAGAAATCGTATCAGGGGTCTTATCATTAACAAATTCCGGGGCGACAAGACGATACTGGACCCGGGGATCGAAATGCTGGAGGAGAAATGCGGGATTCCCGTAGTGGGGGTCGCGCCATATCTGGACATCCAGGTGGAGGATGAGGACAGTCTGACAGAGCGGTTCGACAGAGGCCAGGAGACGGGGCTGATCGATATTGCGGTGATCCGTATCCCGAGGATCTCCAACTTCACGGATTTTAACCCTCTGGAGAGCATTCCGGGAGTATCCCTGCGCTATGTGAAACATACCTCTGATCTTAAGAATCCGGATGTGATCATCCTTCCCGGTACGAAAAACACCATGGAGGATCTCCGGTGGCTCAGGGAAAGCGGCATGGAGGCGCTGATCTTAAAGGCTGCGGACAGGGGAACGCTGATCTTCGGCATCTGCGGAGGTTATCAGATGCTGGGAGAAACACTCAGCGATCCTCACGGCGTGGAAGCCGGAGGTTCTATGAGAGGGATGGGCCTTCTTCCCATGGATACCATATTCGCGGAGAAGAAGACCAGGACGCAGGTGACCGGACGATTCCTTGATCTGGAGGGGGATTATGAAACTTTATCGGAAGTGGAATTTACCGGTTATGAGATCCACATGGGAGACAGCGTGCGCAGAAATCCGGCGAAACCCTGTACTTCCGTCCGTGATGAAGTGACGGGAAAAGAAAAAACAGAGGGAACGTTTACCAGAAATGTCTGCGGCACTTATGTGCACGGGATTTTTGACAAGGAGGAGACCGCTCTGGCGCTGATCCGCGCCGCCGGAAAAAAGAAAGGCGTGGACGTATCCCGGATGGAAGGCGTGGATTTTGCCTCTTTTAAAGAACAGCAGTATGATATTCTGGCCGCGGAGCTTCGGAAACATCTTGATATGAAGAAGATATACGAGATCCTGGAACAGGGCGTGTGACGCACTGTGATCAGGAAGATCGCGGAGCCGGTCCCGCAGGCGGGAAACGACAGGAGGAATTTTATGAAGGTGGAACTGGAAAATGTAAAACCCATGGACATAGAGAAAAGAAGTTTTGAGATCATCACAGAGGAGCTGGGAGATAAAAAACTGCTTCCGGGTACAGAGCTGATCGTCAAACGGTGCATCCACACCAGCGCGGATTTTGACTATGCGGACAATCTCTGCTTTTCACCGG
>CALWGI010000098.1 GCA_944380045.1 uncultured Blautia sp.
GGCGATAAAACTGATCTTTTTTCTCCGGCGGATACCGTCTCCTCGGCGGGTATCCTGTAAACCTCATCCCGGTCCACTCTTATCACGCCCTGCTCCGCCAGGGGGCTTATCACTCCGGCTGTGATCCCCAGATCTCTGGCGGCTTTTGTATATTCCAGCGGCGATTCCTCCAGAAGAGCCCTCACCAGCCGGGCCCTGGCCCTGCATCGTCCTTTTTCCATTTCCTCCGCCAGTTTCCCGGCGGTTTCCCTGTCTGTATTCAGATACAGGAATCTCTTTTCCTTATGCCTGATCTTCTCACGGACAGGAAGCACTGTCTTCAGCGCCTGCGCCATCGTGGACCCGTAACGTTCTTTCATCCATGCGGCCAGTGATACCAGCCTGGATTCCGTAGTCTCCTCGCCGCTGCACAGTCTGTACAAAGGCTTGATTTTCTCCGGATCGTATTTGGCGTCTTCGGAAAGCCCGATCACATATCCTTTTCTCTCTTTGTTCCCATTTCCAAAGGGGATGGCGGCAACCATCCCCACATGAATTTCGTCCTCCAGTTCCCGGGGGACAAGATACTGAAAGCTGCGGTCCAGTTTTTCGTGGGATATGTCCACAATTACATCCGCATATAACATGAATTCACTCTTTCTCTATCTTCCTGCCAGAATATCCGCGATCAGGACACGCTCATCCATGGGATATTTCTTTCCTTTTATCTCCTGATAATCTTCGTGGCCTTTTCCGGCGAGAACAATGATATCTCCCGGTTCACCGTGATGTATGGCGTATGCGATCGCTTCCTTCCTGTCGCAGATCTCCACATATTTCCCGTCTGTTTTCGCGATCCCTGTCTTAATATCGTCGATAATTGCCTGCGGCTCTTCAAACCGGGGATTATCAGAGGTAATGATCGTCAGATCCGCCAGTCTTCCGGAGACTTCCCCCATTTCGAAACGTCTCTGTCTCGCTCTGTTTCCTCCGCATCCGAAAAGGCAGACAAGCCTGTGCGGATGATATTCCCGTAGGGTGGTCAGAAGGCTTTCCAGCGCCATGGCGTTATGGGCGTAATCAATCATCAGCGTGAAATCATCCGACACTTTCACCATCTCGATCCGGCCCTTTACCCTGGCGACTTTCAGGGCACGGATAATGTTCTCCTGAGACACCCTGAAGTGGCGGCAGATGGCAATGGCGGTAAGTGAGTTATAGATACTGAATTTCCCCGGAATATCGATCTCCACCGGAAAATCCAGAAGGCCTTTTACATGGTAGGATATTCCAAGATATCCCCGGCCGTTTACCATATGGGCGTCCTCCGCTCGCAGATCTGCCTCCGGCGAAAATCCGTAAGTTTCCAGCTTGCAGGTGTGCCCTTCAATGATTTTCTCAAAATGCTCGTCATCCCGGTTTACGATACCTACTTTGCACTGTTTTAGCAGCATGGATTTGCAGGCCAGATAATGGTCAAAATCTCTGTGCTCATTTGGTCCGATATGATCCGGTTCAATATTAGTGAAAGTACCGTACTCAAAAATGAATCCCTGGGTTCTGTGAAGCATAAGTCCCTGGGAGGACACCTCCATCACAACACAGTCGCAGCCTGCGTCCGCCATTCTGCGGAAGTATTCCTGTATGATATAAGATTCCGGAGTAGTATTCGCCGCAGGGATCACTTCATCGCCCACGATCGCTTCAATCGTACCGATCAGCCCCACCTTATATCCGGCGTTCTCCAGGATGGATTTCACCATATAGGTAGTGGTGGTTTTTCCTTTGGTGCCTGTGATGCCGATCGTTTTCAGCTGTTCCGCAGGATAACCGAACCAGGCTGCAGAGATAAAAGCCATAGCGTAGCGTGTGTCACTGACCCGGATCACGGCAACCTCTTCCGGCACCTGGACATCCTCTTCGACCACAAGGGCTTTTACGCCTTTGGCGAGGACATCAGGGATAAATTTGTGTCCGTCAGAGACGGCTCCTTTTATACAGATAAAAAGAGAACCCTCCCCCGCTTTCCGGGAATCATAAATCACCGAACTGATCTCCTGCTCTGTGTCTCCCTGACAGCAGGTATATTCTATACGTTCCAATAATGCTGATAATTTCATGCTGTTTCCTCCAAACAGAATACGGCAGTGTCCCTGCCGATATACTCTTTTATAGGATATCACACCCATGAAACCTTTTCAATCATTGGTTTGCGCCGTCCTTTTTCTCTTTTTATACCCCATTATGATTTTTACGGCGAAAAATCCGCCGCACAATCCGGAAACGGCAAAAATCTTTTCGTATTTCCCGGCATGAGAGGAGTCTCCCGTCTTCGGCGGCGTTACTTCCTGACAGCTTTCTGAAGAATCCGGTCCCGCGTCCGGTTCCGCCGTCACAGAAGCGGCCAAAATCTGTACTTCCGCCTGTGAAACAGAAGTTTTTTCCCCTGTTTCCGCGGTTGTCACCGTCACCTCATTAACAAGTCTGCCATCTGAAACATTCTCAGGCAAAACCACTTCCGACTCAAGTCCCACTGCATGTCCGGGCTCTATTTCCGGAATCAGCGCCTTCGTTTTTGTATGGTCCAGCTGAACGCCCTCCTTTTCCAGAAAACGGACCTGCATGCCTTCTGACAGAAGTCTCTCTGTAGTCAGAACAGAATGAAGGGTTCTCTCCCCTGTATTTCGTATGCAGATACGAAACCTGATTTTTTCCCCGGCCGCCGCAGCGGTTCTGTCCGCGGTTTTTGTCACCTGAAAATCCGCTTTGAGAGGAACAATATCTGTGTGCAGGGAAATTTCTTTTTCCAGCGCTTCCGTCTGCATGTATTCCGCCCTGACATGAAGCTTCAGATTCACCGGATCGGTCCTGTCCTCCGGAAGCGCCACTCTGAAATACATGATTTTTTCAATCCCCGCCTCCATATGGTCAAAAAAGAGCCTGTTCTCTTTCTTTATCCCGTTCTCTCCGTCCCAGGCGCCCTGAAGCGCCTCCTCTCCAAAGCCGGCGGAGAAAACGAGATTCTTTAGATCCGTATCCCCTGTATTTACTGCTTTTATCTCATACAGAAGAGTACCTCCGGCCTTTGCCGTATTATAGACAGCGGCGGCGGACAGTTCTAAACCGGCTTCTGCGTTTTCATCTTCCGTTCCTTCCCCTTCCACGGGATCCTTTGTTTCTGCATCATCCTCTTCCTCGGAGTCTTCCGGCTCTTTCCCTTCCGCAGAACCTTCTGCCTCCGGCTCTTCCCCTTCCGCAGGATCTTCTGCCTCCGGCTCTTCCTCTTCCGCCGGACCTTCTGCTTCCGGCTCTTCCTCTTCCGCAGGATCTTCTGCCTCCGGCTTTTCCTCTTCCTTGGATCCTTCTGTTTCAGCGTCTCCCCTTTTCACAGGCTCCTCAGTCTCCTCATCTTCTCCCGGATTTTCATTTTCCATATCCGTCTCTTTTTCCCCGGCCACATCATCTGTATTTTCTTCTTTTCCCGCGGCTTCTTCCACATTTTCTGCAGCCTCATCCTTTCCGGGATTCTCATTTTCCGACGAAGCAGACATTCCGCTCCGGCTGGTTTCCATTTCCGCTGCTGCCCGGGCCGGTCCCGCAGTTCCGCTGCTGAATAAAAGCATTCCGGCAAGAAGAGCCGCCAGTCCTGCTTTTTTAATAAAAACTGTATTCATTTTTTCCCTTCTTTCTGCAATAACACATATCCTGATACACATTCTCATTCCATAAAAAGGATGGATACAGCTCAGCGCATAGGCATCTCTCCCTTCGTTCATAAAAATCAAGATTACGGATGAAAAAATAGCCGAAAAGGCTGTGACACAGCGGGAATCTGCGATTTCGAAAAAGGTTGCCCCGCTATTTGGAACTTTGCAGACTGCAACGTTCAGACATTCTCAATGTAACATGAATCATTTATACGCACAAGGTGCAAAGAGAATTATAAATTATTTTTAATATTTCTTTATAAATTTTCGATTTCTTTTAGAAACAATACACACTTTGCTCACATTTCCTGTATATAATAAATTTTGGATAGATGAATAACCACTCTCTATCTCCCCCCTCAAAAGTTAAGGAAAACAGCCGTCTGAATCTTCAGGCGGCTTTTCCTTGTCTGTTTTTCTTACATATTCTGATTTCCGGTCCGGAAATACAATTTTCAATTTTTTATATCTTTAGGCAGACAACCGCCGGCCAAAATGGTATCCTATAATCAGACTTTTGAATTGTTAAGGGGGTAAACAAATCATGTCAATATTCTCCGACACACTGAGCAGCCTGATAAAAGAAAAAAATATTAAAATCTTTTCCATGGTGAAATACTGCGGGCTGGATCGTTCCACCATGTATAAGATCATCAGCGGCAAACGCAATCCGCCTTCGCCGGATATCTTCAAACAGATGAAAGATTATATGAGGCTGACGCCCTCCGAGGAGCAGCAGCTGACAGAAGCCTGGAAAATCGCCCGTATTGGTTCAGAAAACTATTACCGCAGAAAAAGCGTGGAGAATTTTATCTGCAATTTTCCTGTCGCCCTTCCGGCTCCGGCTGACAGTAATTTCCGGAACGAGCTGGCAGATCATGAAGAAAACCTCAGTATTCCACTTCCTTCCCGCCAGCATGTTGACTATTATATCCACCGTATGATCCTGTCGGAGGCGTCCCGGCCTGACGGAACGGCGGGACTTTTTCTGCAGCCGGATCATGACTTTCTCTTCCGCCTGCTGTCCAGTCTGAAACCCGCCGGCCGTCTTCATGTACGGCATATTCTGTGCCTTTCAGGCCGGATGCAGTTTACCGATGAAAACGAATTATATGATCTCGCATGCCTGAAAAAAATATTCCCGCTATATATGATTCCCCAGCTGGAATACAGGATTTCATTCTTCTATGACGAGATCCATTCTCATTATTATAACTACAGTCTTTTTCCATGCATGATACTGACTTCAGATTCAGCGGTTCTTTGCAGCTGCGACTACAGCAGCGGTATTTGTCTGCAGAACAAAGAGATCATCCGGATGCTTTGGAACCTTTACAATACCTATTATGACGACTGCTCCGTCCTCTTTGAAGCGTTTTCCATAATTCCGGACAACTGTGATGATATTTTCCGGAAAATGTTCGCTTCGGCCGCGTCAGATGCGCCCCTGATCGGAATTCAGCCGGAGGCCTGCCTGACTCCTTTCCTTTCCGGCGGCCTGCTGGACAAAATATTCAATCATTCTCTTCCCAACGGAGAAGAAATACTGAAACTGGCCCGGAAATACTTCCGTCTTAACAAAGCCAAAACCGAATCTGACCGGTTCTTTATTTATTTTACTTATAATGGCCTTGTTCATTTTGCCCGTACGGGACTTCTGGAAGAGATACCGGAGATATTCTACCATCCGCTGACGGCGGACCAGCGCGCCTTCGTCCTGAAAGAACTTATGAACTGCTGTCAGAACAAGAGCTACCGGATTCTTAAGGAGCCTCTGAATTATCTGCCGCGGAATCTGCATTTGTGCATCTGCGAAAATCAGGCAAACATCATTTTTAAAAACAACAACGGAGAAGTCACCCTTCTCACTCTGAAAGAGCCCGGCCTTGTGGACGCATTCCAGGATTACATAGAAAACATGGAAGATTCCTGCTTCTATACGGCGGAAGAATCTGTATCTATGATACAGGAACTTATTCTCAATTTAGACAAGGAACTTCCGTAAAAAAATATTCCCGCAATTTCTGCTTCATCACACAGAAAATGCGGGAATACCTTTTTCTTTTTCATGCACACCGTTTAGTATGTACCATCATTCTGTATTTTACTGGGATACACCATGTAATTCAATATGTGGCACAAAATGTGGGCAACATTTTTAAATTGCCCTCTCATATATGATACGAGAGGGCAAAACCGTTTGTAATATTCGTATTAAAGAAGATAAACCGGAAGTTCGTCCGTAATACGAACCGGTCCGTTTACATTCTCAGACTTCTTAGCCTTGTCGGAAATAAACTTCGACTGGATCTCCTCCGCATTCGCGGGAGTAAGAACTGAAGTTTTAACTGTTTTAGCCGCTTTCGCAGCTGTCGTTTTCCTGGTGGATGCTGCTTTGGTCCTTGTGGTCTTCTTTGCCGCCGGTTTCGCCGCAGCGGGTGCTTTGGTCTCCGCAGTGGCTGCCGCAGCCTTTACTTCCTCCGCAAGCGCGTCCACTGTACTCTTTTTTGTTCCCGCGCTTGCAGCGCGTTTGATACTCTCCTTACCTACTGACACGTTTCATTACCTCCTCTGCCAATTCTCCATATTCCTTCGCGCTTCTGCTGGATTTCTTATATTCTACCACCGGTGCGCTGTTGTCCTGGGCCCATTCCACCGAACTGTCCACGCGGATAAAGTTGTCAAAAACATGAATATCCTCCAGCTCCCGCAAAGTTTCCATTGTCTGTTTAAAATAATTCTTACGGGTATCCACCTTGGTGACTACGATACCCGCAACCTGAAGTTCCGGCGTGATCTGCTGCACTTCGCTGAGAAAGTCAAACATATTCGCCAGACCGAACATGCCCCACGGGCTCGCCTCCACAGGCACGATCACCCAGTCTGAAGCGCACAGGATATTCATCACCCAGCCGCCCAGCGTAGGCGGAGCGTCAATGAGAATATAATCATAGACGCCGGAATCCTTCACCTTCTGAAGGCATTTCTTCAGGATAAATTCCCTCTGCCACTTGGTAAACAATTCATATTCTATAGAACTCATCAGGGTGGATGACGGGATCAGATCAAGGTTCTCATAGGATGTATGTACGATATAATCGGTCAGATCCTTCTGTCCTCCGATCGCCCGGTAGAGATTCTTCTCTCCCGCCGCCTGTTCCAGGACCCAGTCCTCAGAAAAAAAGGAAAGGGAAAGATTGAGCTGCATATCTCCGTCGATCATCAGAACATGCTTGCCGGCGCGGGCCATAGCCGCCCCCAGATTGGAGCAGGTAGTGGACTTCCCGCTTCCGCCTTTATTATTCGTAAAACAGATGGTAATTGTCTTACCCATGGGAAAAACCTCCCTGTTACAAAACTTCTTTCTGATATTGTCAATTATACGGGATTTTTCTGTATATTTCAAGAACGAAAAGAACAGCGGGAGATGTAATCCGTGCGTTAGAGGTTGCTGCGTGCCGGTGGCACGCGTTCAGCAACGACCGGAGCGGAGCGGAGACCGAACCCGTTCGAGTCCGACACGGACTCGAACAAAAAACGGGCTAGAGCTTTATGCTCTAACCCGTTTTTTATTAGCGTGCGTTAGAGGATTCGAACCCCCGACCTTTTGGTCCGTAGCCAAACGCTCTATCCAGCTGAGCTAAACGCACATCCTTTGCGATTACCTTCGCAACAAATAGTATTCTACTTCATAATCATATTTTTGTCAACAGCTTTTTTGTTTTTTCTTAACATAAATTCAGACAGGCCGGCGCTGTCTTACGATCCTGAAGCTCCGCGCCGTCCTGCCTGTATGTTATTCTTTTTTCAGTCTGTACCTCAGCTTTCCGCTATGTCCGTACTGTCGGCTGCATCCGATGTGTCTGAGGTATCTTCCGCTGTATCCGCAGCCACACTCTCTACCGTTTCCATACTGTCTTCAGGGGACTTGCTCAGAACAGTCACCGTATCTGCATTGCCCTCATCATCCAGAGTTATTTTTACGATATCTCCAACCTTGATATCGTCAAAAGAAACCGCATCTGTCATCGAAGGATCCACGGTATCCACTTCCACTTCTGTCACAGCAGATGACGCGGTACTGTCCGCTGTATCGGCCGTACTGTCTGAAGAAGCGTCCACATCTGCGGAAGCATCTGTCCCGCTCTCGCTGTCTGTATTCTCCGCATCTGCAGCCGCCTCGTCGCTGCCGGTATCTGACGCTGTTTCTTCCGTATCCGTCGCGTCTTCCTCTGCCGTGCCGCTGTTGTTTTCCGCCGTTACAGCCGAAGAATCTTTTTCATATATTGTGGTGTCTGTGACTGTGATCGTCTGAAAATCCTTCCCAATCTCCAGCACTGCCTTCTGGTCCCCGCCGCTAATGAATGACGCTCCGGTATCTGCCGCGTCCGACGTATCGGCGCTGTCCGATGTATCGTCTGTAGTCGTGCTGTCCGATGTATCGTCTGCAGTGGCGCTGTCTGATGTATCATCCGCAGTAGTGCTGTCTGTTGTATCGTCTGTGGAGCTACTGTCAGACTCTGCGGT
>CALWGI010000099.1 GCA_944380045.1 uncultured Blautia sp.
GCCGCGCTGTCACTGTCCGTCTCGCACAGCAGCTTCAGGGAACGGGCCGCCGTATCCAGGCGTCCGCTGGCGTTGATGCAGGGACCCAGGACAAACCCCACATGATAGGCGGTTATCCTGCTCCCTTCCAGCCCGTTTGCCGCGATAAGGGCTCTGAGGCCTTTGTTGGCGGTGTGCGGGAGCCTCTTCAGACCTTCTTTTACGATGATCCTGTTTTCCCCCTGAAGATCCATCACATCCCCCACGGTGGCGATGGCTGCAATCTCGGCAAATTCCAGGATTTCTTCCTCCGGGATCCCGTTCTTTTCGTACAGCGCCCAGATCAGTTTCCAGGCGACCGCCGCGCCGCAGA
Source organism: uncultured Blautia sp. (assembly GCA_944380045.1). GTDB lineage: Bacteria > Bacillota > Clostridia > Lachnospirales > Lachnospiraceae > Blautia_A. The sequence continues at coordinate 353 of CALWGI010000099.1, forward strand.
GCTTTTTATTTGGATATAAACAGACAGGCAGCCTGGGATCGATCACCGCGTCCGCAGGAGGTATTACCCACTCTCGTCCGCTTTCCGTATCCCTGTACGGAACCTCATGGTGATCTGTAACGATCACAGTCATCCCGTACTTTTTGGCCTCCGCGATTTCATCGGCGGCGGATATCCCGTTATCACAGGTCACGATGGTATCAATATGATCCTCCTTCGCCTGTTCGATCAGCTGACGGTGGATCCCGTAACCGTCCTTCACCCGGTCCGGAATGTAGGTATCCACATCCGCCCCCAGACGTTTCAGCCCTTTCAGCAGGATATATGTGGCCGATACGCCGTCTATATCATAATCGCCGATGATCCTGATCCTGGCTCTGCGGGCGGTTTTCTCTGAAAGAATGTCCACCGCTGTATCCATATCCCTCAGAAGCCAGGGCGACGGCAGATCTTTCAGGGTACCGTACAGATAGGCACGGATATCTTCCATCTCCACAACATCTCTGTTCCTGATCAGTCTGGCAATCACAGGATCGATCCCGAACTTTCCGGCAATTCCCTGAAAATCTGCCCTTTTGGACGTCACAACCCACTTTTCCATAATTCCTCCTGATAAACAGTAATCCCGGGACAAAATCCGTGCCCCGGGATGCTGGTTTATGTTATTCAGACTTTTCTTCCTGAGAAGGGTCTTTCGCAGCCGCTTCCCGCGCCAGCCGTTCCGCAACTCTCTTACGGTTTTTCTTTTTGGGCTGGTTTTTACTGTTTTTTCTTCCCTGAGTGCTGACGCTCTTATCTTCTGAAGCAGCCGTATTCCCGCCTGTCAGCGCGCCTGCCGGCGCTCCGGCCAGTGCGGCCGTCTGAGTACCCGCTTTTGTGAAGTGGCGTTTCATTACCAGCCACAGCGGACCGGTAATACATACAGATGAATATGCTCCGCATACGATACCTACCATAAGAGGTGCCGCGAATTCCTTAATGGAGGATACGCCCATCACATAGAGAACCGCCACCATGATAAAGGTTGTCAGCGATGTATAAATACTTCTTGTAAGCGTCTGGGTGATACTGTTGTTCACGATCTCAGCCAGATCCGTCCTGCTCTGTCCTTCGTGAAGGTTCTCACGGATACGGTCAAAGATAACGATCGTGGCGTTGATGGAATATCCAAGGATCGTCAGCATAACGGCGATAAAGGTATTTCCCACAGATGTTCTGGAAATCGCGTAGAACGCGAATACTACCAGCACGTCGTGGAGAAGTGCCAGAACCGCGCTGCTGGCAAAACGGATATCCTTGAACCGGAACCAGATATAGATCAGCATACATACCGCAGCTACCGCAACCGCCACAAGAGCGTCTCTTCTCATCTCGGCGCTTACAGTTCCGGAGATACTTTCTGTGGAGATCAGAGTCTCATCCACGTCAAAATTCTCCACCATGGCCTGATTCAGAGCCTCGCGCTCCGCCTGGGAAAGGGTACGGGTCTTGATCACGACCTGATTGGTCCCCACCACCTTGGTGGGCTGCACGTTCTTGTCCCCTGTTACTTCCTCCACTACAGGCGTCACTTCTGAGTCGATCTGTTTGATGTCCATATCCTCGTTAAAGGTAACCGTTGTCGCCGTACCGCCGGAGAACTCCAGGCTGTAATTCAGCACACTGCCTTTGGATACATTGTTGATCAGCATCGCCGCCGGTCCGGAAAGGATCAGAAGGATGGAGATCAGGAAGAACAGTTTCCTTTTTCCCGCAAAGTTAAACGCCTTGCGCTCTTTGGCTCTTCCATAGAATTTTTCATCCTGAACGCCCACCGCATACAGCGCGTTTACCACGAATCTGGAGATCACAAGGGCCGTAAACATGGATACCACGATACCGATGGCCAGAGTGTAGGCAAATCCTTTTACTGTTCCGGATCCCAGCCACATCAGCACGAAAGCGGCGATCAATGTAGTGATATTTCCGTCAAAGATCGCGGAAAAAGCCTTGGAAAATCCGGCTTTGATCGCTCCCCTCACAGAAATCCCCGCCGCGATCTCCTCTTTGATGCGGGCGTATATGATCACGTTGGCGTCCACCGCCATACCGATACCCAGAATGATACCCGCGATACCGGGCAGTGTCAGTGTAATGTCAAAGGCGTTGAGCACGATCAGCACAATGGCTGTATAGAGGATCAGGGCAATACCTGCCACAACGCCGGGAACACGATATACGATGATCATCAGCAGGATCACCAGCACAAGACCGATCCCGCCCGCGATCACACTGGTGGTGATGGCTTCCTCGCCAAGCTGGGCCGCTACCACGCTGGAACGCAGTTCCTCCAGTTCCAGGCTCAGGGAACCGATACGGATATAGGAAGCGAGGTTCTGCGCTTCCTCCACATCAGCCATTCCGTTGATCTGCGCCTGTCCGCCGGTAATCGCTTCCTGAACGGTAGGCGCGCTTAAGATCTCGTCGTCATAGACAATGGCGATCTGGCTTCCCACATTATTCTCTGTCGCTTCCGCGAATTTCTCTGATCCCGCGTCTGTAAGGATCAGATTTACCGCGTATTCTCTGCTGCTGCCGTCCTGATTCTGGTAGGCGCCGCCTTCCGCGTCCGCCACGTCCGTTCCTTCCAGCACAACAGAACCGGCTTCCCGGATCTCGTCCAGACTTCTGGAAAGCACATATGTTGTTCCGTCATACTCAAAGTTCGTATTGCCATCCGCGTCTGTCTGCTCAATAAAACACAGTGATCCCGGTTTTCCGAGATCATTCAGGATCTGGTCCGCGTCTGTCACTCCGGGAATCTCTACCGTGATACGGTTGCTTCCCTCCTGATACGCCTGAGCTTCCGTGCTGTACTGTTCCACACGCTTCTGCATCTTATAGACAGTATCTTTCATATCCTCGCTGTCAGGATTTTCTTCTTTCGCCTGATATGTAATGCTGACGCCGCCCGCCAGATCAAGACCTGTTTTGATATTCTCTGCAGATCCTGTTCCGGTAGGTCCGATGCCAAAGCCCGCCGTATAACACAGGAAGGCTGTGATGATCACAGTCAGCACCAGTACCGCGATTCCTCTGTTTTTCTTCATGGTCTATCCCTTCTTACTTTCATTATTCAGCCAAAGCGGCTTTTATCATGATCGCGCACTCCACGCGTTTCCGCTGAAGTTCACATCCGATCTCATAACTGCCTTTAATATCGTTCTGGAAATGCCATGCGTTCGCCGCGCATCCGCCGCTGCAGTAAAATCTCGCAAAGCACTCCCGGCAGTCCTTCTTGGTATAAACGTTGCAGTCCTTAAATTCATCCTTCACTGCGGGACGGGTAATTCCTTCGTCCACATTTCCCATAAGGAACTTTTCTTCTCCTACGAACTGATGGCAGGGATAAAGATCGCCCCATGGGGTCACCGCAAGATATTCCGTGCCGGATCCGCATCCGGAAAGCCGTTTGTACACACACGGGCCACCGGTAAGATCGATCATGAAATGGAAGAAATTAAATCCCTTTCCCTCTTTTTCTCTTCTGATCATCTCTTTTGCAAGAATGTCGTATTCTTCCAGGATCTTCGGAATATCTTCTTTCCGGATGGCATACTCTTCCGTATCCGCCGCCACCACAGGCTCTACGGAAATCTGTTTGAATCCCAGATCCGCAAGATGGAGCACGTCCTTCGAGAAATCAAGATTATGACGGGTAAAGGTACCCCTCACATAATAATTCTCCTGATTTCTGGATTCCGCGAATTTAATGAACTTCGGCATAATGAGATCGTAGCTTCCCGCGCCTTTGCGGAACGGCCTCATATAATCGTGAACTTCTTTCCGCCCGTCAACGCTGAGCACCACGTTGGACATTTCCCTGTTACAGAATTCCATCACTTCGTCGTTAAGGAGCACGCCGTTGGTAGTCAGTGTAAAACGGAATTTTTTATTATGAGCTTTCTCCTGCTCTCTTCCGTAACGTACAAGTTCTTTTACAACATCCCAGTTCATCAGAGGCTCGCCGCCGAAGAAATCCACTTCCAGGTTTCTTCTGGAACCGGAATTGGCGATCAGAAAATCAAGAGCTTTCTTCCCCGTCTCAAAAGACATCAGCGCGCGCCTTCCGTGATATTCTCCCTCCTCGGCGAAACAGTAACGGCAGGCAAGGTTACAGTCATGCGCAATGTGAAGACAAAGGGCCTTCACCACCGTCTGGCGGTTTTTAGTGAACTCATCAATGGCATTTTCATAAATGTCCCTTGTAAAGAGCATCCCCTCTTCTTTCAGTTTCTCACATTCTGCGGCAGAAGTCCTGATTTCCTCCGGGCGGAATCTGCCGCCGAGCTTCTCCACGATCTCATCAGCAGAAAGTCCCTCTTCAATATACGGAAGCGCTTCATAGGTGACCGTATCCACCAGATGAATACATCCGCTGTTAATGTCCAGAACAATGTTATACCCATTGCTCTGATATCTGTGAATCAGACTCATGTCTTCAAAATCCTTTCATTTATCAGTTTTGGCTTTTAAACTGCGTACAGGATATCCTGATCTGTACAGCATAAGAATAAGCAGCGGATTTCACCCCGCTGCTTAACTGTTCTTCTGTCCTGCGCTTATTTATGCTCGCAGCTCTGATTTCCTACTGTACAGGAAGTCTTACATGCTGACTGGCAGGAAGTCTGGCACTCGCCGCATCCGCCTTTCTTAACAGTGTTCTGTAAGTTCTTTGTATTTAAGGTTTTGATATGTTCCATGCTATAGTCCTCCTTATGTATCGTTATCTCCGGATAGTATAGCATATTTTTCCGGTAAATAAAAGAGTTTTTTTACTGTCGGGCTTCCACATTCTCACGCAAGCATACCGCCCAGCGCGCCGCCTCCCAGACACATACAGAATGTGGTGATAAGATGTTGAAAAGACATATCCCATTTCCCCTGCACCGCAAAGGAGACCGCCGCGAGAAGGATAAAATACCCCAGGCCCGTCAGGATCCCCCAGAAATATTTATCCCGGCGCATCAGCTTTCCCGCCATGAAACCACCGGCGAAACAGGAGACCACATATATCGCCACTATGCCGGCGGCGGCAGGCGCCTTCCCCAGATCCAGCTGAAACACCAGAAAAGCCAGAAGAAAAAGAAAAGCCCCTGTAATCGCATAAGCCAGAAATAAAGCTTTTAAAACCGTTTTGATCTTCATAAGAAAAGCCCTCCCGTTTAAATATATGGGAGGGCTGATTTCTATATTACGGCAATTTTATTTCTTTCTTTTTCTGAGATAAACGATCACCGCTATGATCACAACAGCCGCCGCCGCAAGAACTACAAAAGGAGCGATCGGCGTGGTGTCTCCGGTATTTACGGCGTCAGTGGATTCCCTGCTGCTGTCCGTACTCTCATTACCGCTGTCCTGGCTGTTTCCGCCGCCGGTATTTCCGGCGTTGCTGTCATCAGCGTCATTTCCGGAAGACGCTGCCGGAGTAGTGGTCGCTGAAGATGTGTTATTTTCCTTGTTCCCGCTCTGGGATGACGGTGCAGGAGTCGCAGTCGCAGAAGGCGTCTCCTCATATCCGTCTGTCGCGATCTCTTCGCCCACAAGCGGTTTGCTTCCGGCGATTCCGAAAGGACTGAAGGAGTGTGTGCTGAACACCATTGTACTTCCGTCTACGCTGGGTACGATGGTCTCCATCGCGCCGTTATCCAGAAGATGTTCGATGGTATAATCATAGCCCGCTTTTACCGGAACGGTCACACTGATATATTCGCCATCGGGAATTTCATACTCTGTATTGTTTTTCAGATCCCACAGTTCAAACTCATAGGATTTGAAAATATTGGCTTCATTTTCGTTGGTAAACTCGTAGTCCTCGCCGCTGGTGGCACGGAACTGTACATACCAGGGAAGATTGATGCCGGACACATAGATACCGTTGCAGCTGTGGTTGGATTCCGCCATTGCCGCCATCTCTTCCTCGGTAAATTCCTGATCGTCTTCCACCTGGTCCGGACGGTCGTCTTTCTCTTCTTCCTCATGTTCGAAGATATCTTCCGGCGTTACGGTGGGCGCCGGGGTTTCTGTTGCTTCCGGCGTTACGGTAGCTTCAGGAGTCACGGTAGCTTCCGGATCTTTCTCCTCTGTATCCGCCTCATCTCCGCCTTCTTCCTCAGGTGTTTCCGTAGGTTCCGGCGTCACGGTAGCTTCAGGAGTCACTGTAGCTTCCGGGTCTTTCTCCTCTGTATCCGCCTCATCTCCGCCTTCTTCCTCAGGCGCTTCTGTAGGTTCCGGCGTTACGGTAGCCCCGGGCGTTTCTGTGGCTTCCGGGTCTTTCTCCTCTGTATCCGCCTCATCTCCGCCTTCTTCCTCAGGCGCTTCCGTAGGTTCCGGCGTTACGGTCTCCTCAGGTGTCTCTGTAGTGTCCGTCCCCGCTTCTCCGTTGCCGTCCGCAGCGTCTCCGGATTCTTCATAACTGTCTTCATCTGCGGATTCCTGGTTTTCTCCGCCTGATTCTTCTGTCCATTCCTCATTGCTTCCGGAATTATCCTGAGACTCTTCTCCTGACCATTCCTCTTCATTCTCCTGGGATTCATTGTCCAGCCCATTGACAACGACAGTCACTGTGCCATAAATGGCATCAGAAACGCCGTCCCATCCGGAAATCTTCGCAAGATCCGCTGAATTATAGGGACGGAATACCACTTCATAGGACTGAACTCTCTCAGAGGGAACACTGGAACTGTTCACCCAGGACAGTGTTCCATAATCACTGCCCGGAAGGGATATCTCTGAAAGGGGAACCGGCTGATCGATCGTCACATTATCCGGGATCAGGCTGCTGACCTGGATCTGCGAACTGTCGCCGTGTACATATGCCGGCTGTATCTGCCCTGCCAGCAGAGCCGCGCTCAGCGCTGCCGCCGCAATAAACTGTACGTTCCTCTTTCTGTTGTTTCTTTTCTTCATCATATCCACACCTCTGTTTATATTCAAACAATCTGATTGTCTATTATCCGCTTATTAATATATCAAGTTTTTATTTTTTTGTAAACATTTCGTAACATTTTATTCCATTTTACGACGCCCATATTATAACACAGTTCCTTTTTTTTCGACACCCCTAAAATAATATTTTTTATTATATGTTCCGCGGCTCAAATTATTATTCTTTATTCATCAAAAGCGAAAACTGACGGACTATTCTGGTTATTTCCCCGGTAACTGCTTCAACTCCCTGTTCCGACTGATTCCAGTTTTCCTTCGTGATCCCGTCCGGAAATGAAGGGATCACCAGAAATTCCGTTTCCGGATATACGTGCTGAAAATACATCAGAACGCGGCGCGCATGATGGGATTTACAGCAGAGGATAGCTTTCTTAATGGATATTCCGGCTTTATCCGTAACCTCTCTGGAAAACAAAGCGTTTTCATACGTGTAGGTCGCCCGGTCTTCTTTTAAGATATCTTCCGGCTTTACCCCGTTTTTTACCAGAACGTCACGGAGAAATTCCCATTCTGTCTCATAGGATCCCTGATATTTCTCCGCTCCGGAAAGGACCCCGCTGAAACGGCCTGTGGTAATACTGTATTTCCCACTTGGCAGAACGACAGGCGCGTAACCTTCTCTGTAGAGTTCGGCCGCTTTTTCCGCCATCTGAGGATAACCGTTGCCTGGAACAAATATGATATCCGCCTTTTCCGGTTTGTTTTCGACAAAAATAAATTCCTTTGTTTTTTTCAAAAAATCTT
>CALWGI010000100.1 GCA_944380045.1 uncultured Blautia sp.
GATCTAATTTCCGTACCAGATCCATCTCCTCTTCGTTCTGGGAAGGATTATTCATCAGGCCAATCAGCTGTACAACCTGAATCATAAGCTTTTCTTTGGGTTCCATACATTCCACTACCGCCCGCAGGGTCCGCCCTCTTCCAATCCCGACGATGGAGTTTTCTTTTAAAATAGAATCTGTATACTGGGCAGCCAGCCCTGCCACTGACAGAAAAGCCTCTTCCTCCGGACAGTCTGCCAGAATAAGCACCTCTTTCAGTCCAAACTGCTCCTTGAACAGTCTCTCCAGAAACGAATTTCTCTGAGCCCCGCCGCAGATGCGGATTTCGACCTTTCTTTGTTCTTTCGCCAGCTTAAGCAGACGGGAGACCTTCGTCCTGGACAAAAAAAGCTCTCTGGCAATCTCCGCCTGCGTCATATCCTCCTGATAATACATAGATGCAGCCTGCATCATCAGTTCATCCTGGTTATCACCTGTCATAACTATCCTCTTCTTCCGGCAGTCATCTCCTGCCTGTCTTTTTTAAGTGAGATTATACCATTTTTCAAAATCTTCTTCAATATTCTGCGTTTTCAAATCAGAACAGCCGCTTTTTCTCCGGCACAAAATATTTTCATATGTGTAAATATTTTGTGCCGGCATCTTGATTCAACTGTTTAAAAATGATATTATTACCAAAAGCCGCCTTATATTTTTACCAATATCGGAGGAACTGCTTTGAAACCTGCCTTATACACTAAAATTCAGCCAAAACAACTGGAAAAACTTCTGAAATGCCTTCACAGCTGTCTGGACCTCCCGGTTTCCGTTCTGGACGAAAACGGAAACGTCCTCTGTGGACTCGGACTGTCCCTTTCTTTCTGTCTCTGCTTTAAAAAAATACTTCCCCGCCGTTCCGGTGGAGAAGATCCCTGCCATAAGCTTCACGCAGAGGCTGGAAAGCGCGCGATGAAATCCGGAAATTCCTTTATTTTTTCCTGCCATGCCAATTTAAACCATCTGAGCTTTCCGCTAAACAGCGGCCGGCAGCAGCTCGGCTCTATCCTGATAGGCCCCTTTTTTACGGATACCCCTGATCCTGATATGTTTGTGGATCTTTCCAAACGATATTCCCCCGGAACCAGGGAACTGCTTGAACTCTATGAGGAGGCAAAGCATATTCCTTTCATCACGCCGGAGAAAGCAGAACAAATCAGCTGGCTCATTTCCTATGTCTTTTCTCCTATCCTCTCCTCAGGCAGTTCCATGCCCCAGACAGCCGCTCAAAACAGGACTGAGGAAACGAAAGGAACGGATTATGGTAAGGGAACAGATGCGATAGAAAACGCCATCGCCTATATGAAACAGCATTATAACAGACCTCTTACCCTGAAAGAAACTGCCGACCATGTGGAGCTGAACCCCTCCTACTTTTCTACGCTCTTCAAGCAGTCCTGCGGTTCTTCCTTCAAAGAATATCTGAATTCTATCCGCATCGAGGAAAGCAAAAAACTTCTTGCCGCCACGGACAGGTCTATTCTTGACATCGCTCTTTCCATCGGCTTTGAAGATCAGAGTTATTTCACCAAGGTATTTAAAAAATATACGGGACTGACTCCCAAACAATACCGCGGCTGAGCCCCGGTTTCCCGGAAAACCTCGGCCATCAAAGAGGCAGCAGACCGAATTTTCCATTCAAAGCCTGCTGCCTCTTTTCCCTGCCGCACTCTATTCAAAATACATATATTCCATATACAATTCCTGAAACATCTTATCGTTTGACAGCGGAAGCTCCCGTGACATTGCCTTGATCGCTTCTGTCTCTTTTTCTGCGCCAGGATTCAGAAGATACCGGATGCTTCCCTGCAGGCAGCTGTTCCCCACCGCCTCTGTCCTGTCCCCGCACTGTGTCGGAAGGAGACCGATGTTTACAGCCTTTTGGATGTTCATTTTATATCCGAATCCACCCGCGATATAAAACCGGTCCACCTCTTCACAGCTGATTCCGTACCGGGATACAAGTGTTTCCAGCCCGGCCCGCACTGCAGCCTTCGCAAGCTGTATCTCCCGGACATCCTTCTGATAAAATCTCAGGTTTCCCTCTTCGGAGAGAAGAACTCCGTCCTGAAAATACGGCTCTTCCATTAATCCGGTCTCGTCTATGATTTCTGCTTTCTTCAATTCGTAAATCACATCAATGATTCCGGTACCGCAGATTCCGGCCGGTTTTGCATGATTGATCGTTTCCGTCTCCATCCGCCCGTTCTTATAAACCGCGCTGCAGATCGCTCCGGGAATACTTCCTGTGCCGCAAGTAATATTGCCGCCTTCAAAGGCCGGTCCCGCTGCTGTAGACGCAGTGAGAATGCCGTCTCTGCATCCCACGGCCATTTCTCCGTTGGTCCCCAGGTCAATAAGAACTGCCGGTTTTTCCCGTTTTGCGAACTCAAGAGTATACAGCCCGGATACAATATCTCCGCCCACATAGGTGGAAATTCCCGGATAAACTGTCACCGGACAATCCTGCCCTGCATCTCCCAGCAGTTCCCGGTAAGAAATATGAATGGTATCAATATTCACAGGCTCAAACGGGTAGACTCCCAGGGTCTCGCAGGAATATCCCATGAGCAGATGTACCATAGTCGTGTTGGCCCCGATGACCATTCTGCTGATTTTCAGCCGGCTGCCTTCTGTCAGTTTTTCGACCCCTTTTAAGAGATCCTGCCGGATGCTGTTTCTCAGCTCTTCTCTTTTCCCATTGTTTGACGCGTCTATCCTGCTGATTACATCTGCCCCGTAAGCCCGCTGCCTGTTGATCGCTGTATAGACATCAGCAGTCTTTCCATCAGACAGATCCACCAGCTGCATGGCAATGGTCGTGGTTCCGATATCTGCCGCGATTCCGTAATTTCCTCCATCAGGCAGTTTTTTCTCTGTTCCTTCTTCTGCATCCGCAAGTACATAAAAATCTGACTCGGCATTATCCAGCAGAATTGTGCATTCCTGCTCCGGATAGGTCCTGCAGGCCAGTCTCCACCCCTGCTTCAGCTCTTCCTCTGTAAAAACCTTTCTGTCTGCCTCCCTCGGCTCCACAGCTCCTTCCAGGAAGCGCACCCGGCACTTTCCGCAGCTTCCTCTTCCCGCGCAGACTGCAGGCAGGAAAATATCCTGTTTCTGAAAAGCCTCAAGCAGGCTTTCTGACTTTTTCGCTTGTATCTGCTTTTCCTTCTCTCCGATGCGCACCTTTACCGTAACAAAGGGAATTCTCCGGTTTTTACAGGTCAGATTGCCGCACCTGCTGCAGTCGTGCTCCGGATGGTAATGGCTGGTATCATCGTCCAGAAGATATACCTGGCAGACAGTCTTGACAGGATCATACATAAAGCTTGACTTAATCCCGATCCCTTCCCGCTCTGCTCCGACCGCATCATAAGTCCGCTTCTGGACACTCATGGGGATATCCTGAGGCGCTTCGACACGTCTTACGATTCCTTTTCCCTTCTTCCGGCACATGTCCACCACCGTCTGCTCCATTGCCGTGTCCATCTGAAAGAGGTAATTATCCGCAATGGCGTCTGCCATCATTCCACGCATATAGTCCCCTTCGGCAAACAGCTGTGTAGACCATTCCCCCATCTTTTTGCCAATCGTAAAAACTCCGAACAGTGCTTCCTTTATCTGCTTCCCATCTTCCTCTACCGTATACCCTTCCAAGCTTCCAAAGCCCAGCAGAGCCTTCGGCTCAATTTTTTCGTACGCCAGGGGAAGCATCTCTTCCAATTCCTCTGTCAGTTCTTCATAGGCTTCGCTTTCTTCCCTGATGTCCAGGAATCTGCAGACATCCTTAATGGAAATTTTTATGTCAAATTCTGTTCTCTTCAATCTGCCACCTCTTAACCCACGGCATGCTTCGCATTTTCCTTTATAAAGAAAGAAAACCCTTTTATCCAAAAGAGTTTAATACCTTACATCCCTGTTCTTTTTTTGCAGCCCGTCTCCCACCCAAGATCAGACTGCTCTGCCGCAAAAGTATCCTGACTCACAGTTCATCCTAAGAATCCCCTTCTCATCCCGTAGGACAATGGTTTTCTGATTCTTCGTCCCTGCTCACAGTAGGGGTAAGCCTGTACCGGATTTTCACCGGTTTCCTTTTGACCGTTCAGATTCAGATTTTCGGCTGGCGTATCCAGTTACACAGCCGCTTTCTTTTCAAGCACAACCTTCTTTGCCACCTCAGCGCAGGACGCTGCGTCAGGAGTATAATAATCTGCTCCAATCTGCTCACAGAAGCTTTCATTTACCGGAGCTCCGCCGATCATTACGATGTACTTGTCACGAAGTCCTCTCTCCTTAAGCATGTCAATGCAGTCCTGCATCTTCGGCATGGTCGTGGTAAGAAGCGCGGACATACAGATAATATCTGCTCCCACTTCTTCCGCCTTGTCGATATATACGGAAGTCTCCACATCCACTCCCAGATCGTAAATCTCAAAACCTGCGCCTTTGAGCATCATGACAACCAGGTTTTTACCGATATCATGAAGATCTCCCTGCACGGTTCCGATAACAGCTTTCCCGACAGGCTCATTTCCGACTTCAATCAGCTTCGGCTCCAGCACGCTTAAGCCCACGTTCATCGCTCTGGCTGCGACAAGCACTTCCGGAACAAATACCTCATTGTTCTTGAACTTTCCGCCGATAATCATCATACCGGACAGAAGACCATCGTTCAGAATCGCCTTCGGGTCCATGTTTTCATCCAGCGCCTGCTGTACCAGCTGCTTTACATTCTTGGCACGTCCCTTCTGAAGATACTCTGAAATTTCCTGAATAAGATCCATAATTACACCCTCCATTGTAATCCGATTTATTTGTCCTTTATTATATAGAAAACTCTTTTCCCGTTTTGGTAATTATTCACGATTATTTGTACTAATTTATTCTTTTCCAAATTTTATTGTGAAAAACTGATAAAACTATGATACAATAGCCTTATCTTTTATATTTCATACCAAAGGAGAGAGAGCATTGAAGCAGTTACTATACACCATTGTGCCCGAAAAGACTCTGAAAGATATGGCGCTCACTTTCCATACCTGTATAAAGCTTCCCATACAAATCATCAACGATCAGGGGGAAATCCTGGTATCCGAAGGAGACACTCCCCGATTCTGCGCTCTGTTCCAGAAGCATCTTCCTTCCAGAGATTCCTGTGAGAAAATGCATATCTCTGCCAGCAAAAAGGCCATTGATCTTGGAGAACCCTATATTTTTGCCTGCCACGCAGAGCTGAACCATATCGTATATCCTCTGATCAATAAAAACACTTTCCTGGGCTCTATCCTTGTGGGACCCTTCCTGATGGACCAGGCAGATTCCATTCTGATATCCACTATCACAAAACGATATCCCATGTCTACGGAAAAAGCTCTGGAATTGTATGATGAGACAGAAGGCATTCCGGTGATAGAGGCTTCTGTTGTAAACCATATCAGCCATCTTCTGTTCTATCTCTTTTCCAATCTCATCATCGAGAGTAAAAAAGAGCTGTGGCAAAACAATCAAAAGCTTCTCCAGCAATCGCGTATCAACGAATCCATCCAGCGCTACAAAGCAGAGAACCTGGAAAAGCCGCCTTATCCTTATGAAAAGGAAAAGGAACTGCTCAGCAAAGTCAAGCAGGGGGACGCGCCGAAAGCCAACGCCATTCTCAACGATCTCCTCGGATATGTATTCTTCTCCGAAGGGAACAGCCTGGATATCGTAAAAGCGAGAGCTTTGGAGCTCTGCTCTCTCCTGTCAAGAACGGCCATCGAGGGCGGCGCGCCCACAGACAGTATTCTGAAACTGAATAACCAGTTCCTGCAGAATCTCCAGCAGATCAACACCATCGATACTCTCTGCTACAAGCTTCAGGAGATTGTGGAAACCTTCTCGGAAAGCATGTTTAATTACATTCCTTCCAAAAACCACGAAATTACCAAAAAGGCCATCCTGTACATATCAGAACACTTTAACGGGCCCCTGACTCTGGAAGATGTGGCCAGCCACGTACACTTACATCCTTCCTACTTCTCGACGCTGTTTAAAACCTGCACCGGCTCTTCCTTCAAGGAGTACCTGAACATGGTCCGCATCGAGGAAAGCAAACGGCTTCTTGCAAACACTGATTTTTCCATCATCGACATTGCGCTGGCTGTAGGCTTCGAGGATCAGAGCTATTTTTCGAAAGTATTTAAAAAGTATACCGGACTCACACCGAAGCAGTTCCGGTAATCTCCGCAGCAGAAATCCGGGCGGCCGGAACAGTACTTTCATTTCTGTCCGGCCGCCCGGATTCTTTCTTCTAACTGCTTTCAAATAATATCCCTGAAATACCCTTATTTATAAAGCAGTCTTTTACCGATTATAATACTCTTCCACTGTATCAAAGAATGCCTGGATATTCTCCATCGGCGTCATAGGCGGAATATCGCAGCCGCTGGCAATCACAAAGTTCGGATATTTTCCGCATCTCTCCAGAAGCTCCAGCGTCTCCGTTTTCACCTTCTCCGGTGTTCCATTCCGGAATGTTCCCGCAGGATCAATGTTTCCAATCACAAGGCTGTCCTCCGGAAGCACTTTCAAAGCATCCTCAATATCTATCGCATTTCCAATGCTGTATGCGGACGCGCCGATTTCTTTGATATTATCAAGAAGAGGAACCACATTTCCACAGTTATGGTACACAATGATAAAGTTGTCGTCTTCCACGCTCTCCCGAATCTTTTTCACGTACGGAGTAGAGAACTCTTTGATCAGGGACGGTGACAGCAGGCCGGCTGCCGGCTCAGCAATGGCAATGCCATTTGCTCCTGCCTCTTTAAAGGCCTTGGCATACTCAATCAGGAATTCCGTCGCCTTTTCCAGAACGGTCTCCACCATTTCCGGATCGTCATAGCACAGAATCATGATCTCCGTCATGTCCAGCAGTCTTCCTGCCAGAGAGAAGGGACCAATGATTCCTGCCAGCACCGGGCGGTCTGTGATAAGCTCTGATACTTCTTTGATTCCTTTGACACATTCCCCTGTACGGCCTGCGCCTACCTCAGGAACCTTTAATGCTTCCGCTTCCTCTTCATCATGTACCAGCGCTGCCGTTACGGTCGGCACTTCGTCCTCGCTGTACTGTACGGAGCTTCCGAACGCTTCCGCCTCTACTGATAAATCCATCAGGCTGAATGCCGCGCCCGTATTGAACTTTTTCGCAATTGCCTCCATACAGAGTGCCTGCAGATGTCCGTCTTTTACCATTTCATCCACACTGTGTCCTGTGAGCTGGATTCCCGGAAAAGACAGAATCGGCATAGCCTTTTTTTCCGGCGACTGAATGCATTCCCGAACCCAATTCTTCATATCGAACTTCATATCTGATCCTCCTGCGATATTTATTTTTTATAAATTATAACATTTTTACCTTTTTTTCTTTGTAATATGTTTATATTTTTAGGACAAATTAAAGACATTCTGGGAACCAGGTCAGGAATCCTGTGAGAAATTCTGTATGTCAAAAAAGGATTTTCGATTCCTTCAATCGAAAATCCTTTTGTAAATTCATGCTTTATACAAATGTTTTGTACCTTCAAAACTATATACTGTCAATCCATTTTTTAAGACTTTTTTCTATCCTATGACGCTTTGCGAAGTGCTTTCGCTTTCTTCGCTTTTTGGTCAAGCCCTCGACCTATTAGTAACAGTCAGCTCCACACGTTACCGTGCTTCCACCTCTGCCCTATCTACCTTGTCGTCTTCAAGGGGTCTTACTTCTTTCGAATGGGATATCTCATCTTGAGGGGGGCTTCACGCTTAGATGCCTTCAGCGTTTATCCCGTCCCGACTTGGCTACCCGGCGGTGCATCTGGTGATGCAGCCGGTACACCAGCGGTCAGTCCATCCCGGTCCTCTCGTACTAAGGACAGCTCCTCTCAAATATCCTGCGCCCACGCCGGATAGGGACCGAACTGTCTCACGACGTTCTGAACCCAGCTCGCGTACCGCTTTAATGGGCGAACAG
>CALWGI010000101.1 GCA_944380045.1 uncultured Blautia sp.
TCTGATACGCCTGAAAATACCCCCTGTATACGCCCAGGATCCCGGACAGAAAAATAGTCGGCGAGAGGATCTGCAGGGCGAGGACCGCGTTTGGCTGGTTGCTGGGAATGATAAACCTTGCCCCGAACAGACAGATCAGCGCCACAACGCCGCCCACAACAGCCGCATAGATCATTGCGCCGCGGAAAATCTTCTGCGCGTTCCGGTAATCCCGGAGCGCCACTCTCTCCGCGATCAGTTTGGATACCGCCTGGGGAATGCTGAATGAGGCGATCATAAGAAGGATCATGTAAGCATTCTGGGCAAGACTGATATATCCCATCCCCATATTTCCCACAATGGAGGAAAGCGGGCTTTTGTACAGCAGCCCGATGATCTTGGATATCATTGCCGCGATCATCAGAAAAGATGCGTTTCTTACTAAATTGTTCTTCTGACTCATATTATACTGTTACCCCTGTCTTCTGTTCTCGATCTGCCAGTCTACCGGCTCCAGCCCGTTTTCTCTCAGAAAATCATTGGTCCTGCTGAAGTGCCTGCAGCCGAAAAAACCTCTGTATGCGGAAAGCGGGCTCGGGTGAGGCGCTTCCAGGATCAGGTGACGCGGATTATCCAGCATGGATTTTTTCATCTGCGCCGGTCTTCCCCAGAGAAGAAAGACAATGGGTCTGTCCTGCCCGTTCAGCACGCGGATCGCGGCGTCTGTAAACTGTTCCCAGCCGATCCCTCTGTGGGAATTGGCCTGATGCGCCCTGACCGTCAGCACCGTATTCAGAAGCAGCACGCCCTGACGGGCCCATGTTTCCAGATTTCCGTTATCCGGGATATAGCATCCCAGATCGTCATGCAGTTCCTGATAAATATTCACAAGCGACGGGGGGATCTCCACATTTTCCCCCACGGAAAAACACAGTCCCTGGGCCTGGCCGTCATTGTGATAGGGATCCTGCCCCAGGATCACGACTTTCACCTGGCTTAACGGAGTCAGGTGAAATGCATTGAATATTTCGTCTGCAGGCGGAAAAATCTTTCTCGTTCTGTACTCCTGCATGATCGTTTTGTATAATTTGGCGTAATACGGCTGATGAAATTCATCTTTCAGCGCATCCAGCCATTCTCCGGATAAAGGAGCCATGTCTTCACCTCTTTCATCTTCGGACGGAAACGCCCTTCTCTGCCAGATAATCTTTTACCTGGCGGATTTCCAGCTCTTTGTAATGAAACAACGACGCCGCAAGCGCCGCGTCCGCGCCGCCTTCTGTCAGCGCCTCGTAAAAGTGCTCCAGAGTTCCGGCTCCTCCGGACGCGATCACCGGAATAGACACAGCGTCCGATACCGCCCGGGTAAGCGAAATATCATATCCGGCTTTCGTACCGTCGCAGTCCATACTGGTAAGAAGGATCTCTCCCGCTCCCAGACGTTCCGCTTTCTTCACCCATTCAAGGGCGTCGATCCCGGTATCCAGACGGCCTCCGTGCTTGTAGATGTTCCATCCGCCGTCTTCTCTTCTCTTGGCGTCCACAGCCACGACAACACACTGGCTTCCGAATTTCTCCGCGGCTTCTGTAATAAGCTCCGGCCGGTCTATGGCGGCGGAGTTTACGGAAATCTTATCCGCCCCTTCCCTGAGAAGTCTTTTGAAATCGTCAACAGTCCGGATACCTCCGCCGACCGTGAATGGGATAAACACATTGGCAGCCACCTGGCGCACCATTTCCACTACCGTATCCCTTCCCTCGCAGGAAGCTGTGATATCCAGGAACACCAACTCATCCGCCCTGGCCGCGTCATATGCCTTCGCGATCTCCACAGGGTCGCCCGCGTCTTTGAGATTGACAAAATTTACGCCCTTTACCACCCGGCCTTTATTTACGTCCAGGCAGGGAATGATTCTCTTTGTAAACATATCAGTATTCCTCCCTTTCAAGCCCGGCAAAGTTCTCCAGGATTTTAAGGCCCATGGCGCCGCTTTTTTCAGGATGGAACTGACATCCGAACACATTGCCTTTTTCCACAGAGGCATGGATGCAGGTGCCGTATTCCGTCACCGCCCTGACGATCTCCGGCTCCTCCGCCTGAAGATAATAGGAATGGACAAAATATACATACGTGTCCTCCGGGATCCCCCGGAACAGTCTTCCGTCATTCTGAAGGTGAAGAGAATTCCATCCCATATGAGGGATCTTAAGTCCCGGCGCGGACGGGATCTTCAGGATCTTCCCTTTCAGGATACCAAGGCCTTCCACTCCCGGACTTTCTTCACTGCTCTCAAAAAGAAGCTGAAGCCCCAGGCAGATTCCAAGAAAAGGCCTGCCGTTTTTTACCAGTTCCCGGATCGCGGAAACCAGCCCGAACCTGTGAAGGTTTGCCATACAGTCGCCGAAACTTCCCACTCCCGGAAGGATCACTTTATCCGCCTTTGCAAGTATTTCCGGATCACGGGAAAGGACCACTTCCTCCCCAAGATGGATCAGCGCTTTTTCCACGCTTTTTATATTGCCTGCGTCATAATCAATAATACCTATCATCATTACACATCCTGTCTTTTTTCATGTAAACAAGTATACCCTAAAAAATGACAGATGCAAAGGAATTTCTTCACATCTGTCGTTTTTTCTCATATTCTGCGCTGTATTCACACTGTGTCGGAATCTGCGCGCGTCCCGGCCATATGTCCCGTATCAAGCGTAAACCAGAATTCCACTCCGTTGTCATAATTCTGTACGCCGTATTCCTGATGAAGACCTTCCATGATGGCTTTCACAATGGAAAGGCCGATACCGCTGCCGCCGTACTCTCTTGTCCGCGCTTTGTCCACTTTGTAAAATTTGTTCCAGAGATTGGGGATATCCGCTTCGGGAATCGGCGTTCCCGTGTTAAATACAGATATTCTCACCCTGTCTTTCTCCGGGTGGATACATATCTCGATCCTTTTCTCTCCTTCCAGATGATTCAGCGCATTGCTCACATAATTGGTAACAACTTCCTCAATCTTAAATTCATCCGCCCAGACATGAACCGGCTGATCCGCGTCAAAGCTTACCCTGGCTTCCTTCTGGCGGATCATGATATCCATGGACTGAAGTACGCCTCTGATCAGACTGACAATATCGAAGCGCTCCATAGTCATCTCGTCCCGTCCTTCCTCCAGCTGGTTCAGCGTAAGGAGGTTTTTGACCAGTTTATTCATCTTTGCCGCTTCGTCCATGATCACGTCACAGTAAAATTCCCGGCTTTCCGGATCGTCGGAAATATTTTCCTTGAGTCCTTCCGCATACCCCTGAACCAGAGCGATGGGCGTCTTCAGCTCATGGGAAACATTATTCAGAAATTCCCGGCGCATCTGATCGATCCTGATCTTGCTCTCAATATCTTTCTGGAGCTCGTTATTTGCAGATTTCAGCTCAGAGATCGTCTTCTCCAGCTGCCCGGACATCCGGTTAAAGTTCTCTCCCAGTACGTCTATTTCATTCCCCGCATGGCTTTCATATTTCGCGTCAAAATCAAGATCGCTCATTTTTCTGGAAAGCAGGGTCAGCTCACTGATCGGTTTCGTAATTCTCTTTGTCAGGATCCAGATCGCCAGACCGCTCACGCCGATGATCGCGATCCCCACATACAGATAAAAACCGTTTGATATGGAAACGCTCTCCCTGATACTTTCCAGCGGGGTACGTATGAGGAAAAAGTATTCGTTATCGTAAAGGGTTCCCCAGCTTTCCACATAATCCATATCGGCAAAACGATCGCTTACCTGCTGAATGATATAGGTGTCTGTCTGTTCCAGCGTTTTCTGCCTGCCTTTATCCTGATCCAGCTGGTACACATAACCGATCAGCCGGTTTTCCAGCATTTCGTCGTTGCTTCCCAGAGACGCCACTGTCTGTCCGTCCCAGGTGATGATCGTCCAGGAAAGATTTTTCTCAGAACTTTTTTTGTAAATCTCATCTGAAATATCCGCCGACCAGGTACCGTCCGTATTGGAACTGATCTGGAGCTCTTCGAAAGCATGGACCGTCTGTGTAAGCGTTTCGGTCTTTTTTGCAATATAGTATTTTTCCAGAAAAAGCCCGTTGATCATGGTGATGGCGATAAGGGACAGAAGCAGAAGGCCGATAAAAAGAGCGGCGATCTGACGTCTCAGCGGATGAAATTTCCGCGCCTTCCGGCTCTTATGCTTCTCCATCAGCGCATTCATTTATCATCCACCTCAAATTTATATCCCATGCCCCAGACGGTCTTGATATATTCGCCTTTCTCCCCCATCTTGCTTCTCAGCTTCTTTACATGGGTGTCGATCGTTCGGGCGTCTCCGAAATAATCATAGTTCCACACCGAATTCAGGATTTTTTCTCTTGAGAGCGCGATCCCTTCATTCTCCAGGAAATAGGTAAGAAGTTCAAATTCCTTAAAGCTCAGCTCCATCAGCCGCCCGTCCACGGTTGCCTGATGGGCGGCTTTATCGATCACAATACCGCCCGCGGAGAGAATATTCTCCGCCATGTCCTGGCCTGTCCTTCTAAGTATGGCCTCCACTCTTGCCACAAGGATCTTGGGGCTGAAGGGTTTGGAGATATATTCGTCCACTCCCAGGTCAAAACCAAGAAGCTCGTCTCTCTCGTCCCCTCTGGCGGTGAGCATAATGATCGGCACTTTGGAGTTCTTCCTGATCTCGCGGCATACCTCCCAGCCGTCCATCTTCGGCATCATCACGTCGAGAATGACAAGCGCGATATCCTTTTCCTTATAAAATATATCCATGGCCTCTTCGCCGTCCCCGGCTTCCAGTACCTGGAAATTTTTCTTAACAAGGAAGTCCTTCACCAGTTTCCGCATCCTGCTTTCATCATCTACAACAAGAATTTTCAGAGTATCCATATGTTCTTCCTCCGTCTAAATATCTGTAAATTATTATAAACACAGATCCGTCCTGTGTACAGGGTCTGTTTTTTTCTTTACCAGATAATCATAACAGAGATTTATGATAAAAATGTGAACATTTCAGTCGGTCGCCTGTATCGCGTCGTATCCTGTTTCTCCTGTCCTGATCTTCAGCACGGAACGGATCTCGTAAGTAAATATCTTTCCGTCTCCCACTTCTCCTGTATAGGCGGATTCCCGTATTGCCTCCACCGTTTTTTTCTCCCATTCCTCCGAGGAAACCACGATCTCGAATTTCAGTTTGGGCTGCATCTGCATATCCACCTGCATACCTCTGACGATTTCCTTATATCCTCTTTGAATACCGCAGCCCATCACCTGGGAGACAGTGATCCCGTTTACGCCGATATCGTTCAGCGCCTGTTTCACATCCTCGAATTTTTCTTCCCGCACAATGGCGTCAATTTTTATCATCATATGTCCATCCTCCTCTACTGATCCAGACCGTTAAAGCTGGGATACGCGCTTTCTCCATGCTGGGAAATATCCAGGCCGATCTGTTCCTCCTTCTGGGTTACCCGGAGAGGAGTAAATATTCTTACCACAGCCGCGCAGATGAGCGTCCCTACGACGGCCACTGCAATTGTCACCAGTATGCCGGCCACCTGAGCCAGAAGCAGATGATATTCT
Organism: uncultured Blautia sp.; assembly: GCA_944380045.1. Lineage (GTDB taxonomy): Bacteria > Bacillota > Clostridia > Lachnospirales > Lachnospiraceae > Blautia_A. The sequence goes on from CALWGI010000101.1 coordinate 5,573, forward strand.
CCGAAAACAAGGCCGTTCCATCTTGCCGCGCTGTTCACCGACTGATCCGCAAAGATCCCGGTGGCCAGGCCGCCCCAGATCCCTCCAATGCCATGGCAGCCAAAAGCGTCCAGCGCATCGTCTATTTTCAGTTTTTTCTTCACCAGCGCCACTCCGAAATAACAGATCGGACTTACCAGAAAACCAATGATAAATGAAGACCAGACCGGTACGAACCCCGCTCCCGGAGTGATCGCCACAAGACCTACCACAAGGCCTGTAGACGCACCCACAAGGGTAGGTTTCCCGCTCTTTATCACATCGATCAGCATCCAGGAAAGAAGCGCGCAGGCGGAAGATATGGCGGAAGTCATAAAGGCATGGGCCGCAAGGCCATTTGCCTCCAGGGCGCTTCCGGCATTGAAACCGAACCAGCCGAACCAGAGCATGGAAGCTCCCAGAACCACAAACGGGATATTATGTATACGGTAAGTCGTAAATTCATAGCCTTTACGTCTTCCCAGAATAATGGCAAGGGTCAGGGCGCTGACTCCCGAACTGATATGCACCACGTTGCCTCCGGCGAAGTCCACCGATCCGATGGAGGCAAGGAATCCTCCCTGTCCCCAGACCATATGCGCCAGGGGATAATACACGATCAGAGACCAGAACGCCACAAAGAGAAACAGGGCCTTAAACTTCATTCTCCCTACCAGGGCTCCTGTAATGAGCGCCGGCGTGATCATTGCGAACATCATCTGAAAGGCACAGAACACCAGATGAGGGATCGTCGGGGCGTATGCGCCCGGCTCCATTCCTACTCCGCCAAGTCCGAACCATCTGAGATCCCCGATGACTCCTCCATAATTCCCTCCAAAGGAAAGGGAATAACCGAACAGAGACCACATCACCACCGAAAGACCCATGATCGCCACGCAGGCCATCATGGTGCTGCACACATTTTTTCTCCGCACCAGTCCGCCGTAGAAAAAAGCCAGACCCGGCGTCATAAAAAACACAAAGGCCGTAGAGATAAGCATAAAAGCTGTATTTCCAGTATTCATTTTTTCATCCTCCTCGTCTTTTTTACTGCTCCGGAGCAAAAAAGAAAGGATGCCGGAGTACGTGACGTACTCTGACATCCTTGTCTGATTCAGATATTAGCACATTAAAGTGCAAAATTCAAGAGGATCTTTCTATATATTTGTATTTTTATCCATACAAATTACCATCTCCGCATCATAACATCCCGTCTCTCTCCGGCAGAAAACCAGATCCCCGCCGTGAGCTTTCGCGATCTGCCTGACAAGCCGCAGTCCCATTATGTGTATTTTCTCTGTCTGGCTGTCCATATTCTCCACAACAGCCTCCGGGATTCCCTTTCCGGAATCTCTTACCTCCCAGATGATCTGTTTTTCTTTTATATAGAGCCGCACAGTCACACGGCAGCCTCCGGGATTATGCCGCACACTGTTTCCGATCAGGTTCCGCAGAGCCCTTTTGAGAAGTCCTGCGTCGGCCGTTATTTTTACCTTCTCCGTTTCCGGATCTATGATAAGTTCTATATCGGTATTCTCTTCCGCAACTTCTTCGCCAGTCTCCTCATTATACATATCCGCCGCGCATTCCCGCAGGATCTGTGCCGGAGAACAGAGGGATTTTTTCAACGGCTGCGCCTGATAGGCCAGTTTTGAAGTCAGATTCAGATCGTCAATAAGCTGCCGGATGATAAGACTCTGACCGCATATGATCTCCGCGGATTTCCTTGCGTCTTTGCTTAAGCTTTCATCTTTTTTCAGTTTGTCCGAATATCCCAGGATCAGGGCAAGCGGCGTGCGGATATCGTGGGATACGCCGGAGATCCATTCCGTCCTGGCCTGATCTCTTCTGGAAAGCTTTTTCTTCTGTTCCTGAAGTATATCGGAGACCCTATTCAGTTTCCGGGCAAGGTCGCCCGCCATTCCCTTTTCACGGAGACAAAGAGGTTCCTGTTCCACCAGGCTTTCAATCCCTTTTCCCACAGGCTTCAGCGCCCGGTAAAAACGGTACCCCAGAAACAGGACAAAAAACAGGATCAGAACCAGATTAACTGTGAAAGCCAGACTGATATACGCGGGAATCCCGCTGATATTACTGATAGGCAGCATTTCGCTGATACGCATGATCGTATGCATGTCCAGCCCCGTCACCAGCAGAAGGGGTCCGGACCGCCACACGGCTACCGGATAATCATGGAGATACCATCTGCTGAAACCCGCCACATCCTGGAGGCTGTAAGATCTGGCAAACTCCTCCGGAAGCCGCCATTCCCACACCACG
>CALWGI010000102.1 GCA_944380045.1 uncultured Blautia sp.
GAAAATCACGCCGCAAAAAACGCCGCAGACGATCCAGATGATCTCTGCGGCGTTCTGCTGCCCGGCATTTTGCGCCGGGTTCTGCCTGTATTATTCTTCTGTGTTTTCTGCCGGATCTTTTGCCTCTTCTCCCGCGTCTTCCAAAGTATCCTCATCGGAGGTATTGTTCTCTTCCTCCGCAAGGGTTGAGGCCAGTCTTGCCCTCTCCGCAATACTCATGGCCTTCCGGGGTTCTTCCGGAACAGAAAGTTTCTCTGTCTGCTCCGCGGTTTCCGCCTCCTGCTTTTCTTTTTGTTTTTTGAGGAAATTCTTCCCGCCTATCACAAGCATTCCCGCGCCGATGATAAAGAAGCCGACTCCCGCGGCGGCAAAGCCCCAGCTGCCTCCTTCTACTCCGGTGATGACGTCGCTGCATAATGTATATCCCGTATACAGAAGATACAGTCCCGCTATGATCATCATAACACAGGTTCTGGTAGGCATCTCTCTTCCCCGGGTTTCCTCCTGCCGGTTCTCATTCTCTTCATTCTGAACCGTATTTTCTTCCTGCAGTGTGTTTCTGCTTTCGTCTTCCATCTGTTTCTCCTTTTATGTATCGTGTATTTTGGTCAGGCTCTGCCGTAAAGAGCGGCCAGAGCCCGCATCCTTTCCAGAACCGGCTGCTGCAGCTGATTCTTCTGAAGTCTCCATTTCCAGTTATCGCCAAGAGTGGACGGCTCGTTCATTCTGGCTTCGTTTCCAAGGCACAGATAATCCTGTACGGGGATCACGCAGAGATCCGCCGTGCTGGCCAGCGCTGCCCTGATAAGTCCCCAGACGCATTCCTCCACAGAACGGTTCTCACAGTCTGTATAGGCCCTGACGAACCATGAAGAGTGCGGATCCAGATGCTCCAACCAGCCCTTTGTAGTCTCGTTATCGTGGGTGCCTGTATAAACAACACAGTTTTTGTCATACTTATACGGCAGATACGGATTCTCCGCGCTCCCGTCAAAGGCGAACTGCAGGACCTTCATTCCCGGATAGCCGCTTTCTTTTACCATTTCCAGAACACTCTCCGTGAGGAACCCGAGATCTTCCGCGATCACTTTAAGAGAGTCGATCCTGCTGTTCAGCACATGAAAAAGCTCCAGTCCGGGGCCCTTTTCCCAGTGTCCCTTCTCCGCAGTCTTATCTCCATAGGGAATGGAATAGTACTCATCAAAGCCTCTGAAATGATCGATGCGGATCACATCATAAAGCTCCATACATCTGAGCATTCTCTTAGTCCACCAGAAATAACCCTCTTCTTTGTGTTTCTTCCAGTCGTACAGCGGGTTCCCCCAAAGCTGTCCCGTAGCGGAAAAAGCGTCCGGCGGACAGCCCGCCACAGCCACCGGAAGATAATCCTCGTCAAACTGGAAAAGTTCCGGTTCCGCCCAGGCATCCGCGCTGTCCGGCGCAACATAGATGGGAACATCGCCGATAATACCGATTCCCTTCTGATTGGCGTAATCTTTCAGCTTCATCCACTGTCTGTGAAAAAGATACTGCTGGAAACAGTAAAATCCCACTTCTCTGTCCAGTTCGCGGCGCGCAGTCTTAACGGCTTCCGAATCATGGTCCTGAAGCCCGGCCGGCCACTCCGCCCAGCTTACGCCCTTCTGGCTGTCTTTGATCGCCATAAAAAGGGCATAGTCCCAGATCCAGTGGTTCTGCTGCTTCAGAAACTCCTGATACTCGCCGTCCGCCTCTGTCTGCGCACGGTCATAGGCTTTCCTGAGAAGCAGGAAACGTGAATTATATATTTTTTCATAATCCACATAGGCGGGATTATCGCCCCAGTCGCAGGAACGGCATTCCTCCTCTGTCAGAAGATTCTCCCGGACCAGTTCTTCAAGATCGATAAAATATGGATTCCCCGCGAAAGTAGAACAGGACTGATACGGGGAATCCCCGTAACCGGTAGGCCCCAGCGGAAGGATCTGCCAGTACTTCTGCCCCGCTTCCGCCAGCTGATCTACAAAATCATACGCTTCCTTTGAAAAACACCCGATCCCGTAATCAGACGGTATACTGGATACAGGCATTAAAACCCCGCTTGCTCTCATTGATGCTCCTCCCCGAAAATAACATATTCGCAATAGATTTATTATAACAATCACTTTCTTTACGGTCAAGGACAAAGAGCGCCTCCTCATGCTGTTCTTCTCCCTGTCCGCAGCCGGAGAAACAGAGGACGCATGCAATGATCAGGCCTGCGGCCCATTTCCTTTTTTTCATCCCGGTCACGTCTGATCCAATCACATCGGACGGTGATTGGATTTTCTCCTTTCTCCCGGATCCCGCCGGGTAATTCACCATGTTTCAGCATGAATGCTTCCCGGAAATAGTATGGGCAGAACCATGCCTTCCTATTCGACGTACCGGATGGTATTTCAGAATCCTTTCTTACCGATATACAGGGCAATATCCCGGTATACCTGTTCCCTGTTTTTTTCGTTGAGTATCTCATGGCGCATTCCCCGGTACAGCTTCCCCTTCACATCACGATATCCTGCGCGCCGCATACTCTGAACCGCCGAAGCGAATTTCCGCACATTTCCGATGCACGGGTCATCCGCCCCTCCGATAAACAGCACCGGAAGATCCGGTCTGGTACATTTCCAGTGTTTTACGTCGTAAGCTCTCTTCATGAGCTGGAAAAGCATGAGATAACCGTCGTCTGTGAATGTAAATCCGCACAATTCCGACTGGCTGTATTCCCGGTACACCTCCGGATCAGAACATATCCAGGCGTTTTTATCCTTTTCATTCCGGAATCTCATCACATAGCCTCCAAAAGAAAGGAATTCCAGCAGGCGGCTCCTGTGCCGAAATCCCAGAAGGCAGCCTTCTGCCCGGGCGATTATCGTTCCCAGTATCCTTTCCCTCCTGTTGCTTGGAGAACCGCAGACGATCAGCATATCCATACAGTCGTCGTGGGATGCGGCAAAAGCCCTTACCGCCAGAGATCCCATACTGTGACCCATCAGGATCAGCGGAAGGTCCGGATATCTGCTTCGCAGCCCTCTGTTTACTGTTTCGATATCTTTCAGAAGAGCTTCGGCGCCTCCGCCGTACATATACCCGAGATCGTCTCCTGACAGCACGCTCTTCCCATGGCCCCTGTGATCGTGGATCACCGTCAGATATCCTCTCTCAGCCATGTACTCCATAAAAGGCTCATATCGTTCTTTATATTCACACATTCCATGGACAATCTGGATGATCCCTCTGTAGGGAGGCGTATCCGGCAGGATGCTCAGTACAGAAATCCTCAGTCCGTCTGCCTCTGATCTGAAATTATGTCTGTATCGTTTCACCATTATGATCCCTCCCGATTCATACAGTGCAGCAACTGATATATTTTCCTTAATGTCATTCTATTTTAACCGTATAAATTTCGCAACTGTAATCTTCAGTTGCGAATAACAAAAAAACTTCAAAAAATTGGTTGACAAACCCGGCAAAGTATTATATACTCATTATCGTTGTAGCGGACAGCACAGCGATATGCGGGTGTAGTTCAATGGTAGAACACCAGCCTTCCAAGCTGGATACGTGGGTTCGATTCCCATCACCCGCTCTTATGCGATAGTGGCGTAGTTGGTAACGCGCGACCTTGCCAAGGTCGAGACCGCGGGTTCGAGCCCCGTCTATCGCTCTTCAGACCAGGACGTATGTCCTGGTTTTTTTTGTGTTGATATGATATAATATCCGCACAGCGAATATTATATCAGCGCATACGTGCAATCCGGCCCAATGGGCTGCCATACAAAAAGGAGGAATTTAAGATGCCGGTTCCAACACCACACATTCACGCCAGAAAAGAGGATATTGCGAAATACGTACTGATGCCGGGCGATCCGCTGAGAGCAAAATATGTAGCGGAAAATTTCCTGGAGAATCCCCGGCTGGTAAATGAAGTCCGGAATGTTTACGCCTATACCGGAACTTACATGGGCAAAGAAGTCACTGTAATGGCAAGCGGAATGGGAATGCCCTCCATCGGAATCTATTCCCATGAACTCTATAACTTTTACGATGTAGAAAACATTATCCGCATCGGCTCCGCCGGATCCTACACGGCAAACCTTAACGTATACGATGTAGTGCTTGCCGACAGCGCCTGGAGCGCTTCCAGCTATGCCCGTGAACAGAACGGCTGTACAGATGATATTATGTATCCGACGCCCGCGTTAAATGAACAGATCCGGGAAGCGGCGAAACTCACCGGCGTTGAAATAAAAGAAGCGCGGGTACATTCCTCCGATGTATTTTATGCTGCGGATAATATGGATGATTTCCGGGCGATCTATGCGAAACACGGCTGCCAGTGCGTGGAAATGGAGAGTTTCGCTCTTTTCCATAACGCAAATGTTTCGGGTAAGAAAGCCGCCTGCCTTCTGACGATTTCAGATTCTTTTGTAACCCACGAAGAACTTTCCGCCCTGGCAAGGCAGGAATCCTTTGAAAATATGATGAAAGTTGCCCTTAAAGCCTGTACTTTATAAAACAATACGCGGCGAACGAAAAAGGAAGAAACCTCTGTTTATCCGGTTGTAAAACAGAAGTTTCTTCTTTTTTTACTGTTTTTCAGGCTGTATCCCGGTATTTACGCTTCCTGGTTTTCCCGGTCCACAAGGCTGTAGAAGGTGAGGAGATAAAGGCCGCATAAGCCTACAAGGCCGTAAATGATCCTGGATAGCCAGCTCATGCTTCCGAAGAGCAGAGAGACAAGATTAAGGTTAAAAAATCCGATCAGGCCCCAGTTCACTGCGCCGATCACTGCGATAGTCAGCGTAAAATACTGCAAAAATTTATTTCCCATAAGTCACCATCCTTTCATGCCTTTATTATCCCAAAAACATAAAAAAATATTCGCGGCAGTTTCTTAAGACCGCCGCGAATATAAAATTCAGATTTTCTTATATTGATTTCAGCTTAACAGAAATCACTGTACCTTCAGGATCTGAGAGGTAACGGTGCCGCCACCGAAACTGAAAGCTTCTCCGGCCTGAAGTGTTACGTCCGACTGGTCGTTCAGCGTGAAGGCCTGGCATACGGTAACCGTCTGTCCCGGAGCAACTTCCGCCATAAACTGGTTGATAGCCTCATCATCCGCGGAAGGAATAGCCGCGCTTAAAGCCTGTCCGTTCTGGAAAGCCTGAAGGCTTACGTCCACCATGGCGCTGGAATTGGATGTTCCGTTATTGCTGTAGTCATAATATACCATCAGACAGGACGCGCCGGAAATATCCTCGGCAATGCGGTGCTGTTTGTAATGGATGGTAAACTTCTCGTTCGTCATATCGATGGTGTCACCCTGGGCTGCCTGCGGAGCCTCGGTTTCTTCCGTGTTTTCGGCGTTATCCATCTCCACCAGGGATTCTTCGATCTCATCCTGAACATTGGTAAAGTTGGCGGACATCATTCTCGCCGTATTTTCATCGATAGAAATGATCTTCCACTCTCCGCCTGTTTTAAGCAGCGGATAAGTGATGTCCACTTCCGCGTATTTCTCCTCCACAGTTCCGGCTGTCTGCTCCAGAAGGGAAGCCAGCTGCTGCTGTGTCTGATCCTCTGTAAGAGTCTCGCCGGAAAACGCGGTGGATACGATCTGCTTCAGGAATTCTGTGATCGTTTCCCTGTAGATATCGGAACCGTCGATATAGCGGATATGCGCGGTAACGCTTGCCGTCCCGTTGAGGATATCGAAATCTGTTCCTGCGATATCGTAGTCCATCTTCTGGTTCACATTTGTGAAAAACGCGGTATACGCCGCATTGGTGATATCCGCCTCGTCCAGCACAGTGATATCTCCGCTCTGGAGCAGCGTGGCCATATCCTCAAAATCCATGGCTTTCACGTCATCCAGAAACGCCTTTACTGTGCCGATCGGCTGCTGCCGCTGATAAAAATAATATCCCGCGCAGGCTGCTGCCGCCAGAATAACGATAAGCAGAAAGATCAGAAGTCCTTTTTTCTTTTTCTTTCTCTTTCGGGGAACCGGAGCAGGTTCTGTATCCTGCTCGTCCTGGACCGGAAATTCCTGATCCGGAATTTCCTCACCTGGAAGTTCCTGGTAGAAAGAATCCTCCGATAAATCAGACACGGGTTCTGTGATGCTGTAATCCTGCTCTACAGCCTGATTGTCCGCAGTATCAGGTCCCGCGTTTTTTTTCTTCTTTCCGAAACTCATAAATCCTCCTTATTCACTATGTTACTTATCCCCTGTACAGTTTCCGTAAAACTGTATGATACCCCATTATTATAACAAAGGCAAAAGCTCCTTACAAGTTATTTGCACAGATGTACTTTGTGTCCGGCTTTCCGCGGGTTTTCAGCTGTTACCGCAAAAATCCCTCCACGATCTTCTTCTCGGCTTCTTCCTCAGTAAGTCCGAGGGTGCGCAGCTTTACGATCTGCTCTCCGGCAATTTTGCCGATAGCGGCCTCATGGATCAGGGAGGCGTCAATATCTCCCGCAAACAGTTCGGGAGCCGCGTTTACCTTGCCCTCTCCTATAAGAATGGCGTCGCACTCGGAATGACCTGTGCAGCGGCAGTTCCCGCGGATTTTGGAATGATACTCCTGATAGGAATGATCTTTTGCGACAGATCTGGAGATCAGGTCCACGCCGGAATCCTCTCCCTGCATCTCCACCTCAAAATCTGTGGAAGCCTGTTCTTCACCGTCTGTCATGATCCTCTCATGGATGATCAGCTTCGCCCTGGCGCCGAGCACCGCTTTTGTGGAACGTTTCGTGAGGTCCACGCCGCCGATCTGGATCGTATCCATCTCCATCACGGCATCTTCCTTCAGTTCCATATCTGTCACCGGATTGATCTTCTTCAGACCGATCCCGGTGCCTGTTCCCACATGTTTCTCCTTGTAGAGAACATGGGCTCCCTTCTCCAGGAAAAAGCGGTGGATACCGTCGTGTTCTGCCTCGCCCTCATTATCCGTATGAACGCCGCAGCCTGCAACGATCGTCACGTCGGCGCCTTCCCCCACGAAGAAATCATTATAGACGAGATCGTTTACATTTCCCCTTGTCACACAGGCCGGGATATAAACGGTCTCCTTTTGCGCTTTCGGACTGATATGGATCTCAAGGCCGGAACCGTCGGGTTTGGATTCTATTTTGATATTCTCTGAAGACTGTCTTCCCACACATCCGCCGTCTTCACGGATATTATAAGCGCCTTTGAATTCGCCTTTATAGTCGGACACCTGTTTCAGAAGTTCTTCGGTAATCTTATTCATCTGGCACAGCTCCTTTCTTCTTCCCTCGGGCAGCGGGCCGCTTTTTCCTGAGCAAGCAGCCTGGGAAGGATCTCGCTGCGGTCCCCCGCGAGACGGATCCTGCCGCTGTCCACAACTACAACACGGTCTGCGATCTCCAGGATACGTTCCTGATGAGAGATTACCAGAAGCGCCTCCCCTTCTTTATTCTTCAGTCTCTGAAAAACTTCGATCAGATTGGTGAAACTCCAGAGATCGATCCCCGCCTCCGGCTCGTCGAATACGCGGAGCTTCACATTCTTTCTGGCAAGAACCGTAGCGATCTCGATCCTCTTGCCCTCTCCTCCGGAAAGGCTGTCGTCCACCACTCTGTCAATATATTCTTCCGCGCAAAGTCCCACTTCTCCAAGATATCTGCATACTTCCCCGCTGTCCAGCTTCTTTTCTGCCGATGTTTCAAGAAGATCGCGGACTGTAAGTCCTTTGAAACGCACCGGCTGCTGAAAAGCATAGCTGAT
>CALWGI010000103.1 GCA_944380045.1 uncultured Blautia sp.
GCGGAGGCGGTTACCGCGGTTGTGTCCTTTCTGATCAGTAAAAAGAAGGTTTATCTGTGATTCCTTTCCCCGGCAGTTATCCCTGCCGGGGATTTTTCCGGTACAGCCATATCAGCCAGAAAGCCATATCGCCGATCAGCAGTCCCACAAATGCCAGAAGAAACCAGCCCGGCAGATTTCTGACGGTCAGTGTATGCAGGATAAGGTATGTGAAAATAATCACTATGATCAGTTTCATGGTTTTGACCATATATTTCAGGGTGCGGTACACATGCTCCCTGTTTTTTTCTGTAACCTCAACTCCTGTATTCCAGAATTTTGGAAATCGTTCCGTCACAGTGATCAAAAGCCAGATCCCCCATGCTATGGCTATCAGAAAAAGAAGTTCTCCTTTTTCGCCCCAACGATCGATCTCCCCCGCAAAATTATAATGCATCGGTATTTTATCCGGGATGGAAGACCAGCGGATGAATATATACAAAGAAACTCCAATCATCAGAACCAGGCTCAATATTTCCATAATAACGTCTGCCGCTGTCGGTTTTATCTTCATTATCTCAGCCCTCCTGTAACCAAATAGCATCCTTCTTTCTTCTACGGAATGACCGCATATTTGATCATATAATCTCCTGACAATAACTTCTATCCACTGCTTCTCATGATTATATGTGCTTCTATTGTAGCATTAACGGAAGACAGATGCCATTACTTTTCCGGAGAGTTCTGCGTCTGCCGCGTTTGAAATTATATAAAAATTAATTGACGGGAAATCCTGGAGATAGTAAGATAGGTTTGACAGAAATTCATCAATGAGATAAATCGGGGCTGCCGGACTGGCATGCCCTTTTTTCATAAGAATCAATAAACCTATTCTCAGAAAGGAGAGAATCTACATGAATCTGATTCAGGAAGCCCTGTCCCTTGGTTTTGCCAACGCGGCAGTTATTGATGTGAAAGACCTGGTCTTTGTACTGGAATACCGTAAATTCTGCGAGGAAAATCTGTGCGGCAACTATGACCTTGTCCCCGCCTGCCCTCCCGCGTGCGGCACGGCAGAGGAGATGCGGGAAAAGGCCCTCGCCTATAAAAAAGCTCTGGTGCTGCAGACGGTCCTCACACAGCCCCAGGCAGATCCGGCTGTATTCAAAAAAGCCAAACATGAGCATAATATCCTTACGGAAAAAATGGCCGGCAGAATGGAAGCCGCAGGAACCGATGACCTGCTGATCATGAGCGCAGGCCCCTACAAGCGCCATTCCTGTATGTCTGCCTACGGAATAGACGCCCAGAAAATGGCAGACGCCGCAGGCATGGTCTGCTGGGCGGACGACGGAAATACCCGGTTCTTCAGCCAGATTCTTTTCTGAATCCTGATACATCCGGCGTCGGCATACCCGACTTCCGGAATATCATTTATTTTGCCCTTGACAAATACCCCATGAGGGTATATATTAAAATCATCCGGATACCCCATGCGGGTATATTGGATGTATGGGTTATCTTTTATCTGTCATCATTAAATTTTAAAATCCAGGGAGAACTGCTTATGGAAAATAAAAATGTCTGTCCAGGCTGTCAGAAAAAAACCATGCGCACCGAGGAAGAACGCCGCAAACTTGTCAACCGCCTGAAACGGGTGGAAGGACAGATCCGCGGGATCATCGGTATGCTGGAGAACGACGCCTACTGCAACGATATCCTGATACAGTCCGCAGCTGTGAACGCGGCTGTGAACGCATTCAATAAAGAACTGCTGGCAAGCCATATCCGCACCTGCGTGGCGCGGGACATCCGCGAAGGCAAAGATGAAACCATCGACGAGCTTGTTGCCACCCTGCAGAAACTGATGAAATAAGGAGGGATTTTTATGGAACAATATACAGTAACCGGGATGAGCTGCGCGGCCTGCAGCGCCCGGGTGGAAAAAGCCGTTTCCCATGTTCCGGGAGTTACTTCCTGTTCCGTCAGCCTTCTGACCAACTCCATGGGCGTGGAGGGAACCGCTTCTCCCCAGGAGATCATCGCCGCTGTGGAACAGGCGGGCTATGGCGCTTCCGTAAAAGGAGCGGCGAACGAAACATCCTCTTCTTCCGCGGCCGCCGATGAAGCTCTGGCGGATCATGAGACTCCGGTTTTGAAGAGGCGCCTGATCGCATCCATCGGTTTTCTTATCGTACTGATGTATTTCTCCATGGGGCATATGATGTGGAACTGGCCGCTGCCCGCCTGGTTCGAGAACAATCATATCGCAGTGGGGCTGGTACAGCTTCTGCTGGCGGCTGTCGTTATGGTCATAAACCAGAAATTTTTTATCAGCGGCTTCAAATCTCTCTGGCACCGCGCCCCCAATATGGACACACTGGTTGCCATGGGATCCATGGCGTCCTTTGTCTGGAGCGTATACGCGCTCTTCGCCATGACCGGCGCCCAGCTGGAAGGAAATACAGACGCCGTGATGGAATATATGCACGAATTTTATTTTGAATCCGCGGCCATGATCCTGACGCTGATCACTGTAGGCAAGATGCTGGAGGCCCGCTCTAAGGGCAGGACCACAGACGCTCTGAAGAGTCTGATGAAACTCGCCCCCAAAACCGCCGTAGTCCTCAGGAACGGTCAGGAATCCACCATTCCCATCGAACAGGTGCATAAAGGAGATATTTTTCTGGTTCGCCCCGGCGAAAACATTCCGGTGGACGGCGTGATCCTGGAGGGAACGACTGCAGTCAATGAATCCGCCCTTACGGGCGAAAGCATCCCGGCGGACAAAACGGAAGGCGATTCTGTCTCCGCGGCCACTGTCAATCAGTCCGGCTTCATTAAATGCGAGGCCACCCGTGTGGGCGAGGACACAACTCTTTCCCAGATCATCAAAATGGTCAGCGACGCGGCTGCCACCAAGGCGCCTATCGCCAAGATCGCGGACAGAGTTTCCGGCGTGTTCGTTCCCACAGTGATCACCATCGCCGTGATCACCACCATCGTCTGGCTTCTTACCGGACAGACTTTTGCTTTTGCCCTGGCAAGAGGAATCTCCGTGCTGGTAATAAGCTGTCCCTGCGCTCTTGGTCTTGCCACTCCTGTGGCGATCATGGTCGGCAACGGAATGGGCGCCAGGAACGGAATCCTTTTCAAAACGGCCGTTTCTCTGGAAGAGGCCGGAAGGATCCAGATCGTCGCCCTTGATAAAACCGGCACCGTCACCAGCGGACAGCCTGAAGTGACGGATATTCTTCCGGCAGAAGGCGTAACAGAGAACGAACTGCTCTCTTTTGCCCTTGCTCTGGAAAAGAAAAGCGAGCATCCCCTTGCAAAAGCCATTTTAAGCCATGCCGGGAAACTGGGCCTTGAGGCCTGTGAGGTAACCGGATTCCAGGCGCTTCCCGGCAACGGACTCTCCGCCGTCCTGGAAGGCAAAACACTTCTGGGCGGCAGCATGAAATTTATCGGCGGCCAGGTACCGGTTCCCGCCGGACTGAAAGCAAAGGCAGAACAGCTTGCGGAAAACGGAAAGACGCCTCTTCTCTTTGCCAGTGACGGAAAACTTCTGGGAATCATAGCCGTGGCGGACGTTATTAAAGAGGACAGTCCCCGGGCAGTCCGGGAGCTTCAGAACATGGGTATCCGCGTCGTCATGCTCACCGGCGACAATGAGCGCACGGCAAAAGCCATCGGAGCCCAGGCCGGCGTGGACGAAGTGATCGCCGGCGTCCTGCCTGACGGTAAAGAAAGCGTGATCCGCTCCCTGAAAGAACAGGGACGCGTGGCTATGGTGGGTGACGGCATCAACGACGCTCCCGCCCTTACAAGAGCAGACATCGGAATCGCCATCGGGGCCGGAACAGATATCGCGATCGACGCGGCGGACGTTGTTCTCATGAAAAGTCAGCTAAGCGATGTTCCCGCTGCTATCCGGCTCAGCCGGGCGACGCTGCGAAACATCCACGAGAACCTGTTCTGGGCGTTCTTCTACAACGTGATCGGAATCCCTCTCGCCGCCGGCGTATGGATCCCCGTCTTCGGCTGGACACTGAATCCCATGTTCGGCGCGGCGGCAATGAGTCTGTCCAGCTTCTGCGTAGTCACAAACGCCCTGCGTCTGAATCTCTTTAAGATCCACGACGCCAGCCGGGACAAAAAAATCAAACCTGCCAGCCTGAAACCACTGGCCGAGACAAACGTAAACCAGGACGGCTCCTGCTCTGCCGCAGGTTCCTGTCCTTTAGAAAAGGAGGAAAATAATATGACAAAGACACTTACTGTAGAAGGAATGATGTGCCCCCACTGCGAGGCTCATGTAAAGAAAGCCCTCGAGGCTCTGGACGGCGTGGAGACCGCCACGGCAAGCCACGAAGCCGGAACCGCCGTAGTGACACTTTCCGGAGCTGTGGAGGACGACGTTCTGAAACAGGCAGTACAGGAAGCCGGATATACGGTAACAGGAATTAACTGAAACCTTCCACAAAGGGCCGCTTCACAGCGGTCCTTTTTTCTGTTATAGTTTACTTAACATCAGTGTGCAGAAGGAGGAAAAAAAGATGAACGAACAGCGCTCTCACCGGCGGACAGAACTGCTTCAGTACTACAGCATGCGTATCTGGCGCGATATTTCCAATCTGATCAAATGGATGATCCTCGCCGTTATCACCGGATGCGTGACCGGCGCAGTCAGCAGTCTCTTTGCCCGGGCGTTAAGACTGGTCACCGAATACCGCGGGGAAAACCACTGGATCTTTTTTCTCCTTCCCCTGTCCGGTATCCTGATCGTCTTTCTGTACCAGAAGATCGGCCGGGAGGACGGCGGGACAAATCAGGTGCTGTCTACTATCCGCTCCCAGGACGACGTGCCTCTGCGCTCCGCTCCCCTGATCTTCGTTTCCACTATACTGACTCATCTCACAGGCGGTTCCGCCGGGCGCGAAGGCGCGGCCATACAGCTTGGAGGAAGCATCGGCAACCAGATCGGCAGATGGCTCAGACTGGATAAAGAAGACAGCCACGTAATGGTTATGTGCGGCATGAGCGCCGCTTTTTCCGCTGTTTTCGGAACTCCCATGGCTGCGGCTGTTTTTTCCATGGAGGTAGTCAGCGTCGGCGTTATGTATTATGCCGCACTTCTGCCCTGCGTGATCGCTTCACTGGTCGCTTCTGAGTTTGCCGCCGGCTTCGGGATACACCCCGAGAACTTTCATGTAACGGGGATTCCGGAATTTACAGCCGTCACCGGCTTGAAAATGATCGTCGTAGCCGTGGGATGCGCAGTTGTCAGCATCCTGTTCTGCGTAGTTCTTCACGCAGTCAGCCGGATCTGCAGCCGCTGGCTGAAGAATCCCTACGTCCGTGTGGCTGTCGGCGCCGCCGCTGTGATCATTATCACGCTTATCCTCGGAACAACAGACTATATGGGCGCCGGAAACGAGCTGATCCAGCGGGCGGTAGAAGAAGGCTCCGCGCGTCCCCTGGATTTTCTCTGGAAGATCCTTCTGACAGCCATTACCATGCGTGTCGGTTTCCGGGGCGGCGAGATCGTTCCCTCCCTGTGTATCGGCGCGACTTTCGGCTGCGTTATGGGACAGCTTCTCGGACTCCCGGCCCCCATCTGCGCGGCGTCGGGAATGGCGGCCCTTTTCTGCGGCGTCACCAACTGCCCCGTCACTTCCGTACTGATCGCTTTCGAACTCTTCGGTTTCCAGGGCGTTTCCTATTATCTGATCGCAGTCGCCGTCAGCTACGCTGTTTCCGGCTATTACAGCCTTTACAGAGATCAGACGATCGTCTATTCCAAGTATAAAGCCAGATATATCAACCGCCACACCAGAGTTTGAAAATAAATGTATACTTTGTCAAAAAACTATTTGAAAATTATACATAAATCTGCTTGTAGAATAACCATAATGTGATAAAATAAAACTATGTTTTGGTAACTCTTCAGCCGCCTGAAATCTGTGAATCAAACAGGCCGCTGTCTATCTCGCAATAAGCAGGAGGAAACACATAATGCGCAGAACGAAAATCATTTGTACGCTGGGTCCGGCAACAGACAGAGAGGGAATCCTCGAGCAGCTTGCCATCGAAGGAATGGACGTAGCCAGATTCAACTTTTCTCATGGTTCACACGAGGAACAGAAAGGCCGTCTCGACAAGCTGAAAGAAATCCGCAGACGTCTGAACAGACCTATTGCCGCGCTTCTTGATACAAAGGGACCGGAGATCCGTATCCGGGATTTCAAAGAGGGCAAGGTAACTCTTACAGAGGGTCAGGAATTCACCCTTACTCCAGAGGAGATCGAGGGAGACGAGACCATCGTTTCCGTCACCTATAAAGAACTCTACAAAGATGTAAAGCCCGGAGACAGCATTCTGATCGACGACGGTCTGATCGGCATGGAAGTCAAGAGCATTGAAGGACAGGACATTCACTGCGTTGTCAAGAACGGCGGCGTTGTGTCCAATAAGAAAGGTGTCAATCTTCCCGGCGTAGAAGTAAATATGCCTTTTATCAGCCAGAAGGACCGCGAGGATATCCTCTTCGGTATCCAGGAAGGTTTTGATTTTATCGCAGCTTCTTTCACCAGAACGGCGGCGGACGTCAACGAGATCCGCAAGATTCTGAATGAGAACGGAGGACGTGATCTCAACATCATCGCCAAGATCGAGAATCAGCAGGGCGTGGACAATATCGACAGCATCATCGAAGCGGCAGACGGAATCATGATCGCCCGCGGCGATATGGGCGTGGAGATTCCTCTGGAAGATGTACCGGTGATCCAGAAAGAGATCATCAACAAGGTATATACCGCAGGCAAACAGGTTATCACCGCCACACAGATGCTGGATTCCATGATCAAGAATCCCCGTCCCACCCGTGCGGAGACAACGGACGTTGCCAATGCGATCTATCAGGGAACCAGCGCCATCATGCTTTCCGGCGAGACTGCTGCCGGCAAATACCCTGTGGAAGCTCTCCGCACCATGGTAAAGATCGCCATCCGTACAGAAGCTGATATTCCCTATAACCAGCAGTTCAGCATCCTCAACAGAGAACATGCGCCCAATATGACAACCGCTATTTCCCACGCGACCTGTATGACGGCCATTGACCTGAGAGCCAAGGCCATCATCACCGTCAGCCGTTCCGGAAATACCGCCCGCATGATATCCAAATACCGTCCGGGATGCCTGATCGTCGGATGCTCTCCGGAAGAGCATACCTGCAGACAGCTGAATATGTCCTGGGGAATCACCCCGGTTCTGATCAAGGAAGAATACAGCATGGAGATCCTTCTTCTCCACGCCACAGAAGCAGCCGAAAGAGCCGGCTACGTTGAGAAGGGAGACATCGTTGTCCTCACCGCAGGCGTTCCTCTTGGCCGCTCCGGTAACACCAATCTTCTGAAGACGACTATCGTCGGAGAATACTAAAATCCAGATACTGATAAAATGAATCAGGCCGCTGCGCATCGCTGCGCGGCGGCCTTTTCTTATAAGTCAAAATTAGTCAAGTATGATTTGCCAAATCGTACTTGACTAATTTTGGCTTCATGGTATAATAACTGCAAAGCAGTCATGGTATATGTTCAGTGAATCTATGAAAGATGGGAGGACACCCGCTATGTTTATCGGCAGAGAGCGTGAACTTACGGTGCTGAATACACTGTACGAATCGGACAGGTTTGAATTTGCTGTGATCTACGGACGCCGCCGTGTCGGCAAAACGGCGC
>CALWGI010000104.1 GCA_944380045.1 uncultured Blautia sp.
TGACAGATATACCTTGTCGCAGACATGATGGCACTGGGTTACTCCATAAATGCCGATCTCATTGCTGGAAATCCTCTGCACTTTTACGTTGCCATAATTCAGGTTATTTCCCTTCAGCAGGCTGTAGCTGGTATCCTCAGCGTAATCTCCGGTAGTCTCCTCGGAAGTCACTTTGTCCAGGATGCTGGAGGCCTGTACCGGGACAGACGTCACTGTCACAGACGCCAGCAACCCTGCAGCCAGTCCGGCTCCTAAAATCTTCTTCCATCTACTGATAGCTCTCACTCCTTTCCCTTCTGTAACCTGACCTTACAATAGTAATACGACAACTTCTCTCTAAAATCACATTAAAATTTCATTTGCTTCATCATTTTTTCTAATTCTTCCAATTCTATCTTACCGGATAAATGATAAAGTACACTTTCCATCTCCCACTGTGCTGTAAAACTTGCTTTTTCATCTTGAACATCTTGAACCTTCTCAATTGTAACAGTTACTCCGTCACTTACTGTTTCAACAAATGTCTCTGATGATTTACCATGTGCACTATTGGTATTGCTGGCTGTATCTTCATCCTGGCGATCAATAAGAAGCGTAATAATAAATTCCTTTTTATACAGGTATTCCACTCTTGCTATTGCCACAGACTCATCTACATCAAAATTCAAAAATTCCAGTCCCTGCGGCCGATAATAAAACCGCGGCATCTCTATCCCCAGTTTTTCCTCAATCTCCGCAAAAGCCATGTCTTCCTCTGTGTCTGCATTTTCGTTCGCTTCATCATTGCCTACCACGGTCTTCGTATCCGCGCCGCTCCAGATACGGAAGTTATTGATGAGATAGGTTCTGTTGGCTTCGCTTGTCATGCTGGCGGCAAACACACAGGCGCCGCAGACCAGAGCGATCCCGGCAACTTTCCCGATGTGCACCCGCGCCCTGTATCCTTTCGGGATTCTTCCCGCGGAATTTCTGTCCGGCTCTCTTGCCGGCGTATCCTCCCCGCGGTAAACGCCCGCGGCCTTCAGGCTGTCCACGAGATCCTGGTATCCCTGTTCCGTCTCCCCGGGATCCGCCGCTTCATAATCAGAATCCTCATCCGCGAAAAAATCCTGCTCCTTCCGCTTTGCCCGGCGGATATACTGCTCTTCCCATTCTTCTGGCAGCTTCATCTTCTTTTTGGAGGACTCCCGGTCTGTTTTCTTTTTTTCTCTGTCGTCAAAGATTCTTTTCATGATTATCTCCTAACACTGCTTCCCCGGATCCCGCCGCGCCGGAACCGGTCTTCTTCCCCTGGAATTCTTTATGGAAACAGGATCTTTCTTGACAATTCCCTTCCCGGGGTTCATATTAATGGGTAATAAAAGATTTTGCAGGAGGATTCCCTATGAAGCATATCGTACTTACCGGCGGCGGCACCGCCGGACACGTTACACCTAATATTGCCCTGATTCCCGCTCTCCGCGAAGCCGGATATCAGATTTCCTACATCGGCTCCTACGACGGTATAGAACGGAAACTCATCGAGGAGCTGAATATTCCCTATTACGGAATATCTTCCGGAAAGCTGCGGCGCTATTTTGACGTAAAAAATTTCACCGATCCTTTCCGCGTGCTGAAAGGCTTCCGGGAAGCCAAAAAACTTCTGAAACAGCTGAAACCCGACGTTGTATTTTCCAAAGGGGGCTTCGTGACCGTTCCCGTGGTGATCGCAGCGAAAAGATGTAAAATACCTGCCATCATCCACGAATCCGATATGACTCCCGGACTTGCCAATAAACTGTGTATTCCCTCTGCAGTAAAAGTCTGCTGTAATTTCCCTGAGACAGTCAGCAGCCTGCCCCAGGATAAAGCCGTGCTCACCGGCACTCCCATCCGTCAGGAACTCTTAAACGGCGACGCTGAAGCGGGCCGCCGGTTCTGCGGATTCTCCCCGGAGAAACCGGTCCTCATGGTGATCGGAGGAAGCCTCGGCGCCGCCTCCGTCAACAACCATATCCGCAGCATACTTCCGGAACTCCTGAAGGAATTTCAGGTCATCCACCTCTGCGGAAAAGGCAAAACCGACGAAAGCCTCACAGGAACGGAAGGCTATGTACAGTATGAATATATCAAAAAGGAGCTGGCGGATCTCTTTGCCCTTTCTGATATCGTGATCTCCAGGGCAGGAGCCAACGCCATCTGCGAGATCAGCGCTCTCCACAAACCCAATCTTCTGATACCTCTGTCAGCCAACGCCAGCAGGGGCGACCAGATACTTAACGCGCGCTCTTTTGAACGCCAGGGCTTCAGTATGGTGCTGGAGGAAGAAGAGATCACGGACGAAAAACTTCTGAACGCCGTCCGCACGCTGTACAGAGACCGTCACACTTATGAAGAAGCCATGTCAGCGGGAAAACAGATGGACTCCATCCGTCATATCCTTACGCTGATCGAGGACTGTGTCCGGGAACGCTGAAAAGTTTCCCGGATCAGATCCTTTTCTTCATCAGCTTTTCCATTTCTTTCCGGATCCATTTTTTCGTCCGGAGGACTCTGTTGTTCACATTGTTTCTTGTGATGCCGTATTCCTCCGCGACGAAATCCGGCGGGATCTCAAAATACTTGGTTTTGATCAGAATGTCGTAGTTCATGGGATTTTCGCGCCGGAGTTTCTCCAGCACCCGCTTTCTGTAATCCATTTCTTCCCGGCGGATCATCATCTTCTCAGGATCGGTTCTTTCGTCTGAGACGGATTCATATTCCTCTGCGCCGAACCGGACGTCCTCATGTTTCTTCCACGGCTTTTTGAAATAATCTTTGCATTTATTTCCTGTTGCGGTAAAGATCAGAGACCTGATCATTCTTTCATTGGAGAAATCAAGCGTGTCGCTGATCTCGTACAGGTGGAAGAATACCTCCTGACAGATATCCTCTGCCACCGTTCTGCTGCCGACTATTTTACATGCAGTCCTGATTGAGAATTCACGGTACTTTTCATAAATCCTTCTAAAATTCTCATTGTTCATCTTTTGTATTTATCCCGGCTGTTACTTTATCTTAGCCAAAATCTCATCTCTTTCCTCGTCGCTGAGTTTACCCGGTTTCCATGTCAGACCCACCTGATCGCCCTTATATCTGGGGATCAGATGCATATGAAAATGAAATACCGTCTGGCCGGCGATCTCCCCGTTGTTCTGCACAATATTAAAACCGTCGCATTTCAGAGCGTCTTTCATTTTCTCCGCCATGTGTTTCGCCAGGATCATCGCTTTCCCCGCGGTTTCCTCCGGCAGCTCATAAATGTCCGCGGCATGTGCCTTGGGCAGGATCAGCGCATGACCTTTACTCGCCGGACCCAGATCCAGGATCACCCGGAATTCATTGTCTTCATACAAAGTAGCGGAAGGAATTTCCCCGTTCGCGATCTTACAGAAAATACAGTTATCCATAACAATCTCCTCCTTTTATATCTTCAGTCTTTTGTATTATTTTCTCGTATTTTCTAGTTTTTTTCAATACGAAATTTATTGATTCGCAAAAATCCGGATGATAAACTTCTTTTGAGGTGAAGATTATGCCAAAAACAACAGATCCCGGACAGCAGAAAGAGGAATTTCGTCTTACACTTTCAAAATTCGCTCATGAGATCCGCAACCCGCTTTCTCTCCTGCAGAGCGAACTGCAGATGATGGCGGACGCTCATCCGGAAATAACTTATTATGAAGAATGGGAAGATATTATAGAAAATATAGAATATATGAGAGATCTTCTGAATGAACTGACCTGTTACAGTAACGCGAAGCAGATCCGGCCAAAGCCTGCCGACCCTGCCGACCTTATAAAATCTGTCACCGATTCCGCCCGCCCCGCTCTGGAATACCTGGGCGTCGTCCTGGAAACAGAGATCCCGGTCTCCCTTCCCCTCATTCCTCTGGATCCCGTGAAAATACGCCAGGCGCTTCTGAACCTTCTCAGAAACGCCCAGGAATCCATCGATCATCCCGGCGGATGGATAAAGGTAAAGGCCGCTGCCCTTCCGGAAGGGCTGTCCATATCCGTGGCCGACAACGGATGCGGAATGACGCCCGCGCAGCAGCAGGATATCTTCCGCCCTTTTGTAACCTACAAATCCGGCGGAACCGGGCTTGGTCTTGCTGTCACTCTGCAGGTCATAGAAGCCCATAACGGCAGCATATCCGTAGAAAGCACTCCGGGGAAGGGAACCGTTTTTCAGATCCTTCTCCGGGGATGATACAGAAGCGCCGCCAGGACAAGGCCCGCAAGCAGGCCTCCCACATGGGCGGCGTTATCCACTCCCGTGCTGGTAAATCCGAAATACAGTGAAAAAGCGGCCATGATCAGAATCTGACGGACAGTCAGATCCTCCAGCCTGCCGCGGTTGCGCAGCACAATATAGATCATAGCTCCCATAACGGCGAATACAGCGCCGGAGGCGCCTGCAGAGACCGAATACTCTCCTGTTTTAAGTTCCAGGAACATGGAGATTATATTCGCCGCCGTGCCGCCCAACAGATAGACCGCCAGAAAACGCAGTTTCCCCACGGCCCGCTCAAGCCGGCTCCCCAGGACAAAAAGCACCAGCATGTTATTCATCAGATGCGAGATTCCGAAATGAAGGAACATACTGGTAAACAGCCGGTATACTTCCCCGTTTTCCGTGATCAGCGGAGTGTACGCCGCCCCCAGATCCAGCATATGCATCACATCCTGCGAGGATCCGGCAGATTCTGACACAAGAAAAACAAGTACATTCAGGATGATCAGCAATATCGTGGCAGGTTCTCTTCGAAACTCCTCCAAATACATTCACCTCGGTTCATTTCAGGCGTCCCGTCAGGCCGCCCTCAGGATGCACCTATTGTAGCAGATGCGCGGTATCCTGACAAGCCGGCGTTCTTTTGCCATGCATCCTTTTTCCGGCGTCCTTTTGTCAACGCCCTTTCACCGGACGAATATATATCTTGCCTGGGCAAAATCCACTTCATCCTCATCCTGGAGCTGATATTCCTCTTCGTTTTTCAGCATGCGGCCGTTTACAGAGGTTCCGTTCCTGGAATTCAGATCCTCCAGATAATATTCATTGTCTCTTCTGCGGATCCTGGCGTGGATCCGGCTGACGGTAGAAACCGGTATGACCGCATCCGCGGCCCCGGTCATCTTCCCCACAACCGTAAATTCCTGTTCCAGATAGATCGTAGTCAGTTCCCCCGGTTCCCGGCTTACCAGGCTGGCCGGCCCGCGGCCGGATACCGAAAAGAGCGCTTCTGTCTCCCCGTAAAATCCCGGCTGTTCCGGCAAAACCGGATCTTCTTCCGGGACGCCGCGGTATATTTCATCGGATCGAACTGTATTTCCTGCGCTGTCGGGTGATATGTCCCTTCGGAAAAAATCCTGTTCCCGCTCTTTTTTCTTTTTTATTTTTTCTTTTCTCCACGCCGCGAATCCTCCAGCGCCTACCGCCGCAATGCCGCAGCCCATCACCAGTTCCGCCGGGATCCAGGGAAGATAACCCAGGATTCCGCCCGCAAGCAGTATTGCCGTCACAGCCAGCGCTCCGGCGCAGCCGATGATTATAAAACGGATATCGTCCCCGGATTTCTGATCTCTGCATTCCGGTTCCTGATAACTCCTCTCTTTCACTTGCAGGGACTCCGGGACAGACCCCTCGTCATGATTCCTCCGGTTCTCCCTCTCCCGATCCTGCCCTTCCTCTGGCGGCAGTTCTTCTTTATCCCGGTGGTAAACCGCTTCTTTTATATTTTCCATCTGAAATCCGGGTTCCAGCATCTTCCGGTATATACCGTACCCGAGAAAAACCGCGGCCTGATCCTCATGGTCCAGCTTGGGAAGCATATATTCCATAAGCTCTCTCAGCTGGTCCTGCACGGCTGTGCCCGATCCGGGAAAACAGCAGAAAAAAACCTGTCTTTTCTCTATATCCAGATATATATACTCAGGCCGCAAAAGAAGCTGTTCCGGATTCAGAAGATACTCCGCCAGCTCTTCCATCACCTGCACAAACCCGCCAAAGATCAGCCTCACATCTTCTGCTTTAAATTTCTTTTCTTCATAATATGAAGAAAGAGACTGTCTGGATGTGATCTCATAGTAAAAGAAAAGTTTTCCGTCCAGATTCTGCAGTCTGCAGTGCAGCAGAGAAGGGATCACATTCCCCGCCAGCATCCGCACCTGATAGGAGGAAGTGTCGATACCCTCCTCTTCCTCCAGGATCAGATAATTATGACTGACATCTCTTTTATATTCCGCTTTCATATTACCTCCCGTCCACTATATCAGATACCGACTTCACTCTCCGGATCCACTCTACAGGATCTGTCAGACCGGCTTTGCCTTCCGCCTGGAGTTTCCACGAAAATCCGCCGAATCCGGACAGCGTGTCCGCCGTATAGACAACCTCTACCTCTTTTCCCGCGTTTACCTGTACGCTTAGGTTTTCCGCTCCGAAAAATCCCGTATTGCCCAGTTCCCGGCTGCGCATTCTTGCCGTCGCGGCCGCCTGGCCTTCGTCCCGTATTCCTTCCATGCTTCCTGCCAGGGCGGACTCGCAGGCGGCTGCCGTGAGCCACGCCCGGTTGTGTACATAAAAGCAGAGATAAAGAGTTCCCATAAGCACAAGAAGAACAAGGGACATGACGCAGGCCGCTTCCAGGGTAAAGCTTCCTCTGGCCCATTCTTTCTTTTTATTCATAAGATCAGTCCTCCTATATATCCCAGCAGCAGGAACGGCACAAAGGGGATTTCCGTCTTCCTGTTCTTCTTAAACGCGGCCAGAAGAACTCCCGCCCAGACAGCCGCCAAAAACACTGCCGCGCACAGTGTCGCCATATATTCTCCGGTGTCCAGAACAGTTCCCAGGGCAAGAAGGACCCAGGCATCTCCCAGTCCCATGCCTCCACCCGTGAGAAATCCCAGGGCAAGAAACATAAGTCCGATCCCCGCGGGGATAAGAAAATCAACCGCCTGTCTCTGCGCCGACAGGCTGTATAAAAGTCCCCCGCCGGCGAAAAGCGCAGTGAGGAAAAGAGGGATTTCCCGCTTCCTCAGATCTTTCCAACCGACGTACAAAAGAAAAAACGCCGTACAGATATTCCGTAATTCCATTCCCCGCCTCCCTATCCGCAGACGCTGCAGGCTCTCATTCCATGTACGTCCGACTGCTTCACCAGCTTTACCGTACGCTTCAGACCGCTGCAGGATTCCAGATTATGATAACGGTTTCCGCTTTTGGTCACATAGACGATCCCTCCGGGACTTTCTCCCTTGCTGCAGATCTCGCAGGGCGTATATTTCTCTCCATAGGCGTTCCTCATCGACTCCGCTCTGGAACCCGGCACCG
Source organism: uncultured Blautia sp. (assembly GCA_944380045.1). GTDB lineage: Bacteria > Bacillota > Clostridia > Lachnospirales > Lachnospiraceae > Blautia_A. Next base: position 7,358 of record CALWGI010000104.1, read on the forward strand.
CGTCCAGCGACAGATCCAGGTAACGGCATCCCGCCTTCTGATGATAGACGCTCCCGGATTCCGTCACATAGACCATCGTTTCATTTTTTTCCTCTTTCCCGGCCAGGGTACTTCCTCCCGCGCCCGTCCAGGCATGGACAGTTACCGTGTTGTGCATCCACACTTTGGGAAGAACCGTCAGGCCGCCCACGGGCGTATAGGAATAAAGGTCCGGCAGGGTGATCTTCTCAGGTCCTTTTCCATCCAGGACATAGGCATACATCCCCGCCTTTTTTACATTTTCGCACAGCTCATGGAGATGCTGTGTCTGGAGCATATAGATATCCATAAA
>CALWGI010000105.1 GCA_944380045.1 uncultured Blautia sp.
TTATGATGCCCGCAAATAACAGGATCAGGATCAGCGCTCCGGCGCCGCCGATAATATAATAAGGAACTTCTGATTTTCCCTCTGAAAAACTGCGCGCCGCTTCCAGATTCTGCTGGCTTGCGTCTACCATACTGGTATCCGGTTCCTCAGCGACGGCAACCACTGCGGTGCCCACCGGAGTGCCGCCGAAATAGTACTGGCGGTTCAGCTGTCCTTCTTCACCCGGGGTATCTTCTGTCGTCAGGCTGTCCGCGGTGGCTCCGGCAGGTACGAATACATTCCCTCCGGAGATCATATTGAAATCTGTATCGCCCAGAGAAAGCATCTGGAAATTATCAAAACCGTAATTGAGAAGAGAACCGGCTTCCGCCGCCGTTGTGCCGGAAGCTCCCTGAAGGACTACAGCGATCAGCGTAGTGCCGTTTTTCTCCGCTCCGCACACCAGCGTGCTTCCGGAGGCTTCCGTATAACCTTCCCGGCCGCCGAGACAGTTGGGATAGTAAGCGGCGTTGGCGCTGTTCAGCATGGAAAAATTGTTGGTGAGCACCCGCTCGCCGCCGGAAACATTCGTTGCCGGGATCGTATAGGATGTGGTTCCCGCAATAGTGCGGAAGGTATCGTTATCAATGGCCGCCTTCATGATCAGAGCCATGTCGCGGGCTGTGGTGTGCTGGTTTTCATCCGGAAGACCGGTAGGGTTGGTGAAAACTGTATTGGTGCAGCCAAGCTGGGCGGCTCTGTCGTTCATCTTCTGGACGAAGCCGTCCACGGATCCGCCTAAATGTTCCGCAACCTGCAGGGCGACGTCATTGGCGGAAGAAAGCATGATGGCGTACAGGCACTGCTCAATGGTGAACACCTCGTCCAGCTGCGCGGAGATATTCGCTCCGCCGTCTGTGACGCCGGAAACTCCGGTGGCAGTCATGGTGACCTGGTCGGTAAGCTGTGTGTTCTCCAGGGCCAGAAGGGTCGTCATGATTTTTACCGCGCCTCCGGGGTAAAGCTGCTGGTCCGCATTCTTGGCATACAGAACTGTATTAGTGGAATCTTCCATGATCACGGCCGCCGTGGAAGTGATATCAGGACCCTGAGGCCACCCTGAAATACTGTTGGTTGTAATGCCGGAAGACGCAGCGGTACCGCCGGCGGTTTCTTCTGCGGCAAGAACCGGCGCGGCCGCTGCCAGAGACAGCGAAAGACCCGCGGCCAGGATTCCGGCCAGTAATTTTTTTATTTTCATATATAAATTCTCCTGTTTCAGATATTACAGAATTTATCATATCCCATTTTCAGGCTTAATTCAACACTTTCTTGGGGGTATTTCCGGGAGAATTATGTTTACAGCCTTGAAAAAAGAAGGTTACAATGATAAAATAAATCCGGTTAAAAGTAAAATTAATGTAAAATCGACAAATTCTGAGGATTAAAATATGGATAAACAACAGAATACCGGCGGTGGGATCCAGTGGGGGCGTATGGTGAAGAAGCTGAATCCCTATACGATCCGGAAGGGGTTCCGTTATCTGAAGCATTACGGGCCGAAAGAGTTCTGGATCCGCCTTCATGAGCGCTTTGAACCGGAAGAGGTTCCCTACGGGCCGTGGTATGAGGCGTATGTTCCGGATGAGACGGAACTTAACCGCCAGAGACGTCAGAAGCTGTCCCGGGAACCACTGATCAGCGTGGCGGTTCCCGCGTACCGTACGCCGGGAACTTTTCTGGCGCAGATGATGGATTCTCTTCTGGCGCAGACATACAGAAACTGGGAACTGTGTATTGCCAATGGAAGTCCGGAAGATCCGGAAATGGAAAAACTTCTGCGGGAATACGCGGGGAAGGACAAAAGGATCCGGGTGAAAACCCTGAGTGAAAATCTGGGGATAGCCGGTAATACCAACGCGGCGCTGGAAATGGCGGACGGAGAGTTTATCGGGCTTCTGGATCATGACGATCTGCTGGCACCGAACGCGCTTTATGAGGTTGCCGCCGCGCTGGCAAAAGACAGCGGCCTTGACGCGGTCTATACAGATGAAGACAAGGTTACCACAGACCTTAGCGAACACTTCCAGCCTCATCTGAAACCGGATTTTAATCTGGATCTTCTGCGATCCAATAACTATATCTGCCACTTTTTTGTGGTAAGACGTTCTGTGTTTGAGAAAACAGGCGGATTCCGCAGTGAATTCGAGGGCGCCCAGGATTATGATTTCATTTTCCGCTGTGTGGAAAACGCGAAAAAGGTGGGACATATCCCGGAAATCCTTTATCACTGGAGAACCCATAAAGAATCCACGGCAGATAATCCGGCCAGCAAGATGTACGCTTTTGAAGCGGGAAAGAGGGCCATTGAAGCCCATCTTGAGCGGATGGGCGTAAAGGGAACTGTAAGCCATACGCCGGATTACGGATTCTACCGTGTGACTTATCCGGTGCAGGGAGAACCTATGGTTTCCATTATCATTCCCAACAAAGACGAAAAGGAAACGCTGAAGGCCTGCATAGAATCCATCCGGGAAAAAACGGAGTATACAAATTACGAGATACTGATCATAGAGAATAACAGCACAACCGAAGATATTTTCCATTATTACAGGGAGCTGTCCGGAGATCCCCGTATCCGCCTTCTCAGGTGGAAAAAGGAATTCAACTATTCAGCCATCAATAATTACGGCGTGCGTCATGCGAAAGGCGAGTACCTTCTGTTTCTGAATAACGACGTGACGGTGATCACTCCCGGCTGGATAAAGGAAATGCTTGGCGTGTGCCAGCGGCCGGATACAGGCGCGGTGGGCGTGAAGCTGATCTATCCGGACAATACCATTCAGCACGCCGGATGCGTGATCGGGATCGGAGGCATCGCGGGCCATATGTTTGTGGATATGCCTGCCAACAGGACAGGTTATCTCCACAAAGCGTCTCTTCTTCAGGACATGAGCGCAGTCACCGCCGCATGCATGATGATGAAAAGATCGGCGTTCGAGGAGGCGGGAGGATTTACGGAGAAACTTTCCGTGGCCTTCAATGATGTGGATCTCTGTCTGAAAGTGAGAGAGAACGGCAAACTGATCGTGTATGATCCCTACGTACAGCTTTATCATATGGAGTCAAAAACAAGAGGCGCTGAGGACAATAAGGCGAAGGTGCGACGTTTCCAGGAAGAGATTGAATATATGCGGACCAGATGGATCGGTATCCTGAAAAACGGAGATCCCTATTATAATAAGAATCTTTCTCTGACGAAATGGAATTATTCCCTTCGTCCCCTTCCGGGCATGGAGAAAAAGGGGTGAGGTGGAAATGATGGAAGTATCGGTGATCATACCGAATTTTAACGGAATCGCATTTCTGGATACTGTGCTGAACAGTCTGGAAGGACAGAGCATGAATGACTTTGAAGTGATCCTGGTGGATAACGGATCCACCGACGGCAGCTGTTCTTTCACGGCGGCGAACTATCCCTGGGTCCATATACTGGAGCTTCCGGACAATTTCGGATTCTGCCGGGCGGTGAATGAAGGGATCCGCGCTTCGAAAGCGCCCTATGTCCTTCTTTTAAATAATGATACAGAAGTGACGGAGAATTTTGTGGAAGAAATGCTTGCCGCCATAAAACGCCACCGGAATGCTTTTTCCTGCGGGGCGAAGATGGTGCAGTATCACGACAGAGACAGACTGGATGACGCGGGAAATTATTACTGCGCTCTGGGATGGTCCTTCGCGAGAGGCAGGGGACGTGATATCCATGCCTTTGAAAAAGAAGAAAAAATTTTTGCGGCCTGTGCCGGCGCGGCCATTTACAGAAAAAAGATCCTGGACCAGATCGGGCTTTTTGATGAGGAGCATTTTGCGTATCTGGAAGATGTGGATATCGGATACAGGGCGAGGATTTACGGATACGAGAACTGGTACGCCCCGGAGGCGGTAGTCTATCATGTGGGCAGCGGGACCAGCGGATCCAGATATAATCAGTTCAAGACACGGTATTCCTCCAGGAATAATGTGTATCTTGTATATAAAAACATGCCGTTTCTCCAGATCCTTCTGAATCTTCCTTTCCTGGCGGCGGGATTCATGGTAAAATTCCTGTTTTTCGCGGTAAAGGGAATGGGAAGGGAATATCTGGCAGGTATCAAGAACGGCTTTTCCATCAGCAGAAGGGAGCGGAAAGTTCCTTTCACCCTGAAACATCTGAAGAATTACTGCAGGATACAGCTGGAATTATGGAGGAATATCCTGAGGCGTTTTGGCATGTAATGGGAATTTTACAGAGTTTCACATAAATTTTATAAAATACATTTAAGATGATGTTGATTTTGAGACTTATCTATTATAAGATAAACATAATGAAATGGATTGAGGTGGCAGAGATTGATTCAGGATAATCAGAAGAACTTCAGCCGTCTTCAAATGCTGATCGATGCGATTATAATAGCTGTTTCCTATATCGCCGCCTGGATGATCCGCTTCATAGGCCCGCTGGCCTATTCGGCAGTGTTTACGCTCAGTTTTGAACAGTATATGTTCGCGCTGATCTTTATTGTGCCGGGCTATCTGCTTCTGTATCAGGCTTTCACGCTGTATGAACCGATGCACATGCAGGGGCGCAGGCTGATGCTGGCGAATATTATCAAGGCCAACGTCCTGGGAATGCTGCTGATCATATTTGCTCTTTATATGCTTGAGGAGAGCAATTTTTCCAGGCTGGTAATTTATATTTTCTGTGCCGTCAACGTAACTCTCGAATGGGGCGTCCGTCTTCTGATTTTTGCCTTTCTCCGGGATATGCGGCGGAGAGGCCTTCATCAGAAACAGATCATACTGGTGGGTTACAGCCGCGCGGCGGAGGAGTATATAGACAGGATCCAAGCCAATCCCCAGTGGGGATATATTATCAGAGGAATCCTGGATGACAATGTTCCGGCGGGTACGCTTTATAAAGGCGTGAAAGTGATCGGCAGAATCGCCAATCTCACAGTGATCCTTCCTGCGAACAGGCTGGATGAGATTGCGATCACTCTTGGCCTGAGCGAATATTACCGTCTGGAAGAGATTGTGGCAATGTGTGAGAAGTCCGGGGTGCATACGAAATTTATCCCGGATTACAATAAGATCATACCTACCAAGCCGTATACGGAGGATATTCTGGGACTGCCGGTAATTAACATCCGCTACGTTCCCCTGACGAATACCTTCAACGCGATGGTGAAGCGGGCGATGGATATTGTGGGTTCCATAGCCGCGATCATTGTTTCTTCTCCCGTAATGCTCCTTATGTGCGTCCTGATCAAGGCGTCGTCTCCCGGCCCGCTGATCTACAGACAGGAACGGGTAGGACTGCACAATAAGACATTCTGGATGTATAAATTCCGCTCCATGGAGATACAGCCCGAGGCGGAGGAGAAGAAAGCCTGGACAGTGAAGAACGATCCCAGAGTAACGGGGATCGGGAAATTCATGCGCCGGACAAGCATTGACGAGCTTCCGCAGTTGTTTAACATTCTGAAGGGAGATATGAGTCTTGTGGGACCGAGGCCGGAGCGTCCCTTTTTTGTGGAGAAGTTCCGGGAGGAGATCCCGCGCTACATGGTGAAGCATCAGGTCCGTCCGGGTCTGACCGGGTGGGCGCAGGTAAACGGCTACCGGGGGGACACCTCCATCAAAAAAAGAATTGACTGCGACCTTTATTATATCGAGAACTGGACGATAGGATTTGATATCAAGATTCTGTTTTTGACATTTTTCAAAGGTTTCATCAATAAGAATGCATATTAATTAAGATAAGGGGAAAGAACATGAAAAAAAAGATACTGTTTGCAGTGGAGATTATTGTTCTCCTCTTGTTCATCGGTGGTCTGTATGTATACGGACAGCTGAATTCCAAGCTGGATAAAGTGAACCAGCCTGCGGTGGACGAGAGCAAGATACATGTCAATCAGGAAGTTCAGGACGCCATTGATTCCGAGACTTCCCAGCTGACCGGATATACCACTTACGCTCTTTTCGGCATTGACCACAGAGATAAGAATCCGGCGCTCAATACCGAAAACAGTGATACCATGATCATTGCCAGTGTCAATAATGATACCAAGGAAGTGAAGCTGGTATCTGTATACAGGGATACACTGCTGAATCTGGGAGACGGCACCTACTCCAAGGCCAACGCGGCTTACGCCTACGGCGGTCCGGAGCAGGCGATCACCATGCTGAATACGAATCTTGACCTGAATATCACAGATTACGCTACGGTGAATTTCAATGCTCTGGCTACGATCGTTGACTGCCTCGGCGGACTGGATATGGATATGTCCTATGCGGAGATCGTCCACATGAATAATTACTGTGTGGAAACCGCTGAAGATACAGGCCTGGATTATACGCCGATCGAGCTTCCGCCGGAGCCGGAAGACATCGAGAAGATCGACTACAGATATCATCTGAACGGCGTGCAGGTTACATCCTACTGCCGTATCCGTTATACCGCGAGTCTGGATATGGGACGTACGGAGCGTCAGAGAAAGGTGATCCAGATGATCGTGCAGGAGGCCAAGAAAGCAGGCCTGGGCACAATCTTTGATATCATGGATGAAGTGTTCCCCATGGTAAGCACGTCTGTGAACAAGACAGAGATCCTGCAGCTTTTGCCTACCCTGATCGGATACAGCATCAACGAGACGACAGGATTCCCGACAAACTACAAGTTCGCGAATATTTCCGGTAGGGGAAGCCTGATTGTGCCTACGGATCTGGATACCAATGTGGCGGAACTGCACAAGTTCCTGTACGGCGATGAGGCATATACGCCCTCCTCTACAGTGAAGACGAACAGTGAGAGGATTCTGGAGATCGTCGGCGGCGCCGATAATCTTGACACTGTACAGACTCCGCAGACAGAAGATGTTGACGATAATACAACAATATTCTTCCAGAACGACGGAAGCGGCTGGACAGATACCACAGACCAGATTGCGGACAGTATGGGAGATACCGGATATGAAGATCCCGGAACCGGCGGAGACACCGGTTATGAAGATCCTGGAACCGGCGGGGACACCGGATATGAAGATCCCGGAACCGGCGGAGATACCGGCTATGAGGATCCCGGAACCGGCGGGGACACCGGATATGAAGATCCCGGAACCGGCGGGGACACCGGATATGAAGATCCCGGAACCGGCGGAGACACCGGTTATGAAGATCCCGGAACCGGCGGGGGAGATTATGTAGATCCCGGAACCGGCGGGGGAGATACCGGCGGGGGAGATTATGTAGATCCCGGAACCGGCGGGGGAGATACCGGCGGCGGAGACTA
>CALWGI010000106.1 GCA_944380045.1 uncultured Blautia sp.
TTTTTCTATCGCCGGACCGGAGGTGACTTTCATGTGCACTCCCATCTCATTGGCGATAATTCCGGAAAGCGTGGTCTTACCCAGCCCCGGCGGTCCGTAAAAAAGCACATGATCCAGAACGTCATGGCGCTGTTTTGCCGCTTCAATATAGACTTTCAATGTATTTTTGGTCTTTTCCTGCCCGATGTACTCATCCAGCGTCTGCGGACGCAGGGTACCTTCCAGAGGAAAATCCTCCTCGGTCACATCGGTGGTGATCATTCTTTTTTCCATATATGCTCCTATAAGTTCTTAAGGGCTGCTTTCAGAATACCCTCCACATCATCGGCAGGGATTCCGGAAACCTTACGCACAGCCTGAAGAGCCTGTGTGCTGCTGTATCCCAGAGCGACCAGCGCCTCTACAGCCTCCCTGCTGCCATCAGCGGCCGCCGCCTCTGCTCCGGCTTCCTCCTGTACATGGGCCAGCTTCAGTTCAAACGCTTCCTCGGCATTCAGCTTATCCTTCAGTTCCAGGATCAGCTTCTGCGCTGTTTTCTTGCCTATGCCGGGCGCACGGGAAAGTGTCTTCACATCATCCGAGAGAACGGCAAACCTCAGTTCATCGGCCGAGAGACCTGCCAGGATCCCCAGCGCGGCCTTGGGACCGATGCCGTTTACGCCCAGCAGAAGCCGGAATACCCGGAGATCATCCCGGGACAGGAATCCGTAAAGCTGCATGGCGTCCTCTCTCACATGAAAATAGGTATAAACCAGTATCTCCCCCGATTCCCGCACCGCCTTTTCAATAGCGGTCCCTGTCATAAAAATCTCATAACCGATACCGCCGGCTTCAAGAATCAGGGAGGATTCTGTGGAATCCGCCACAAATCCGCGAACAAATGAAATCATAGTATTTAACTCCTGTTATTCAGATTAACGACTACATCATAACATACCATTCCGGAAAAAGCAAACTAATGTACGTTTATCATTATAAAAAGAACCACTCAGCCACAAAAAAAGTTCCGGGAGAGGAATCCTTTCCTCTTCCGGAACCATATCAAAGCAGATCCGCCGTTATCTGGATCAGAGAATCACATTCCGGGGACAGGCCTCTTTACAGGCGCCACATCCCGTACATTTGTCATAATCAATATGCGCGCAGAAATCGTCTACCCTGATCGCTTCGTTCGGACAGGCTTTCTCACATTTTTTGCAGCCGATGCATCCTGTCTCGCAGGAAGAAGTCACGGCTTTGCCTTTGTCATGAGAGCTGCATCCGACCATAACCTTCTGTGTATAGGGGATCAGTTCGATCAGATGACGGGGACAGGCGTCCACGCATTTGCCGCAGGCTTTACACGCCTCCCGGTCCACTGCCGCAATCCCGTCGATGATATGTATGGCGTCGAAAGCGCAGGCTTTCACGCAACTTCCATATCCCAGACAGCCATAGGCACAGGCCTTTGCCCCGCCTCCGGGAACAAACGCCAGCATCTGACAGTCCCCGGTACCGGTATAAACATAATTCTCTGTTGTTTTGTCACAGGTTCCCGTACATTTTACAAAAGCAGTCCGGCGCACCGTTTCCACGGCTTCCTGTCCCATAATACCGGCAATGATCTTTCCCACCGGATCGCCGCCTACGGGACATCCGTTTACCGGCGCCTCTCCTTTGGCAATAGCCGCGGCAAGACCGTCGCAGCCCGGATATCCGCAGCCGCCGCAGTTGTTTCCGGGAAGGGCTTCTCTGACCGCGATCTCCCGCTCGTCTGTCTCCACAGCGAATTTCTTACCCGCAATTCCGAGAAAAATACCGATAAAGAGGCCCACGGCCGCAACTACCACAGTCGCTACGATAATCGCTTCAATATTCATATCTTCCGCCTCCTTATATCAGCCCGGAGAAACCGCAGAACGCGATCGCCATCAGTCCGGCTGTAAGAAGGACTGTGGGAAAGCCTCTGAACGCTTCCGGAATATCGTTGTATTCGATCTTTTCGCGGATACCCGCCATTACGATAATGGAGAGGGTAAATCCCGCCGCAGTTGCAAAACCGTTTACCGTGCCCTCAAGAATATTGTAATCGTTCTGCACATTGATCAGGGCGACGCCCAGTACGGCGCAGTTGGTGGTGATGAGGGGAAGATACACGCCCAGCGCCTGATAAAGCGACGGAATCGCTTTTTTCAGGAACATCTCAACGAACTGCACGAGGGCCGCTATGATGAGGATAAATACGATGGTCTGCAGATATTCCATGTCCGTGGGCACCAGTATAAACTGATATACCAGGCCAGTTACAAAGGAAGATAACGTAATGACGAAGATGATCGCTCCGCCCATCCCGGCAGCCGTGTTGATCTTTTTGGATACTCCAAGGAAGGGACAGAGGCCCAGAAACTGGCTCAGGACCACGTTATTCACAATAGCCGAGCTGATGATTATAAGCATTAATTCTTTCATCTGCTTCCGCCTCCTTTGCACATGGTATTGCCGCAGGACGCACAGGCTCCGCCGCATTTATCCGGATTACTGGGATCGATCCCGCGTTTTGCGGCGCCCAGTCTGAATTTATTCTGCAGCGCGGAAAGGGCTGCCAGAACAAAGAACGCTCCCGGCGCAAGGACGAAGATCGTCACAGGCTCATATCCGATCTTTCCTGCAGCCGCGTCTGCAAGCGGAAGGATCTGATGTCCGAAAAGCTGTCCCGCACCGATCAGTTCTCTCACCGCGCCGATGCAGGTAATACTCAGCGTAAAGCCAAGCCCCATCCCGATCCCGTCAAAAAGGGAGGGAATGGGAGGATTCTTGGAAGCGTACGCCTCCGCGCGTCCCAGGATGATACAGTTTACAACGATCAGAGGTATGTAGAGGCCGAGCGACGCGTACAGGGACGGAAGAAAACCTTCCAGAAGCATCTGCACGATCGTTACAAAGGAAGCCACAACAACGATGAAAGCAGGCATACGGACTCCGTCGGGAATGAATTTCCGCAGAAGGGAGATCATAAGATTGGAGGCCGCCAGAACTGCCGTTGTGGTAAGGCCCATGCCGATCCCGTTGGTCGCCGATGTGGTGATCGCAAGTGTGGGACACATGCCCAGCATCAGCACAAAGGTAGGATTTTCTTTTATTATGCCGTTGATCAGGCGTTCTGAAGGTGTATTGGACTTCATGATTCTCCTCCTTCCACATAGTGAAATGCGCAGATTCCGGCGTTTACTCCGTTGGTCATGGCGTTTGTCGTTATTGTTGCCCCGCTGATGGCGTCAATCTCGTCGTCCGCGGTCGCGCCGGATTTCGTATACTGGAATTTCTCCACCTGCTTATCCTTAAACTGATCTTTGAATTCATCTGTATCGGCTTTCATGCCAAGACCGGCCGTCTCGCTGATGGACAGAATGGAGATCCCGTTGAGCGTGCCGTCGTTCTGCACGCCCATGGCGAACTGGATATCTCCGCCGTAACCTTCCGAGGTGGTGACGGTAAATGCATATCCCAGGAGCTCTCCGGAATCATCCAGCGCTTTCATGATCTCATCAATGGTCTGGGCGCCGTATCCGTTCTCATCAAGATATGTTACCAGATCCACCGCCTGCTTCGTCTCATCCGGAAGATATTCCTCAAAAGAGGCGGCGTCCTGGAATACGGCTTTATATGCCTCCTGCTTCGCCAGTTCCGCCTGTCTGGCAATGGGGCCGGCGGTGATATCCTGAACGATGCCAAGGGCAAGTCCGGCCACAAGGGTGATCACCGTAATGGAAAGCGTGTCTTTTACGATCTTATTCATGCCTTCTTCCCTCCTTTTCCAAAAGCCACGGGATAGGTAGCCCGCTCAATCAGGGGAACGAGAAGATTGCAGAAAATAATCGCGTAGGAAACGCCTTCCGCAGATCCTCCCAGGAGACGGAATACGCCTGTGACGATACCCAGGCACACTCCGTAAACAAGCTGCCCTTTCGGCGTTATCGGCGACGTCACATAATCCGTAGCCATGAACCATGCGCCCAGCATGAGGCCGCCGCCGAACAGGTGGCTGAGCAGATAATTCACGTCAAATCCCATGCCGGTTCCCAGCATATAACAGATCACAAACACAGCGAAGGATCCTATGTAGGTAAGCGGGATCTTAAAGTCAATGATCTTGAACGCGAGAAGGATCACCGCGCCGATAAGGATCGCAAGAGCTGAAGTCTCGCCTATGGTTCCCTGGATATTCCCAAGGAAGAGATTCTTCACAGGTACGGATACTCCTTCCACGAATCCCTGGGACTTCAAAGCCGCCAGAGGAGTGGCTCCGGTCACAGTGTCCACAACGCCGCGGAAACTGTCCGATACAGAGAAATCCGTCATTCTGGCCGCAAAGGAGATCATAAGAAAACATCTGGCTCCCAGAGCAGGATTCATAAAGTTCTGGCCAAGGCCGCCGAAAAGCTGCTTCACCACAATAATGGCGAACGCGCTTCCCAGCACAGGCATCCACAGGGGAATCTGCGGCGGCATGTTAAGCGCGAGAAGAAGTCCGGTGACCACGGCGCTGAAATCTTTTACCGTATTCGGTTTGTGCATAAAATGGTCGTAGATCCATTCAAAAGCCACACTGGACAGAACCGTGACAACTACGACAAGAAAGGCGTGGAAACCGAAGTTCCATATTCCGAAAAGTGTGGCGGGCATCAGGGCGAGAACGACCATCAGCATGATCCGGCTGGTTGTCATACGGTCCCTGACATGAGGATTGGATGATACATTCAGCTTTTGTTCCATTTTCTCTTTCCCCCTACTTCTTTCTGCGGCTGGCAAGAACCATTTTCCGCATGGATTTTATACTCTGTGTCAGAGGTCTTTTAGCCGGACAGACATAACTGCAGCAACCGCATTCGCAGCATTCCATACCGTTCATCTTCTCAAATCCCTCCATATCTCCTCTTTCCGCAAGTGTGGCGAGACGGGACGGGAGCACGCGTCCGGGACAGACCTTCACACACCTGCCGCAGTTGATGCAGGCAGTGACTGTTGCTTCGGAAACGGGATCGTGTTCCATACAGAGAAAGGCCGAGGTGGTCTTCACGCAGGGAACATTCAGATCGTAAAGAGCAAATCCCATCATCGGGCCTCCGGAAACGATCTTTGCCGCTTCTGTTTTCAGTCCGCCCGCAGCCTGGATCAGCTCCTGCATACAGGTACCTGTAAGCACGGTAAAATTCTTCGGAGAAACCACATCGTCTCCCGTCACCGTGATGATCCTGCTGATCACGGGACGCCCCAGGGCAACCGCGTGATATATGGCTGTGACAGTATCCACATTGTCCACGACGCATCCCACGTCGGCGGGCAGCATGGTTGAATTGATCTCACGGCCGGTAACCGCGTAGATCAGGGTACGCTCTCCTCCCTGAGGATACTTGGTCATCAGTTCCTTCACTTCGATCCGGGGCCTGTCTTTCACAAGCTCTTTCATCTTCGCGATACAGTCCGGCTTGTTGTCTTCAATACAGATATAGCCTTTCGCCCTGTCAAACAGGCGGAGAATGATCTCAAGGCCCGCGACTACTTTCTCCGGCTCCTCCAGCATTCGTCTGTAGTCGCTGGTAAGATAGGGTTCGCACTCCGCGCCGTTTACGAGAACATATTCAATGGCCGCGGGATCTTTCGGTGCCAGCTTCACATGAGTAGGAAAACCGGCTCCACCCATTCCCACGACGCCGCCTTCGCGGATGCGCTCAAGAATCTCATTTGCGGAGAGGGATTCCGGATCAGCGCTGTAAAACTCCGTTTCTTCGTACTGCTGGTCGTTCTCGATAATAATGGACTCCGCCATTGTTCCCGTCGCTGTGAGACGTCTCTCAATCCCTTTCACAGTGCCGGATACAGAGGCGTGGAGCGGCACGGAAACAAATCCATTCGCATCGGCGATCTTCTGTCCCGCCAGAACGTGATCGCCCTTCTTCACGCAGGGAACAGAAGGAGCTCCGATATGCTGGGACAGGGGATATACCATTTCGCCTTTCGGCAGATATTTTTCGATGGGGCTGTTTTTCGACAGCTCTTTGCCGTCATAGGGATGCACACCGCCCTTGAAGGTAAGCTTACCCATATGTATTTCCTCCTTAATCATAAACGTCAGGAACGCTTATGTTTTTTGTCTTTATTATGACGCAGCCGGTAGCCGCGGTTCAGATGGGGATAGGATTTCAGGAAACGCGCCGTATTATGCTCAACTCTGGAGGCAAGACTCCTCCTGTAGGATCTGAGCTCCGCGGAGACGTCCTCCAGAAGCGCCTGCCTGCGTTCGTTGATCGTGCGGATGAAGTCAAGATCCTCCATTCTGTTCCTGATATTCTCAAGAGATTCCCCTCTGGCAAATTCCAGGGAATTCATTTTCTCATTCACACGCAGCATAAGTTCCACCTGCTTGCGCTCAAGCTGACGCTCCCACTGGGGAATGCGGTCTCTGAGACGGAACGCGGCGGAAGCGGAATAACAGAAATCCAGGATATAAATCAGCAGGATAACACAGATACATACCTCGCCTGCAAAAACAGGCCACAGGTCTACGAATTTCTCCACTGCAGGATGCAGCACACGGAACAGTATCACTGTAAAGAAGCCCCACCCAAGAGACGCTCCCAGACAGATCCTGCCCTGGAAATTAAATTTCTGGTCGCTGTAGTCCCACCAGGAAGTATGGAAGATGGCCTCCATAAGAACCGCTGTAAAGTATTCCAGCAATGTGGCCACGATCATGCCGCCGAAATACAGCAGGATCGTGTTGGCCTCCAGCGGTTTCAGGATCAGATAGACGGTTACCGCTCCATGTCCGTATATCGTACATAAGGGCCCGTTGATAAATCCGCGGTTGATAAACTCTCCTTCTTTCAGAGAGACATAAGCGGTTTCCCATACCCATCCGAGAAAACTGTAGATCAGGAACCAGCTTATGATATGATATATGTCAATGCCGTTAATCGTAAGTGTCCACATGCAGCGGCGTTTCCTCCAATCGTGCTTCAGATCTTTATCCGGCCGCCCGCACAGCGGGTAACCTCATTTACTACTATACCTCTTTTCTGAAAAAAATTCACTACAAATTTTTTAATATTTTGTGTATAATTAAAAACAATCAGAAAGAAACCGGAGGTGTCATATGATTGTTAAAAAATTACCGATTTCAGCTGATTTTCCGTCTTTTGATATTATAGAAAAAATGGGGGAAATCACAGGGTTCGAAGATAATTCAGAACCGGTGTTTTACGATATCGAAACTACAGGGCTTTCGCGGAAATCCTGTTTTATCTATCTTATAGGCGCG
>CALWGI010000107.1 GCA_944380045.1 uncultured Blautia sp.
AGAAGTTTCCATAACGCTTTTTTTATGAAAAATTATGAGACAGGGAACCATTGAAACGGCGGAATGGTCTAATATATAGATAAAACAGACAGAACAGCACAAAGGAGACTGTGTATGGACAGAAAAGAATTCGGGAATCTGATCCTGGAGAATGAACGGCAGCTTTACCGGATCGCGAAATCCATTCTGAGAAGCGACGAGGACTGTGCGGACGCAGCTCAGGAGGCGGTGATGAAAGCATTCGAGAAGCTGCATACCCTGCGCGACGACAGGTATGCGAAGACCTGGCTGATCCGGATCCTTATCAACGAGTGTTTCCGTATGGCAGATAAACAGAAACGGGAGCGATGCTGGCAGATAAGGTAAAAAGCTGTGAAGAACAGGCGCATAAAGAACAGGCGCCGGGAAATGTCCGGGAGGAAGAGTACAGTGAACTTTATCAGGCGCTGGCGCAGCTTCCGCGGGAATTCCGTATTATACTGGAACTTTATTATCTTGAAGAGTTTTCCGTAAAAGAAATATCGGAACTTATGGGAATCCCGGAGGGCACGGTGAAAAGCCGGCTGGGAAGAGGCCGGGAAAAACTGAAACAGCGTCTGTGTCGGAAGGAGGGGAAATAATGGATAAGAAAATCTGGGAAAATCAGTATCCGAAAATGCCGGAACTCTTTCATCTGGCAGTGGAACAGGCGGTGAACAGAGCGGTTGGGAACGAAACAGTATACACCGGCGGGGAAACTGTGGAGAGGGGACGCTCCGACCAGGATATCCGTGGAGCCGCATCCTTAAATAAAAGGAAAAACTGGCGTCTGCTCATTCTTGCGGCGGTTCTCTGCGGCGGTATTATATCTGCGGTGGCAGTTTCCGGACGGAAACCGGTGAGGACAGCGGAAGTGGATTTTCAGGAAAAACTGGGACTTGGAGAAAGGTCAGATCTTGAGGAAGTCTGGTTTACAGATGTTGAGGTGAGCATAGCGGAAGAACCCCGATATGTCAATGAACTGCATCCGGAAATACTGGAGGATATGAAAGAACTGAAAACAGACGGACCGCTGATCACCATAGACCGGATAATGTACGACGGCCTTCAGTTTGCGGTATGCGCCTATCCCACAGAGGAGATGGAAGGATATACGATAGAATCCTGGTCCATGACGGTCAACGGGCAGAAGGCCGGCCCAAATGAGATGGACGACAACATGGGAAAGCAGGATTACTTTATCTTTACCGCGCAGCTTTATGATATGGAGCCCGCGGACCGGATGGAGGTTGTCCTTCCGCTGAGCGTATACAGAGATAATGAACGATACGAAAACCAGGAGCTTCTTTTTACCGTAGAAGGAAAGACGGCGGAACAGATCCCGGATCAGGAGTTTGATCTGGAGAGCTGCACGGTGAAGCTGACGGAAATGCGCAGGTCACTGACGGCTTTTGCCGGAAGGATCCAGATCGAAAGGACACCGGAACAGCAGAGCATCTATGAAAAAGAAGACCGGGAGATCATAGATATGGTTCTTGAAGGAACGGATGGGATCAGGTGGGAAGAACTTCCGCTAAATGAAAATACAAAGATATTGGGAACAGATGAAAAACATGAGGACGGATATTTTTACTATGAGATCCCTGAAGATGGACAGACACAGGTGAATCTGCAGCTGATGAGCTGTCTTAAAAGCGAGAGATGGGAGAAATGGGATTCTTTCGATCCGGCCAACCGGTACGGAGAAGCCCTGACTGTTGATCTGCAGTAACCGGATACAAAATGTAACAGCGAAGAGGAGCTGGTATATGGTATAGGGGAGTCTGGTACATGGACGCTATACAAACAGCGGCAAATGGGATATAATCTGAATATATGACGGACAGCGCCGGGCTGGAGCTACAGTCCGGCCTTCTGTATGTGCATAAATTTAAAATATACGGGGGAAAACCAATGGGTGAAATACATCATGTGGAAAAAATGACGGACAACCGTTTTGTAAATCTTTATCATGTGGACGCCACAAGCGTACACAACACACCGGTGTCCTACTATGTGGCTTCCCGGGCGAAGAGCGTTGAGGAGCTGAAGCTGAAAACAGGAAAAAACACGCCGGACGGAGTGATCATCTACAGTATTTACGGAGAGAAAAAAGACAGGGTGGTTCTGATCCGCCAGTACCGTTATACTCTGGGCGGGTATATCTATGAATTTCCCGCAGGCCTGGTGGAGCCGGGCGAGGATTTCCATCAGGCGGCAGTCCGGGAGATGAAGGAAGAAACCGGGCTTGACCTGGAACCGCTGCAGGTGGATGAGGCTTATGAAAAACCGTATTTTACTACTATCGGAATGACAGACGAATCCTGCGCCACAGTGTACGGATACGCCTCCGGTGAAATCAGTAAAGCCGCCCAGGAGGCTTCGGAGGAGATCGAGATCGTCCTTGCGGACCGGGAGGAAGTCCGAAGGATCCTGAAAGAGGAGAGAGTGGCGATCATGTGCGCCTATATGCTGATGCATTTTCTGAAGGATGAAGAACCCTTTGGTTTTTTGGACTGCTAAAAGCGCATTAAGAAGACATAAAAGAAGAGAAAATCGTTTTACTTTCAGGGGAAAATGTATTATTATTAAGAAGTAATAAAGTGTAAAGGAGAGTTTGTGCTATGAAAACATTTGACTACACCATCAAGGATGAGCTGGGAATCCATGCAAGACCGGCGGGACTGCTTGTAAAAGAGGCGAAGAAATTTACTTCTGACTGTACGATTACCAAAGACGGCAAGACCAAGAAACTGACTCAGCTGATGATGCTGATGTCTCTGGGTGTTAAGAACGGAGACACCGTGACAGTTTCCGCTGAAGGAGAAGATGAAGACACAGCTATTGAAGCGCTGAAGGAGTTCTTTGAGAAGAATCTGTAATCTACAGGGAGGATAAGGTATGCAGTGTTTCCAGGGAAAATCCGTTTATAAGGGAATTGTCCTCGGTCCGGTCGTGGTTCTGAAAAAGAACGATTATCAGGTAAAAAGAACGAGAACAGAGGATCCGGAAGCAGAGATCGGGCGTGTGGAGAAAGCGATAGAAGAATCCAAGGCGCAGCTTCAGAAGCTTTACGATAAGGCTCTGAAGGAAGTGGGCGAAGCCAGCGCGGCAATCTTCGAGGTTCACCAGATGATGCTGGAGGACGACGACTATCTGGAAGCTATCCAGAATATGATCCGTACAGAATCCATTAACGCAGAGTATGCGGTGGCTGTAACGGGAGATAATTTTTCCGAGATGTTCGCGTCTATGGACGACGATTACATGAAAGCCCGCGCGGCGGATATTAAAGATATTTCAGAACGTGTTGTCCGCAATTTAAGCGGGCAGGGAGATATTGATCTGAGTTCCATCGATCCATCCGTGATCGTTGCCGATGATCTTACTCCCAGCGAGACGGTGCAGATGGATAAGGAGAAAATCCTTGCATTCGTCACGGTCCATGGTTCCACCAACTCTCATACGGCGATCCTTGCCCGTATGATGAATATTCCGGCGCTCATCGGCGTACCCATGGATCTGGAGCAGCTTGAGAACGGAATGACGGCTGTTGTGGACGGGTTCAAAGGCGAGGTGATCTTTGATCCCGATGAGGAGACCCGTGAAGCCACTCTTAAGAGGATGCATGAAGAGGAAGAGAAACTGAAACTTCTCCAGGAGCTTAAGGGCGAGGAGAACGTTACCCTCGACGGACATAAGATCAACATTTACGCCAATATCGGAAGCGTGGGCGATATCGGTTATGTTCTGGAGAACGACGCCGGCGGAATCGGCCTTTTCCGCAGCGAGTTCCTGTATCTGGGAAGGGACGACTTCCCCACAGAGGAAGAGCAGTTCCAGGCGTACCGTCAGGCCGTACAGATGATGGCCGGCAAGAAAGTGATCATCCGTACTCTGGATATCGGAGCGGACAAGCAGGTGGATTACTTCAATCTGGGCAAAGAGGACAATCCCGCCCTCGGATACCGTGCGATCCGTATCTGCCTGAAGCAGCCGGATATTTTTAAAACACAGCTCCGCGCCCTTCTGCGCGCCGCTGTCTACGGCAATCTGTCCATTATGTATCCCATGATCACATCTGTGGAAGAAGTGCAGCAGATTTATGCGATCGTGGACGAGGTGGAGAAAGAACTTCAGGAGCAGGAGATCCAGTACAGGATTCCGGAACAGGGAATCATGATCGAGACTCCCGCATCTGTAATGATCAGCGACAGACTTGCCGAGGTTGTGGATTTCTTCAGTATCGGAACCAACGATCTGACCCAGTATACACTGGCTATCGACAGGCAGAACGAGAAGCTGGATGATTTCTATAATCCGCATCACGAAGCGATCCTCCGCATGATCAAAATGGTAACGGACAACGCTCATGCTCATGGCAAATGGGCGGGTATCTGCGGCGAGCTTGGCGCGGATACAGAGCTTACCGAAGAGTTTGTGCGTATGGGTCTGGACGAACTGTCCGTGGCTCCGTCCATGATCCTGAAGCTGCGTAAGATTGTGCGTGAGATGAAGGTCGAAGAGTAATTTCGTAAATTAAATTATATGATCAGAATAAAAAAACTCCCGGAAGCGGTATGCTTTCCGGGAGTTTTCACATATATGGATTTTTATTTCTCGTCAACGTATGCGGACGGCGCGGGAGCAACTCCACGGCCC
Organism: uncultured Blautia sp.; assembly: GCA_944380045.1. Classification (GTDB taxonomy): domain Bacteria; phylum Bacillota; class Clostridia; order Lachnospirales; family Lachnospiraceae; genus Blautia_A. The sequence goes on from CALWGI010000107.1 coordinate 4,681, forward strand.
CATTCGATGAAGTTTACGATGAAGAATACCACAACGCTGACCGCGCAGCCGAATACAACGGGCAGGATTCCGAACTTGAATCCGCCGCCGCTTATGAACTGCCAGAAGCAGAAACCGATGGTTCCGCCGATCAGTGAGATGATACCGGAGTTCCTGGTGGCTTTCGGTACGATCAGTCCAAGACCATAGGCGGCGAAAGGACCGGCGCAGCGGATACCGAAGGCGAAGGTGTTCATGGTTACGATGGGAACGCCTGCCATGGAGATGATCATGGCGATCACTGCGGACACCACGTTACATGCTCTGGTATATGTAATAATCTGTTTGTCGGTGAGTTTCTTTCCGCCGTATTTCAGATACAGGTCGTTCATGAGCATAGTGGACATACACAGAAGGTTGGAGTCCGCGGAGGACATGGTGGCGCAGATGATTGCTGCGGAGATGACTCCCACGATAACTCCCGGCGCATGTGCTGTGGTAACTGCCATCATGGCGTTGGCGCCGCCGTCCGCCAGATCCGGCATGGTTGCCAGTGCGGCAAGACCAAGCAGGGTGGGGAAGATGGACATTGCAGCCATAAGGACTGCGGAAAGCCATGCTGCCTGTTTCGCTGTTTTCTCATCCTTGGCTGTCTCGAAACGGGATACCATTTCCGGACCTGCAAGGAAGGTACAGAAGTAGTTAAATACATAACCGATGATCGTTACCCAGCCGATCTTGGTGAAGCTGAGCTGCACGGGAGGAAGGGCCGCTGAGATCGCTTCCCATCCGCCGCATCCGCTGATAACGATGGGAGTGGCGATTGCCAGACCAACCAGGATAATGGCAAACTGGACGAGGTCCGAGATCTGGTCCGCGATCATTCCTCCGAATGTTGTGTAGATGATGACAACGGCTCCGGCGATCACCAGGGCAACGTTGGTGGGGATTCCTGTCAGACTCGCTACAACCGTGCCGGAAGCGGCGATCTGAGAGGAAGTCAGACAGAAAAGGGAAAGCACGCTTAAGATTGCCGTAAGGGTGCTGGATACGTGGCCGAAACGTCGTCCTACGACCTCCGGGATGGTCACGGCCATGGTCTGGCGGATCTTCGGCGCGAAGTACGCCAGCGGGATCATGGCAACGGAAGCCGCGAGCACATACCAGATCGCGCTCATTCCCCATTCGCCGAAAGCCTTCTGGGCAAGGCCGGTGGTGGAACCGCCTCCGATATTGTTGGCGGAAAGGGAGAAGGCTACCATGAACAGGCCCATGCGGCGGCCTGCAAGCATATAGTCGCTGCTGTCTTTGATCTGGAGCTTGCCGACGATGAAACCGACAAGAAGCATACCGATCAGATATGCGACTACAATGATAAGAGCTTGGGTTTGTAATACCATAAACCAGTCCTCCTTGAATTATAAAAATATTTTGAAAATTATAAAAAAATTATAACTTATTTTAGAATAAAAGTAAATTGGTTTTTCTGTTAATCGCCTTCTGTCTTGTTCAAATTCCTCCCGCTTTTATCATAGATTTGTGAAAAGAGGAGGATGAACATATGGAAGATCAGAAAATGGATAATCTTCTGAATTTGGCGCTGGATTCCACAGAAAATGAAAGGATCCGGTCAGGAAACCTTAACGGAGGCAGCACGGGAGAGGCGGGAGTCTGGGACGTGGTGGTGAAATACAGCGGGAATCCCGAAGCGCTGGCCGGGGAGGACGTTCGCGCGGTTCCTCTTCTGGGAGGATACGCGGTAGTGACGCTCCCCCCGGAGAGTCTTGAGGAATATGCGAGGCGGCCGGAGATTGAATTTATGGAGCTTCCAAAACGTCTGTATTTCCAGACGGATCAGGGCTCGGAAGCCTCCTGTATCAGAACCGTGCAGAGGGGAAATGGAGAGGAGCCCGGGCTTACTGGGAAGGGGGTCCTGGTGGGGATCGTGGATTCCGGCGTGGATTATCGCCATCCGGATTTCCGGAAGGAGGACGGAGGGAGCCGGATCCTGAAGTTGTGGGATCAGAGCGCCCCGGCGGGAACCGGAACGCCGCCGGAGGGCTATCTCATGGGCGCCGAGTATGAACAGGAGGAGATCGACCGGGCCCTTGCGCGGCCAGGACCGGAGGGAAGGGGGCGGGGGCCCCAGCAGGAACGCAGCGGCCACGGAACGGCGGTGCTGGGGATCGCCGCCGGAAACGGGAGGGCTTCCAGTGGGGTGTACAGGGGAGCGGCTTATGAAAGCGACATTATCGCGGTGAAGCTGGGACCGTCCCGGGAGAATTCTTTTCCCAGGACCGCGGAGTTGATGCAGGGAGTGGATTACCTGGTGCGCCAGGCTCTGAGACTGGGAAGGCCCATGGCCGTTAATTTAAGCTTCGGGAATAATTACGGGTCACACCGCGGCGATTCCCTTCTGGAGACCTATCTCAGCAATGCGGCGAACGTGGGTCGGACGGTGATCTGCGTGGGG
>CALWGI010000108.1 GCA_944380045.1 uncultured Blautia sp.
GCGATAAGATCCAGTATAAACATTCCCACACGGATGATCACAGACGCGAGAAGATAGGATACCAGGAAAGACAGACCATTTACAATCGTCCTCGCAAGATATCCGGACACATAACCGCCGAAACTGTCTACGGCAAGATACTGATATGTTTCATCAGTATTATTCGCCTCCATGCCTTTCAGCAGAAGTTCCGGCAGTTCCAGTCCCTCGATAAAGCTCTCCTGGCCTTCCGTCTGCGTTTCTTCCTGACTCTTGTCCGAAGCTGTTATAAACTCCTCGCAGCTTTCCTGTATTTTCTCATACACAGGAGTATTCTCTATAAAAAATGTATTTACGTATGGGTTGATCACCCATGCGGCGGCAATGGCAAGAAATATAAAGAAAAACGAAACCACTTCGCGGACAAATCCCCGGCGGAATCCTCTGTAGCCTGCCAGCGCCAGAATTACAATAACCAATATTCCCAACCAGGTCAGTTCCATTTTCCACCTCTCAGCTGAACTTGATCACGCTGACGCCGCTGTCCATAACCAACAGATAACGGTTCCATCCGATCTTAAAGAAATCATTGATGCTTCCATCTACAGTCCCGCTGTACTTCTCCACGCCTCTGCTGTTCATCACGCAGATCTGGGAATCATTGTACAGAAGAATGCTGTCTCTGCTCATTTTTATATCGGTATATGGAATATTGAAATCTTTGGAAAATTTCAGATTTCCGTTCAGGGAATATACATTCATTGTATACTGTTTGTCTTTATCTTCACTTTTAAACACCATTCCGATCAGTTTGTCCGAAAAGAATGTGCTGACGATCTCATTTTCCACTTCCACCGAGGTGGTCTCTTTCGGAATCTGAGGACCGGTATAAACAGAAAATCCGTCGTCCCGCAGCGCGGCGGCGTGCGATGAATCCAGATACTGGATCTGAGGAATTACTACGCCTTCATAAGTATAACCGCTCACAATCCTGTCGTCTTCATTCTGTCCGACATCACCAAAATTATAAAAAGCCACATAACTGGTGGTATCGCTTCCGTCCACAAACTGATATGTCACCATCATGACATCGCCGCTGTCAGACACAGCGATATCCATGGGATATCCCGGATCCTCAACATGCGTCTGGTTTTCTGCGATCAGGCTTCCGTCCGGAGCATAGTAATTGATCCATGTAGAGTCGCCTCCGTCCAGGATCGCCGCGACCATCCCGCTTTTGGAAATCCTGGCCTTCACAATAGTATAAGAAGTTGTAACGCTGCCGGTTTCTCCCTCTTTGTCAAAGATCTCCATGAAGGTTCCGTCAACGTCCGCGATTACCGCCTTATCTCCTTTTACATCCGCCACCGGATTCTGCATTTCATACAGATAACTCCAGTAGGGTTCCATGTCGCTGTTTACAAGAGAAACCCCGTCCGGACTGTAACGCAGAATGCGTCCGTCCATTTCCACATATCCCGTGGAAACGATATCTTCCTGCTCGCTTGTCTGAAGCACAGTATAATTACGGTAGCTTCTCTTTTCTATAAAAAGGATAACTGCCGCTGCGACCGCCGCTATAACGCATACGATGATCAGCGTACGCTTCATAGTCGCATGCCTGTGCTTCAGAAGCCTGGTCTGATAATCCTCCGGCGCGCCTGCTGCTCCGCCCTGGGACTGCTCCAGCTTAGCGCGCTGGGCAAGAAGTTTTTTACGTCTGTGCTTCTTTCTGATCTCCTTAAATATATTCGCCATAATTCCCTTACCTTATGTACTCTGTCTTTTTTCTCTGCGGCGGCATTCTCCCGGCCGCCGCCCGTGGTTCATTATAACAAATTTTTTACGGTAATACAATTATTTGTCCGGGATAAATAATTTCGTCTTCCCCTATACTGTTCAAACGGCATATTTCCTCTATCTTATCCATTGTCCCGTATTGCTCCAGGCTGATCTGGTATAAAGTATCTCCGGGCCGGATAATATACGAAGTCCCGGAGGATGCCGCGGTCTCCTGTTCCGTTGTTTCTTCTGCGCTTTCTTCATCTGTGCCCTGTTGTTCTCTTGCTTCCTGCACCCTTCTTTCCGCCTTGCGTACATCTGATTCTTCCCTGTAGATCGCCTCATCCTCAGGAGACAGAGTTTCGTGATCCCCGTCACCTTCTCCCCTGTTTTCCGTTTCTGTTCCCGATTCACTCCCGTCCTCTTCTGCCGTTTTCGTTTCCGGCGCTTCTTTTGCATCCGCATTATTTTTCTCATCCGCAGTCTCGTTCTCATCCGCCCCGGCGGAGAGATTTTCCATATGCTGCGCCTTATTTTCCGCAGCTGGAGTTTCTTCCCTCTCATTGATGACAGACGATACGGCTTCTGTCTTGATATCCTGAGCCTGCATGTCCTGATAATTCTGATAAAAATGCATTCCGGCCGCCGCCACCGCAAGCGCCAGACACGCCGTCGCCGCATAAGAAAAAACAGAGACTTTGTCTTCTGTTTCTTCCGTTTCCTTCTTTTTATTTATTATCGCGCGAAAAGCTTTTACCGCGTCGTCTTTTGCCGCCTCCCCTTCTTCCCCCGCGATATCCGGATTCTTTTCCATCATATACGCCTGCATCCGGGGATTCTTTTCATAATACAGATAATAGCCGTTCTGCTTCACCAGGAAATTGTTTTCACAGCGGAAAAAGGCCTCCTCCTTCTCCGACGGATCCATCAACATCAGCACCTTTTCGCCCCCGCCGAAATATTTCAGATGAATCCTGCGCAAAACATCCGTCGCCTCCATTTTCAGGGAGTGCCTGGCCAGAAACCATCCAAGTATCTCCTGACCGGAATAATATTTTTCCGCTTCTTCCTGGACTTTCCGCCAGACGCCGTCTCCAAAATCAATGTGCTCGGCTGATATTTCCTCGTCTTCCACTGCCAGAGCGCCTTTTATAAATATATAATTCACTCCGTCCGCCCATTTACCCTGCCCTGTAAAAACCGCCAGACAGCATTTGTCCGGCGTCTCCTGTAATTTATCTGCGGTTTTCTTTAAAAAAGTGTAAACGTAATCCTCCATATAAATCCTGTAGTCTTCACTCACCTGCCCTATCTGGCGTATATTTTTAGGAACATCAAAAATTTTTCCGCTGTCATTCTCCTCCCGCTTTTCATCCTTATAGATAACCTCTATCATATGATATCACCCCTTCGGGTACAAGAATAGCATATCGCACACGCGGATTTTAGCGGAATATAAGAGCCTCCCGCCAAAATTTAACGACAGATTCCGCACTGTGCATAATCAGAAAGGAAGCGGGATACAATGAAACAGTACAAACTTAACGGGAGATTAACATGACTTCTTATATAAACGCCAAAAAAGAGGATGCCGCCCGTCAGATATCGGATCAGCTGAAGCAATGTATCCTGCGGCATTCCGGAGCATGGTCGGAGCTGGTATTCCTGTGCGTCGGCACAGACAGGACCACCGGCGACTGTCTCGGGCCCTATATCGGCCATCAGCTCGAAGCACACACAACGGACAGAATCTTTGTTTACGGTACTCTGAGCCAGCCGGTACACGCCCTGAACCTGGAAGCCGTGTCCTCCGGGATCCGCCGCAGACACCCCGACGCCCTGGTGATCGCCATCGACGCCTCCCTGGGACAAAAAAAGCACCTGGGATATGTGACCATAGGAAATGGATCACTTCACCCAGGTGCCGCCGTCCATAAAGAACTGCCGCCTGTAGGAGATATTCATATTACGGGAATCGTCAACACCGCCGGCGCGCTGGAGCACCTGACGCTGCAGACCACGCGCCTTTCCACCGTGGTTTTCCTCGCGGAAAGGATCACTCAGGGGATCCTGACGGTAATTCCCGCCTCAGCTCCAGGCCCTTATGTTATACAAAAGCTTTGATCTGCTGGTAAATACCCTTGCCGTCCAGGCCGTATTTCTCCAGAAGAGCAGCCGCCGGACCGGATTCGCCGAACACATCGTTGACGCCGATACGCTTCACAGGTACAGGCGCTTTCTCGGAAAGGCACTCGCACACTGCTCCGCCAAGTCCGCCGATGATGGAATGTTCTTCCACAGTGACAACCTTGCCTGTTTCTTTCGCTGCGGCAACGATCAGATCCTCATCCAGAGGTTTGATCGTATGGATATTGATCACTTTCGCGTCGATTCCGTCCGCCGCGAGCATTTCCGCCGCTTCCAGTGAAGCCGCAACACAGAGGCCGTTGGCTACGATCGTGAGATCCTTGCCCTCGCGGAGTACAATACCCTTGCCCAGTGCAAATTTATAATCCGGTCTGTCGTTGATCACCGGAACAGCCAGACGTCCGAATCGCATATAGACAGGTCCTACGTGCTCGTAAGCCGCCTGAACCATAGCTTTCGCCTCGATATCATCGGAGGGAGAAGCAACCACCATGCCGGGAATGCTTCTCATAAGAGCGAAGTCCTCGCAGCACTGATGAGTCGCGCCGTCCTCGCCAACGGAAATTCCGCCGTGAGTCGCGCCGATCTTCACGTTCAGTTTCGGATAACCCACAGAGTTGCGCACCTGCTCAAAAGCGCGGCCTGCGGCAAACATTGCGAAGGTGCTTACAAAAGGAACCTTTCCCGTAGTTGCAAGACCTGCTCCGATGCCCACCATGTTGCACTCTGCGATACCGCAGTCAATGTGACGCTCCGGAAATTCTTTCTTAAACATTCCGGTCTGGGTAGCTGCAGCAAGGTCAGCATCCAGAACAATGACATCTTCATGTTCTTTTCCGAGTTCTACCAGAGCTGCGCCGTAGCTGGCTCTCGTAGCGATTTTCTTTACTTCTGACATAATGCTTCACCTACCTTCTCCAGATCTTCCATTGCCTGAGCGTACTGCTCGTCGTTGGGTGCTTTTCCATGCCATCCGGCCTGATTTTCCATAAAGGAAACTCCCTTGCCTTTTACGGTTTTCATGATGATAGCTGTGGGCATGCCTTTTACGGTTTTTGCTTCGTCGAAGGCGGCTTTCAGCTGATCCATATCATTTCCGTCCGCAACATTGATCACATGGAAATTAAACGCCTCGAATTTCTTATCGATGGGGTAGGGAGAACATACTTCGTCAATCCTGCCGTCGATCTGAAGACCGTTGTTGTCCACGATCACCACCAGATTGTCAAGCTTACGGAAGCCGGCGAACATAGCCGCTTCCCATACCTGGCCTTCCTGGATCTCACCGTCTCCCAGAAGAGTGTATACTCTGTAGGAATCGTTGCTGAGTTTCGCGGAAAGAGCCATTCCCACTGCCGCGGAGATACCCTGTCCGAGAGATCCGCTGGACATATCCACGCCCGGGATATGTTTCATATCCGGATGTCCCTGAAGATAGGAACCCAGATGACGGAGAGTCTTCAGATCTTCTTTGGGGAAGTATCCTCTCTCTGCCAGAACAGAATACAGGCCCGGCGCTGTGTGTCCTTTGGAAAGGACGAAACGGTCGCGGTCCGCCTTCTTCGGATCTTTGGGATCGATGTTCATTTCTTCAAAATACAGGTATGTAAATACATCTGCCGCAGAAAGAGATCCGCCCGGATGGCCGGCTTTTGCAGCATGGACTGCCGTTACGATATCTTTGCGGACTTCGTTGGCAATCTTCTGAAGTTCTAATTTGTCCATTTTTAAATTCTCCTTGTTATGTGTCGCCTGCCTGAGGCCTGCGCGCGAAAATTCTGCTTAATCTCCGAATACTGCTCTGTAATCTGCCTGGAATTTCTCGATTCCGGCGTCAGTCAGCGGATGATGAAGCATCTGCTCCAGAACCTTGTAGGGAACTGTCGCGATATCTGCTCCGGCCAGAGCGCACTCTGTTACATGGATCGGATGACGAACGCTTGCGGCGATGATCTCTGTCTCGATTCCTGCTACCGCGAACATATCGGCAATCTGACGGATCAGCGGAAGTCCGTCTGTGGAGATGTCATCCAGTCTGCCAAGGAACGGAGATACATATGTAGCGCCTGCTCTTGCAGCCAGAAGAGCCTGGTTTGCGGTGAAGATCAGGGTTACGTTTGTCTTGATGCCTTCTTTGGAAAGAACCTTAACTGCTTTCAGTCCCTCTCCTGTCATCGGGATCTTAACAACCATGTTGGGATGGATCTTGGCAATCTCGCGGCCCTCTGCGATCATACCCTCAGCGTCTGTTGTGGTAGCTTTTACCTCTCCGCTGATCGGTCCGTCAACGATAGATGTGATCTCTTTGATAACCTCGTTGAAATCTCTTCCCTCTTTTGCGATCAGAGACGGATTGGTGGTTACTCCGCAGATGATTCCCATGTCGTTTGCCTTACGGATGTCTTCCACATTGGCTGTGTCAATAAAAAATTTCATTGTTTTTCCCTCCTGTAGTTTTTGCTGTTTTTCTTGATGATTTTATTATAGCAAAAAGTTTTTCCCGGTCAAGTGCCGTCTTTTGTTATTAATAAAATTTGTATTAATAATTTATTTTTTTATAAATAAAAAGTACGGATTATCACGGATTATCAAAACAAAAATATTGAAAATCTTTATTTTTCCATTCCGCGCTTCCGCACTTTCAAAAATTATTATTAATATTATTCATCCGACTGTTTATTTTTTATTTTTTTCACCCTTGCATAGGCCGTCGTCTTCCTCGCGATCAGCTTCGGCGTATATTCGATATTATACAGGCTGGTCGGCCGGAGATCCGTAAAAAACTGATCGTTCGTATCGATCTTCCTGATAATGATATCGCAGGCGTCCCGGCCCTTAAGAGCGACAAAATGATCGATGGTGGTAAGGGACAGCCGCCGGATTCCGGAATAAAAAATGTTGTCGCAGCCGATCACCGATACATCCCGGGGCACATGGATCCTGGATTTTTCCAGAGCGTCGATGGCCCCGAAAGCCATCATATCGTTCTGTCCGGCGATCGCCGTAAAATGCCGCTCTTCCTTGAGAAGTTCCATGGTAAGCTGATAGCCCATGGAGTATTCCGAGTCCATCCTGGGGAGCTGGCGGTCCATGGATTCATCCGCCGCCTTGATAAGGACATGGCCTTCCAGCCCTTCTCTCTCAAACTCTTTCACAAAGCCGTCGATCCT
>CALWGI010000109.1 GCA_944380045.1 uncultured Blautia sp.
AAACACGATCACGAGTACTTCCAGGCTGAGATACCACCATGTAGAAATCAGAGGCTGCGTGTCAAACAGGTGTCCCAGCCCCAGCATATCCATAAGCACGCTGGTGATATTGGCCCAGAATCCGTTGGAATAGCGGGACATGCCCAGCGCCAGCGTGATTCCCGCGCAGAAAAGGAACGGCAGCAGGAATGTAAATACAAGCCCTACATATCTTTTCAGAACAAAAAGCGCGGCTTCCTGCCCCGTAAACTGCAGATGTTCGTATTGTTTTTTCATGGAGAGCGTCAGTCCGTACACAGACAGGAACACAAACAGCCCCACACAGTGAGTCATGGACCTGCTGATCGTGATTACCGTGTCCTGGGACAGCGGCCAGAAGCTGACCGTATGACCGTACAGTCTGGAGGTACTTGAAAAACAATGATAAGTCAGCAGAAAAACAATAGCCAGCCCCTTAACCGCAAGTGTATTCTGCTTTGAAAATCTCAGTTTGTTTTCCATTTCACAGGTTCCTCCCAACAATATATTCATAGGTACGCCTGCAGTTATTGTGGTCTCTGCAGGCAAAATACCTGTCCCGCATAGCGGCGAAGGCCTTCTTTTCCACAAAGCCGCCGCAGACATATTCTTTTATCGCCGTTATGATCTCCGCCTCATCCGTACACCGGTCCCCGAACAGTTCCTTCTCCATATCCAGGTAACTTCCGTTTGTTTTATTATACAGTTCAGAATCAAACTGATAAAACAGGACCGGTTTTTCCAGATAGTAAACGTCCCAGCATACGCTGGAATAATCCGTGATCAGCATGGAGCACTCCATAAGGAGCCGGTTCAACGGTTCCTCTCCAAAGGAGATCAGTTTCACCAGAGAACTGTCCGTATAAAAATCTTTCATAAACTTTCCCAGTTTCGGGTGAATATAAAAGATAAGCTCCGTTCCCCGCTGCTTCAGGAAGGAAAGCAGTTCCTGATTGCTGATCAGCGAAGTATAACGCCTGTAGTATTCACTTTTACAGAATTCCTCATCGTCAAGATATTCCAGCCAGGATCTCCATGTAGGCATGATCAGAATCTTCGGACGCGCGGCAAGAGCTCTGTTCTCCAGAACATCCCACCTGGCCAGGCCGACCACCGGAGCGTTCTCCGGCGCATAACCGAATTCTTTCACCACAATATCCTGTTCCAGTTTCGACGAGGTGGTAAAATAAGTTACGGGACAAACGCCGTTTCTGCCGAAAAGATCTTCCACTCGCTTCAGTCCCAGCACGCCGTGCTGCAGGAAAAAAATTTTATGTCTGTTTATTTCTCTGGATATCAGATTGGGTTTCGGCTGCCACAGATAACCATGTATCCTGCTGTCGGAAGCGACATAAAGGCTGGCCGCCAGCATATAAAAGATGTGCCGGAAACTCATAAAAGGAATGATGTTTTCTCTGTATTTCTCTGTTTCCGCCCACTGCGGAGAATTCCTGTCCAGAATATAAAAAATACGCTTCCGTTCCTTCACATCGGGATTTTCCATACAATATCTGAAAAAAACAAAGCCGTTGTCCTGAGCGGAGGCACAGTACTTTTCAAACATCACCCATATCCGTTTTTTTCTCCATACCGGCCTGGAAATCCTGTACAGACCGTACGCCAGAAATTCTTTCATTCTGGTATTTTTTCCATCATAACAGGTCAGTGGACGGCAGCGGACAATCAACCGGCGGTTCCCGCTTCCCATAGGAAACAGGATTTCTTTTTCTCTTTTGTACTCATAATTTCCCAGGATCAGGAACATCCGGACGCGCCCGCTCAAGATCACCGGGCGGAGTTCTTCTGCGCTTTCCCCATCTGCGCCGCCGGAAAGCATAACGCTCCAGTCGGCGTGTCCGCGCTCCACAGAAGAAAGATCCAGTTTTGCCTGTAAGATATTCCGCGTTTTATTCTTACATTGGAAAGAAAGAACTTTCTTTTCCTTTATCGCAGGATTCTCCTCCCGCCTGATCAGATACGCTTTTCTCCCCTCCAGGTCCTCCCGGCAGCTGAGTGTTATAAATAATACCGATTTTTTTATGTGCAGATGTGTTGCGTAAACTGGTTCCATTAACAAACGCCTCTTATTTTAAAAGCCGGGGATTCAGAAGACGCACTCCTTCTTCTCCCAGGATCGCATACAGGATATCTGTATATTCACTATAGGACAATTCTCCGTCCGGAGTCAGCAGCTCAAAATCTGTTCCGTACACATTGGCGAAAACGCCGGTCTCCTTCAGGCCGTTTCTGAGATAAAAAGCCTTCCTCCGTTTCCGCTCTTCTGCATTATCCGCGGAATCATCCTGCATCTCAATCTCAAAAATATATTTCTTGTCTCTGAAACGTTCGAGGAGAAGCTGCAGGCTCCTGCTGCCGATCCCGCCTCCTCTGGAATCCGGCGATACGGCGAAATAATCCAGAAGCGCCGTATTCCCCGCCATCATATTAATTGCCAGGCCGAGAAACTCTTCATTTTCCACTACCGCCAGTATTTCCATTTGCCCCTGGCCGGAAAGTTCTTCCATCAAAGAGAAAGGCTTCCGTTCAATCTCCGGAAACGCCTCCTCATATAACGCACGCACTGCTTCTCTGTATTCTGATCCTGTGTTCTGAATATTCCTTAACTCCATGCTGTCCCTTTCTGCTTCTTTATGCCCTGATGATAATGTTTTCCGTAAGGCGGAAAAGTATATCCGCCGCGCCTGCTGTCAAAAAGCCATATCCGGCCAGGAAAGGATTTCACGGGAGATAATCTCTTCATAGTCCCCGTCAACGTCTTCGCTTCTCCCCGCGGCAAACACATTCGTTTCTGCGCCCCATTCACCGTCGCAGTATTCCCACACATGAAAGCTCAGTCCGCGAAACATAAAATCCAGGCTCCCGCATCCGTCTTCTTCCGTGTATTCATAAGAAATATTTTTCTTTTTCAGCGCTTCCTGCACTGTCTGAAGTCTCATTTTTATCCTCCCGGCGCTGCAGAGATCCTGCAGGTATTTTCAGTTCATTGTAACTGTCCCGGCGCCATATTGTCAATAAGTCCCGGCCTTCAGCTTCTGTCCGCCGGAATCAGATCATATAGTTCATACAGAGAAAGCATATTCTGATACATCATTTTTCTTCCCATAAGCTGATGGTATGTGGCGGATTTCACTCTGCCTTTCGCCTTCAGTTCATCCATCTTCGCCACCGCGTCTTCATACTCCTTCTGCACGGCGCCCAGCATTTTTTCGAAATTTTCCAGACGTTTCTCATCCATTTATACATCCTCCCGTATATCCTTACAGACACGCAAGTTCTTTCAGCCTTTCCAGAAGATGAAGCGCCGCGTAAAAAGTCGTCTCAAAGTGCATATAACTGAGGATGTTTTCATCCCAGAGGATCCTCACGGACGCTTCGAACTCCTCGTCCGCGTCCCAGAACTGAAAAATCACCTTCATGAAATCAAACAGCGGAAGCTTATAAGCGACGTCCCCCACTTTCTCCGGAACGCCGCCCAGTTTTTCACAGGCCTTCTTCAGATCTTCACACCTGCCCGTAAATACGGCCGCGTTTTTGCTGAAAAACTCCGACCCCGGAGCCGCCGCCACCGTCAGGCCTTTCACCGCGTTCAGAGACACAAAATTTCCCGACAGACAGGCTTCCGGCTTCGATCCGCACAATACGTCAAAAATTGTTAGAACGACATTGAAATCCGCATGGCAGTACCCGCCTTCCGGGTCGGAAAGATACTCCACCTTCCCCGTGTGCCGGCTGATCCGGTATTCCCGTCCCACAAAATTCACATAGATGTATTCGCCGTCATTTTTCAAACGAAACCGGGAAATGATCTGCTCCTGGTCATATTCCGGAAATTTTGCCTCCGTGGCGTTTCTGGTGATCTCGTAATTGGATAATGGTGAACGTTCCATCTTATACCCCGCTCCTTTATACAGTGTCAGAAACGCCTGACAGACTGTACCTCAATAATTATAAATCTGCCGTTTTTATCAGTAACCGATGATCTTCAGGACTCTGTCGACCGTGTCCGCCAGATCCACGGTAAACGCTTCGGTCACATATGGGGTCTCCCCGCCTTCTATACACCGGCCAAGCTGTTCCACCTCAAGACAGTAATTGTGGGGCACGTCTACTGTCCTCACCTCGTCTGTCCCGTCAAAAGTACGCAGGCGGTAGGACAGTTTCCCCGGCGCGTTAAAAGCAAAGTTTTCAGAAGTAATGGAGCCTTTGGAACCATGGATCTGAAATCTGTCCAGAGAAGTATTTTTTTCTGTTTCCAGCACCATTCCGCAGTCAAAGTGAGCCTTCGCTCCGTTCTCATACTCAAAAATGCCGGTGGTAAAAATATCAATACCGTTATCCGCCATAGTCGCCGCCGCGTGGATCTCCGCCGGCTTTTGCCCCATCATCCGCTGAAGAAGGCTCATCGCGTAAACGCCGATGTCGTATGTGCATCCGCCCAGAGTATCTTTTCTCATGCGGATATTGCTGTGATCATAATCCGATGTGATCAGCGCGGCTTCCGCATAACGGATATCGCCGATCGCGCCCTCTCCGATCACCCTGCGGATCTCTTTTATATAAGGGCTGTGCTGATAGGCAAAAGCCTCCATGAGAAACACATTGTTTTCCTTCGCAATCCGGAACATCTCCCCGGCCTGCTCCGCCGTGGGAGCCATGGGTTTCTCACACAATACATGTTTCCCGTGCCGCAGCGCTTTTATCGTCCATTCATAATGCATGGTATTGGGAAGCGGAATATATACCGCCTCGATCTCCGGATCCTCCAGGAGTTCCTCATAGCTGCCGTAAGCCCGCTGAAATCCATATTTTTCTTTAAATCTCTCCGCTTTCTCCATGCTTCTTCCGGCAATGGCGGTCAATTCGCAGTTCTCCGCCAGACTCATGCCTCTTGCCGTGTCGCGTTCAAATATATACGCAGTTCCCAAAACACCCCATTTAATCTGCCGCATAACTTTCTCCTTTCCGCAGGCTCCTGACCTGCGCTCATTATCAATTATTGTACCATACTGCAGATTAATAAGCCAGAAAAACAAACGGGGAAATCCAAAGATCTCCCCGCAGCGCCTGATCCAGTAATCAGTTCAGTATTTCCCTGTTTCAAGTTCTCTCTTCAGTCTGAAAAGCTTAACCCCGCAATACAGTACCAGATACAGATAAGCGACCGACAGGACACTGAAAAACACAACATATCCGATCGCATCTCCTTCCTCCACCGCATAACACAGATACGGCAGAACACAGCAAAGAAGAATAACAAGGCATGGCAGCATCCGCGTTTTCATAATGTGCCCGATCATATCAAGTTTGGTGGCTGTATCTGAAAAAATTTCTCCCTCATTTTCTTCTGTCACTTCTGCCGCCGGTTTGCGAAAATACAGCCAGCCCAGACAGGAAGACACATATTCCCAGCCATAATCGGCAAACATCTGGAAATAATCGCTGTTTCCGGAAAAATTCTTAAAATCCAGCCTGTATATCACATCCTCCGGTTCACATCTTTCGAATCTGAAAAAACAGGGCGGTCTCATTTTTGTGAGTTTCCAGCCGTTGCGGTGCTCCTCCCGGAGCCAGATTTCTTCTTCCCTGAAATCTGCAATTGTGTAAAAGCGGAGCATTGTCTTCGTATCTTTCATACAAATCCCTCCCTGCTGTTCCTGTACAGTCTCTCGATCCGACGGATCTCTGTGTCCAGAACTTCTCTTCCCAGTTCTGTTATCCTGTAAAGTTTCCTTTTATTTTCCTCGTGACAGAAAACAATCAGCCCGTCCTTCTCCATCTTCGCCAGCGTGCCGTACATGGTTCCGGGACTGATGCTGACTTCTCCGTCCGTCATCTCCTTCACCATCTGGCCTATCCCATAACCGTGCTGGGGCTTCTGAAGGCAGAACAGGATATAAAAACCAGTTTCCGTCATAGGAACATAAATACGTTTGATTTTACTGTCCATATACACCTCTTATATCCCGATTCGATATATCGTATCTCGATATAATAAATATATCGCAGTTCGATATATTTGTCAATATTTATTTCCAGGAAATTAGGGGCAGCGTACAAGGTAGCGGAAACCCGCTTCGCTTATCTCTGTCAAAATAAAAACGCCCCCGGCCATGAACTGCTGATCACAGCCGGAAGCGTTTTTATATAAATTCGTTTTATTCCCACTCTATCGTTCCGGTGGGCTTTGGCGTCAGGTCGAAGCACACACGGTTCACGCCCGGCACCTCTTTCGTGATGCGGTCGGTGATGTGCTGCAGAAGGGCGAAAGGCACGTCCTCCACTGTGGCTGTCATGGCGTCTCTCGTATTTACCGCACGGAGGATCACCGGCCACTCGAAAGATCTCTTTCCATCCTTCACTCCCACAGATTTGAAATCAGGAATTACTGTGAAATACTGCCATACCTTTCCTTCCAGTCCGTTCTTCGCGAACTCTTCCCGGAGAATGGCGTCAGATTCGCGCACTGCCTCCAGACGGTCCCTGGTAATGGCGCCCAGACATCTTACGCCCAATCCGGGACCCGGGAATGGCTGACGGTAAACCATGCTGTCCGGCAGGCCGAGCGCCGTACCCACGACGCGGACCTCGTCTTTGAACAGCAGTCTCAGCGGCTCCACAAGACTGAACTTCAGGTCTTCCGGAAGACCACCCACATTGTGGTGCGCCTTCACGCCGTCGCTCTCCAGAATGTCAGGATAGATCGTTCCCTGAGCCAGGAATTCAATTCCTTCCAGTTTCCTTGCCTCTTCCTCAAACACACGGATAAATTCGGCGCCGATGATCTTACGTTTCTTCTCCGGCTCCTCCACGCCTTCCAGCTTGTCCAGGAAACGGTCGATCGCGTCTACATAGACAAGATTGGCGTCCATCTGATTGCGGAATACCTCCACCACCTGCTCCGGCTCGCCTTTGCGGAGAAGGCCGTGGTTTACATGAACACATACAAGCTGTTTGCCGATGGCTTTGATCAGCAGCGC
>CALWGI010000110.1 GCA_944380045.1 uncultured Blautia sp.
TCCTGGACAACACGGTAGTTGCGTCCAGATGGGCGAAAGTTGTCGCCGGAGCCGGGTCTGTCAGGTCGTCCGCCGGAACATAAACCGCCTGGACGGAAGTTACGGAGCCGGATTTCGTGGAGGCGATACGCTCCTGAAGCTCTCCCATCTCAGTGGCAAGCGTTGGCTGGTATCCCACCGCGGAAGGCATTCTTCCCAGAAGAGCAGATACCTCGGAGCCGGCCTGCACAAAGCGGAAAATATTGTCGATAAACAGAAGCACGTCTCTGTGTTCTGTGTCGCGGAAATATTCCGCCATGGTAAGGCCCGTCTCCGCCACTCTCATTCGGGATCCCGGCGGCTCGTTCATCTGCCCGAACACCAGGGCCGTTTTTTCCAGAACGCCGGATTCTTTCATTTCTGTCCAGAGATCGTTTCCCTCACGGGAACGTTCTCCCACTCCAGTAAAGATAGAATATCCGCCGTGCTCTGTGGCAATATTCTGGATCAGCTCCTGGATCAGCACCGTCTTGCCTACGCCGGCGCCTCCGAAAAGACCGATCTTACCGCCCTTGGCGTAGGGAGCCAGAAGGTCGATAACCTTGATGCCGGTCTCCAGGATCTCCACTGCCGGACTCTGCTCTTCAAAGCTGGGGGGATCTCTGTGGATCACCCAGTGTTCCTCCTGATCCAACGATTCTCCTCCGTCTACCGTCTCGCCCAGCACATTGAACAGTCTTCCAAGGGTGCAGTTCCCTACCGGAACCCTGATCCCGCTTCCTGTAGCGGTCACCTCTCTGTCTCTCTGCAGGCCCTCGCTGGCGCTGAGCATGATGCAGCGCACAATACGGTTGCCCAGATGCTGGGAAACTTCCATGATACATTTCTTGCCGTTATTTTCCACCTCAAGGGCTTCCCTGATATCCGGAAGCTCCCCGTTCTCAAAAACAACATCCACAACAGGTCCCATGACCTGTACGATCTTACCTTTATTCATCCTTGTCACTTCCTTCTCTGGGCTTTCGCGCCGCTGATAACCTCTGTGATCTCCTGTGTGATCGCCGCCTGACGGGCCCGGTTGTACTGGATGGACAACTCCGCCAGCATCTTCTGCGCGCTGTCTGTGGAAGACTGCATCGCCGTCATCCTGGCGTTGTTCTCACTGGCATAGGCTTCTACCAGACATCCGTAGATCACGCCCGTAAGATAGTTGGGAATGATCGTGTCAAGCACGGCGTCCGCGGACGGGAACATCTCGATTTCTTCCTGAAGGATATCCGCCGGTATCTGCGCCGGAGTGAAACTGGCCTTCTTAAGCGGCAGGAGCTGCATATTCACAGCTTCCATCACTGCCGCGTTCTGCATCTGTGTAAAGATAATGTGCACTTCGTCCAGTTCTCTTTCCAGAAAGGCCCTTACGATCTCGTCGCTGATCAGTCTCGCTCTGTGCATGGTCGGTTTCTGGACCGTGTAGCGGAAACTGCCGTCCATATCCGCCTGTTTCCTCGTGTAATACTGACGTCCCACCATACCCAGCACATAAAGCTTATGGCGTCCGGGGCCCTGCATAAACTCATCCGTCATTTTGGTGATATTATGATTATAGGCGCCTGCCATTCCCTTGTCGCCGGTAACTACAATGGTTCCGATCTTTCTCTCTTCCACAGGCACCAGATGGCGCTCGCTGAAGAAAGGATGCTGAAGATCCGGAACGTGGCGCAGGATCCTGGTGATCGCGCCCTGCATGTTATAGAAATAAGGCTCCGTATCTTCCAGGACTTTTTTCGCCTTCTTCATCTTGGACGAGGAGATCATATACATGGCATTCGTGATCTTCATAGTGTCTTTGACACTTCTTATTCTGCTCTGTATTTCTCTTGCGCTTGCCATAAAATCCTCCTGCCCTCTACCGGGACGTCTGACTCTCCTCTGACATGCGGCTGTTGAATTCATCCGCAGCCTGAAGAATCTTCTCACCCAGCTCATCGGAGAGAACCTTCGTCTCATCGATCTCTCGGCCGATCTCCGGATATACATTGTCAAAATAGGTCAGCATATCTTTCTGATACTGCTTGATCTGTTTCTTATCCACATGGACCATTTTCTTATGAGTGGCTGTCCACAGAGTGATCACCTGCTCATGAAGCTTCAGCGGGTTGCACAGAGGCTGCTTCAGAAGTTCCATCAGACAGCTTCCGTACGCAAGCTGCGCTTTCGTGGCCTCGTCCAGATCGGAGCTGAACTGAGTGAAAACTTCCATTTCTCTGTACTGCGCCAGGTCAATACGGATGCTTCCTGAAGCCTTCTTCATGGCTTTGGCCTGCGCGGCGCCGCCTACACGGGATACAGAAAGTCCCACGTTGACCGCCGGACGCATACCTGCAAAGAAAAGGTCGCTTTCCAGGAAGATCTGTCCGTCTGTGATGGAGATCACGTTGGTGGGAATATAAGCGGATACGTCTCCCGCCTGTGTCTCAATAATGGGAAGGGCAGTAATGGAACCGCCTCCCGCCTCCTCGCTGAGACGGCTGGATCTCTCCAGCAGTCTGGAATGGAGATAAAATACGTCTCCGGGATACGCCTCACGTCCGGGAGAACGTTCCAGAAGAAGGGAAAGGGCACGGTACGCCACCGCGTGCTTGGAAAGATCGTCGTATACGATCAGCACATCCTTCCCGCCGTACATGAAATATTCCGCCAGTGCCGTCGCCGCATACGGCGCAATATACTGGAGCGGCGCGCAGTCGCTGGCTGTGGATGAAAATACCGTAGTGTAATCCATCGCGCCGTGTTTCTCCAGTGTGGCCACAACTTTCGCCACTGTGGAGGCCTTCTGTCCTATGGCAACGTAAATACAGATCACGTCTTTGCCCTTCTGGTTCAGGATAGCGTCCAGAGCCAGGGAAGTCTTACCTGTCTGTCTGTCGCCGATGATCAGCTCTCTCTGGCCCCGTCCAATGGGAAACATGGAGTCAATGGAAAGAATACCTGTCTCCAGCGGCACATTTACAGACTTCCTGTCAATGATACCCGGCGCAGGATACTCCACCGGACGGTATTCGCTTTCTTTGATCTCGCCTTTGCCGTCGACGGGAGCTCCAAGAGCGTTGACGATCCTGCCGATAAAGCCGTCGCCAACGGGAATGCCCGCCTGTCTGCCTGTCCTGGAAACCTTCGATCCCTCACGGATCCCGGAATCACTTCCGAAAAGGATGCAGCCCATGCTGTTGCTGCGGATATCCTGCACCATACCCTTCAGTCCGTTGTCAAAGACGACAACCTCTCCGTACATGGCGTGATCGATCCCGTAAACAGTGGCAATTCCGTCTCCCACAGAGATGACAGTGCCAATCTCCTGGTTCCGGCTGATCTCATCATAATTCTCTATTTCTTCTTTTAAAATGGAAATAATCTCATCTGGATTGATTGCACTCAATATATTCACCTCCGTGTCAGTCTCTGTTCCATCCTGCGGAAACGTCCCCGCAGACTCCAGTCATATTCCTGTCCGTCCGCAAGCAGGACAAAACCGCCGATCAGGCTTTTGTCTTCTGTGAGCTGAATGTCCGCCTTGTGCATGTGGAATTCTCTGCAGAGAAATTCACGGATCCCCTCCAGCTGCTCCTCCCTGGGAGGAGTGACGTACTTAAGAACAGCTTTCAGGATTCCCTTCTGTCTCCACTTAAGCTCGCGGTAGGCGTCAAAAATCTCTGTCAGAAGTTCCGCCTTATTGTGTCTGCACACAGTTTTCACAAAGTTCCTCATCTCAACGGGAAGAATCCTGTCGATCACGCGCTCCTTGGCGTGAAAATCCACCAGAGGATTCTCCAGTATCTTCTGAAGTTCAGATGTATTCTGAAAGATCTCTTCTGTTTCTTTTACAGAGGATTCGGGAACAGACAGCTCATTCAGAACTTCCGCGTAATTAATGGCTGTTGTCGTCATCAGAATCACCTGCTTTTTTTATAAACTGATCATAAAGCGCAAGGTCTTTATCAGAACTTCTTTCGCTTTCCATGATTTTTGCCGCGGCTTCCATGGCAAGCCTGCCGATCTCAGACTGCATCTGCTTCATGGCGTTTTCCCGCTCATTGCGGATATCCTCACGGGCTCCGGCAAGCATGGCCTCCGTGCGCGCTTCCGCTTCCCGGGCGCTCTGATCGGCTCTCGCTTTCGCCTCCTGCTTCGCCTGTTCCACGATCTGCCAGGATTCCTCTTTCGCAGACTTCAGCGCGTCCTCATAATGCTGCTTCAGTTCGTTAGCCTTATCTTCTGTCTCTTTCGCAGTCTGGAACTGCTGGTCTATCATGGCCTTTCTCTGATCCATTACCTTTATGATCGGCCCGAATAAAAATTTCTTCATCAACAGGTAAAGGATCAGCAGGTTGATGATCGTAAAGACAAGATTCAGATTAATTTGAACCATCGTCTGTACCTGCCTTTCTTAAAAATATGGAACTTCCGATCAGCCGAGCATTACCACGATCAGAAGACCTACAACGAAACCGAAGATCGCCGTACCTTCGGCAAGGGCGCATCCCAGCAGAAGGTTCTTGCTGATCTTGCTCTCCGCTTCAGGCTGTCTCGCGATAGCCTCCACTGCCTTGGATGTGGCAAGACCGATTCCGATGCCTGCTCCGATACCTGTTAATGCTGCAATACCTGCTCCGATAGCGATTAAACTTGTCATGATTTTTTCCTCCTGAAAATATAATAGTAAAATAAATGAAACTGATGATCCGTGATACCTGACGGAATCCCGTCCTCAGTCCATGGTCTCCCGCATGAACATCGACGTCAGGAATACAAAGATATACGCCTGTATGAATCCGTCAAAAAAATCAAAATACAGACTGAACGGAACCGGAAGCGCCGCCGGACAAACAAATTCCACAAGGGCCATTACCACAAAGCCTCCAAGAATGTTTCCGAAAAGACGGAAGCAGAGCGCCGTCGGACGGATCAGCACCTCCATGATATTCATGGGAAGCATCACCGGTATGGGATCAAGAAAACTTCTGAAAAATCCCTTCAGTCCTTTTTTGTGAATACCGGAGTATTCAATAAGAAACATACTCATCACTGCAAGGGCAAGCGTGACATTCAGATCCTTCGTGGGCGGTTTCACGCCGAAGATTCCGGAGACATTAGCCAGACCGATATAGACGACGACCGTCATCATATACGGGATATAGCGTTCTCCGTCTTCCCCGAGGATCCCCCGGAAAAATCTGCGGAGAAAATCAACGCCCGCTTCCAGAAGCAGCTGCTTCTTCCCCGGATTCTCCACCTTCAGGTTTCTCACCAGGACCAGCGAAAGTACAAGAAGTACCGCCATAATGACCCAGGTAACCACCACGGATTCAAAAACCGGTATTCCGTCAAAAACCGGAATGGTAAAGACGGTTCTGCAGTTCAGTTCTTCCTTCAGTGTTTCTGTTAAACTGTTCGTTTCACTCCCTCCCCTTTCCTCAGTCTGATATTATTGGTCAGACCGACATATTTGATTTCTTTATTTTGCTCTTTGGAGGGTAGAAAGTCAATATCGTGTTTGACTATTTTCTACAAGATTCAAGGCGTTTTTTGTGCAAAACGCCTATTATTATCTGTCATTTGACATAATTAATGGAATTTTTAAGAGATTATTAGAATAATATTTGTGTATAAAAGACAAGATCCGTCTTATGATCCGTATGTTTTCAGAGTTTTTTCCAGAAAGGCTTTGTATTCCTTGCGAACTTTCTCCGGAGCTACAAGCTCCGCTCCCGGTCCAAGGCCTGTCAGCCATCCAAAGAACTGGCCGCTCACCCTGATATGCGCCTGAAGAAAAAAATGATTTTCGTCGCAGCGCTGAAGCGCCGCCTGCTTTCCGAAACGGTCCAGCACTACTCCTGCAAGATCGTTGCTGAACCGCAGTTTCAGTATCGTCTCTTTCCCGTCAAACATTCCGAAGGTTTCCGCCGAGAACCTGCCCATGTCAAAATCCCTGAAAACAGATCCGCCGCTGCGTTTCTCTTCCTCTATGGCCACGTCCATCATCTTATCCACCCGGTAATGCTTGACAATGCCGCTGGATTCATCCACTCCCAGAAGATAATAATTATCATTGTTCCACAGGAGCTTGCCGGGACTTACTCTGTAGCGCTCTCCGTTTCTCTTCGCCTCAAGCTCTCTGGACAGCGTCCACTGATAATAGCGGAAACTGATCTGCCGGTCTGCGGCAATGGCATCATAGATCGTCTCTACACTGGTATAGATCTCCTCGTTGAGAGTCTTGATGCCTGACATGAGAAGAGCCTGTCCTTTCAGTTTCTTTGCCTCATAGACGCTGGCAAGGTCCTCCAGCTTCTTCAGAAGGGCGTCGGTCTGCTTCTCTGTAATAAATTTGGAAGACTGCACTGCGTCCATAAGGAATTTCAGCTCAGAGAGTTCAAACGAACGCTCTTCCAGATAGAATCCCGCTGTTTTCCCTCTGCGGTTTGCGATCTTCATTCCGAAAGTCCGCAGAGTCTCAATATCGTCGTATACGGTCTTACGTTCTACGCTGATCCCGTAAGCCTCCATATTCTGAATAATATCTTTCACGGACACAGGATGCTCTCTGTCTGATTGCTCCTGAAAAAATTTCATCAGATATAAAATTTTCAGTTTCTGATTAAAAGACCTTGGCATGATCCGTCCCCCGGTAGTATATTTCCATTTCCTAATTATCTGTCAGCAGCGCAACCACGCCGAAATAAAGAACCGCCGCTCCAAGGATCAGGGCGATCCTGTCTGCCGACCGAAAATCAATATTCATAAACATAGCTCCCATGATCAGAAGCTCTGCCGTCACAATTGCCCCCAGCACCATAGCCATTATACGGGACAGTTTTTTCTTTTCCTGATTTCTTTCCCTGTTCCTGGCAGTAAAATATTCTGTATCCGCCAGTACGATAAT
>CALWGI010000111.1 GCA_944380045.1 uncultured Blautia sp.
AATTCCCGGAAGTTCCACTTCTCTGGGCGCTTTCTGGAAATTGGCAAGAACAAGAAGTTTTTTCTCACCCTCTCTGAAATATCCGATGAGATTCTTCTCCTGCTCCAAATAGGGTACAAATTCTCCGTAAACCACCGTCTCCTTATATTCCTCTGATTTTCTCAGGGCTGTCAGCTTCTTATAGAAAGACAGAACAGATCCCGCATTCTTTTCCTGGTCTTTTACATTGATGCGGCTGCAGTTGGGATTCACCCTGAGCCACGGAGTTCCCTCGGTAAAACCGGCGTTCTTTCCGTCAGTCCACTGCATGGGCGTACGCGCGTTATCCCTGGAAAAAGCGGCCACTCTCCGGAAAGCTTCTTCCTCACTAAGACCAGCGTTCAGCGCCACCTGATATTCGTCCAGTGTACTTACGTCGTCTACATCTTCAATGCTGTTGAACTTCATATTTTCCATGCCGATCTCCTGACCCTGATAGATAAAAGGAAGTCCTTTCAGCATAAAGTAAACTCCTGCCAGAAGTTTTTTGGATGCGTCGCAGAGGTCCTCCGGGCAAATATAATGACTTACGCCTCTCGGTTCGTCATGGTTTTCGATGATATTGGAGATCATACCGGTATCGCCGATTTTTTTCTGTGTGGAAAAAATACAGGATTTATACTCTTCCGGATCAAGATACGCCCTGCTGTCATACCATCCCCTGTCGCTCTTGCCGTAAACAGTCTCCGCAAAATCAAACATACTGGAAAAATATCCGTTTTCTCCGATAAAATCAGCGATCTCCTCCGGTTTTTCATTGAAAACCTCTCCTACCGTGAATGCGTTGTGAGGACGGAAGGTTTTCTCAGCCATCTCTCCCAGAAATTCTCCGATCCCCTCCGCCTCAGCCAGCATATGGTCGATACCGGAAAGGCCGTCCGCTCTGTCCACAGGATAATCCCGGAACGGAAGTTTTTTCTTGATATTGATGATAGCGTCGATGCGGAAACCTCCAAGTCCTTTATCCAGCCACCAGTTGATATTTTTATATACTTCCTCCCGTACCCTGGGATTTTCCCAGTTCAGATCCGGCTGCTTTTTATGAAATACATGAAGATACTGTTTATCCGGATGGCCGGGAAGCGGTTCCCACACCGGTCCGCCGAAATAGCTTCTCCAGTTGCAGGGCGTCCCGCCGTCTTTCCTGTCTTCTATATAGAAAAAGTTTCCATATTCACCGTCAGGATCCTGGCAGGCCTTCTGAAACCATTCATGTTCGTCGGAACAGTGGTTCACCACAAGATCCATCAGGATATACATATCTCTTTTTTTCGCCTCTTCGATCAGGCGCTCCATGTCTTCCATAGTTCCGAAACGGGGATCAATGCTGTAGTAATCCGCGATATCGTATCCCTCATCCGCAAGGGGCGATTTATAAATTGGAGAAAGCCAGACGATATCCACGCCGAGATCCTTCAGATAGTCCAGTTTGGAGATAATGCCGGGCAGATCCCCGATTCCGTCCCCGTTGGAATCATAAAAACTCTTGGGATAGATCTGATAGGCAACCTTGTCATGCCACCACTGTTTTTTCATAGAATTCACACTCCAGTCCTCTTTATTTTCTCTGTATGTTTTTCTTGTGTTTTTCAAAATACAATTGTATTATAGTGTCATAAAAATCCTTTGTCTTTCATTTTTTCCATAACTTATTGTAAAATTTCCACTTTTTAAAGGAGATAATATGCAGCGCACAAGAACACAGTACAAAGAACAGACAGAAAGGGGCGGATATCTGTACCCTCTGGAAACCTACCGGTTCCATTTCAATCTGGAAAACAAGAACAAACCTCAGATCTGCGTATCCTACCACTGGCATCCGGAACTTGAGATCCTGATGATTGAAAGAGGGGAACTTACCGTCACCATAGAAGACCGTGAATACACGGGAAAAACAGGAGATCTTTTTTTCGTCAATCCAGGCTTTCTCCATACTATGTACGCCCGGGAGGGAAAAAACACTGTCTACAACGCCATTGTATTCGATCCCGCGTTCCTGTCCTTCCAGATGTACGACTATGTACAGAGCCATTATCTCGCGCCTCTGCTTTCCGGCAGGCTGCGCTTCCCCGAAAAGCTGGAAAAAGCGGGGACTGAATTCCCCGCTCTCTTCCAGATGCTCCGGGATGTTCTGGCATCCAATGAGCACCGTTATGCCTGTTATCAGTTTGAAACCAAGCTCTCCCTGCTGTCTGCCTTTATGACAATGTACAGAGAAAATCTCTTTATCACGGAATCCGAACGCTCCCGGAAGACTTCGCCGGAACAGGTGGCTCAGATCAAGGATATCCTGTCCTATATCCGGAATCACTATCAGGAAAAAATCCTCCTGGAGGACATCGCCGCATATCTGCATCTGTCCCCCAAATATTTCAGCCGGTATTTCAAAAAACAGTTCGGCCGTTCCTTCACGGAATATGTAAACGCCTTCCGGGTGGAACAGTCTCTTCCCCTTCTGGAGGATTCCTCTCTCAGCATTTCCGAAACAGCGTTTCGCTGCGGATTCGAAAGCCTGAGTTATTACGTCAAGGTGTTTAAAAAGATCATGGGAATGACTCCCGGCGAGTACCGGATCAGCAGGTAGCGCCTCCCACTACTGTCTTCTCAAGGATTTTCTTCTTATCGATCTTACTGTTCAGAAGCTTGTCCTGTACATAGTCGAATCCCAGTCTCGCAATGGTATCCGCGAAACGTTCTCCGGAAATTCCCTCGTCGCGGAAGAACAGGATCGTACGTTCCACAAGATCGATCACCTCTTCCTCTGTGGTAAAGATTCTGTCCAGCGGGCGGCCCTCGGCAACTTTCTTGCCCCAGCGTCCGCCGATATATACCTTATATCCTGTAAACGCCTCATTAACTGCGCCGAACGGACATTTTCCGATGCAGCGGCCGCAGTGGTTGCATTTGTCCATCGGGATCCGGATACTGCCGTCTTCCAGCTTCGCCACTTTGATCGGACAGTTATCCTGAACCTGGCACTTCTTGCAGTTCTTACATTTGGAAAGGTCGATCTCCGGCACGCGCTGGCCGATGATCCCGATATCGTTCAGGCTCGGTTTCACGCAGTTATTGGGACAGCCGCCCACGGCGATCTTGAATTTGTGCGGCAGATCCACACCGTGATAGCCGATGTAATATAACTGGTGAAGTTTCTCGGAAAGATCGAAGGTATCGATAAGCCCGTACTGGCAGGTAGTACCTTTACAGGAAACCACCGGACGTACCTTGGAACCTGTACCGCCTGTCTCCAGTCCCGCCTCCTCCAGGAAAGCGAACACCGCGTCCAGATTGTCGTAGGGAACGCCCTGGATCTCCAGTGTCAGACGGGTTGTCATCGTCACTTCGCCGGAGCCGAATTTCTCCGCCGCCTCCGCGACTTTACGCTGTTCCTCAGAAGTCAGTTTCCCGTTTCTGGTGATCACGCGGACATTAAACACATCGTCATATCTCTTATCCTGCAGACATCCCAGGCCTTTCACTCTTTTGATCTCAGCCGGAGAAAGTTTCTTTCCGTTGCGGGGCGCTTTCACATCGTTGAAGAACACGCCGCCCTCCAGAACCATTGTATTGGTGTATCCGTATGCTTTCAGGCGGTTCTGAAGGAAATAAGCCCTCTTTCCCTTGGTGCATACCAGAAGCAGTTTCGCGTCTTTATCCAGTCCCTCAATGGGGCCGTTCACTGCGGAGAGGTTTACCCACTGCGCATTGGCGACAGTCTGCTGGGGCTGCACGTCGATCACGGCGTAGTCTTTTGCCGCGCCCGCGGCATATTCTGCGGGGCTTATGGATGTAAGAACTCCGTCGATCTTGTTTTCCAGCACATAGCAGGTTGTCACGAAGGGATGGATCGCTGTGGAGAAAGGCGGAGCATATGCGAAATCAAGGGTGTCGAAATCATCTAGCTTCATGCCCTGCGAAATTCCCACAACGGCGATATCTGTCATCTTATCCACCGCGCCTGCGCCCAGAACCTGAACGCCCAGGAGTTTCCTGGTGGACGTCTCCGCCGTCATTTTTACCACAAAAGAAGAGGCTCCCGGATAATAGTGGGCTTTATCGTCCACCACAGTGATCACGGAAGTGGTCGCATACCCTGCCGCTTTCGCCTGTTCTTCAGTGAGTCCTGTACGGCCTCCGTTGAGAGTTGGAAGAAGGCGCACCACGCCGGTCCCCAGGCATCCGCCGTATCCGTTTCCCGCGCCGTTCATGGCCTTTGCCATAGCGCGCGCCGCAAGATTAGCGGTAGATCCCATTGCGGACCACTGCGCCTGTCCTGTAATGGCGTTTTTCACCATCGCGCAGTCGCCTGCGGCGTAAACGTCGGGAAGATTTGTCTTCATATTTGAATCTGTAAGGATCGTGCCTTTGAACATTTCCAGTCCGGAATCCGCAAGGAATCCTGTAGCCGGACGGATACCGATAGCGACGATCACCACGTCCGCCGCAAATTCTCCGTTGGAAGTAAGGACTTTCTGCGCCTTGCCTTCCCCTTCGATACCGTTAAGCATTGTGGAGGTCTGTACACGCATACCGGCTTCTTTCAGTTTCTTCTTCGCAAAATCTGCCATCTCCGCGTCAAACGCGTTGGGCATGATCTGGGAAGCCGCGTCGATCACGGTTACCTCCAGCCCCTGCGCCATAAGGTTCTCCGCAACCTCCAGCCCGATGAAGCCCGCGCCGCAGACAACGGCCTTACGGCAGTTCTTCTCTTCCACATAGGCGCGGATTCCTACCGCGTCGTCAGGAGTACGCACACAGAAAACACCGGGAAGGGTAATTCCTTCGATTTGGGGAACA
This sequence comes from uncultured Blautia sp., assembly GCA_944380045.1. Lineage (GTDB taxonomy): Bacteria > Bacillota > Clostridia > Lachnospirales > Lachnospiraceae > Blautia_A. Next base: position 4,837 of record CALWGI010000111.1, read on the forward strand.
AAGGGAACCGCTCCGGTGGCAATGATCAGTCTGTCATATGTTTCTGTAAATTCCTCGCCGGATTTTTTCTTCAGACAGACGGTTTTCGCAGCGCTGTCGATGGAGGTCGCCTCACAGCCTGTATAAACCTCCGCTCCTGTCAGTCCGGAATATTTCGCCGGCGTGTTGACGATAAGTTCGTCTCTGGACGGGATATCTCCGCCGATGTAGTAGGGAAGGCCGCAGCCGGCGTAGGAAATGTCTTCGCCTTTGGTAAATACTTTTACTTCCGCGTTTCTGTCGCAGCGTTTCAGTTTCGCCGCGGCTTTTGTTCCGGCGGCGACGCCGCCGAGGATTACATACTTCATATATTTTCTCCTTTCGTGGGGGTGTGATACTTTCTCATGTTTAGGCGGGAGCCAAGCTCATGCATACTCATGCAAGCATGGTATGCATGAGTTTTTCTCCCTTGCAGTATCATTATACCTCTTGATATCTATAAATGGAAATTGTAAAATATTATCTATAATATTGGAAATATCTATGGATACTATATTTTGTGAATAATTCTGTTATTGATTTTGTAAAGGAGATGCTTTATGACTATCCGCCATCTGAAAATTTTTATCGCTGTGGCCGAGACGGGCTCCATGAGCGCCGCTGCCAACCGTCTTTATCTCACCCAGCCTACGGTAAGCCAGGCTGTACGTGATCTGGAAACTCATTATCAGGTGCAGCTTTTTGAACGGCTGCACAAGAAACTTTTTATCACGGAACAGGGGCAGCAGCTTCTGGATATGGCCCGTATGGCTGTGGGCAATTTTGACAGCCTGGAGCTGTCCATGCAGAGATTTCAGGAACGGCTCTCATTCCGTATCGGCGCTTCCCTCACTGTAGGCACCTGCCTCATGTCCAGCGTGATCTCTGATATGGAAAATTCCTGTCCTAAAATGGATATTTATTCTTTTGTGAGCAATACCGAAGAAATCGAACAGAAGCTTCTCCGACGGGAACTGGACGCCGCCGTTGTGGAAGGTACGATCGAATCTCCCCGTCTGGCCGCCGTTCCCATCGTGGAAGATTCTCTCGTCCTGGTCTGCGGTAAAAACCATGAATTTTATCAGAAAGATGTTGTTTACGCTTCTGAACTGGAGGGGCGGAAGTTCGCAATACGGGAAAAGGGCAGCGGCACCAGGAAGCTGTTTGAACAGTATCTTTCTGCTCATAACATACATATACAGACTTCCTGGGAAGCCAACTGCCCCCGTACGATCCTGAATGCCGTGATCCATAACAACGCTCTGGCCGTTATCTCCCAGCGGCTTTTAAAGCATGAGATCCTTCACCATTCCGTAAAGATTTTTCACTATGAAACAGGCGAATGGAACCGTAGCTTCAAACTTGTGTATCTGAAGAAAAATTCCGACGGCAGTTCCCGCTCTGATTCCAGGGAGATCCGTTATCCCTCTCCCTGTATCGAAAATCTGCGGGATGTGCTGGAAAAATACCGGACGCTGCCCCGCCCCGACGGCTTTCCCGCCTGTGTGCTGAAAAATGATATTTAACGCATGATTCTGATAACAGAGGTCAGATCAATAAAATACGTCATAGTTACTCTGTCCTCAGCGCGGTCACCGGATCGCTCTTGGCCGCCTTTTTGGAGGGGATCAGTCCTCCGAGGAGTGTGAGTAAAATACTCAGGGCGATGAGCACCACCGCTGCCCCTGCCGGCAGAACGGCATTGATATCTGTTCTTCCCGCAATAGAATGTATGATCTTGTTTCCCGGTATCAGCAGGAGAAGCGTGATGACAATTCCCATAAGTCCCGCGCAGAAACCGATGATGAAGGTTTCCGCATTGAATACCTGGGAGACATTCCGCTTCGACGCCCCGATAGCCCTCAGGATACCGATCTCCTTCTT
>CALWGI010000112.1 GCA_944380045.1 uncultured Blautia sp.
TCCGGGAGATCAATTTCGGCGTTCTTGAGGGGAAGGTTTTCAAGGATCAGGAGGGAAATATCCTCAACGAAGAACTGAAGATGTTTTTTAAGGATCCCTGGAATTATAAGAGACCGGAAGGCGGAGAAAATATCGAAGATATCGTCCGCCGCACCGGAGAGTTCTGGAAAGAAAAGACCGGAGATCCGGACCTTCAGGATAAAACGATCCTCATCACATCCCACGGCTGCGCGGTGCGCGCCCTGCTTCAGAATGTGTACAGAGACAAGGAAGATTTCTGGCACGGAGGTCCGCCGCCAAACTGCGGAGTCAACGTAGTGGAAGTGACGGAGGGAAGAACGGTCCTTCTGGAAAAAGACCGGGTATATGCCTGAACGCATCCTGGCGCCGGAAGATCCGGAGTATCATTGAAAAGAACAGAACCGATATGCAGACGAGTCGGAGGAGTACGGAAGAATTTCCGTATTTCTCCGGCTCTTGCTTTGTTTCAGGCAGAGAAGCCGGATGGGTAAAGTGGAAAAGACAGCTTGTCCGCCTGAAAATGTTATGATATTATGGTAAAAAGGCAAAAATTTTGCATCTAAGGAGGATGATTATGGGAAAAAAGATAGCAAACACCCTGCTGTTTCTGGCAGTTCTTGCCGCGGCGGTGGGAATGACGTTATATGTGGGACAGGGAGTCGTCAGCGTTCTTGTCTATAATTTCATTTTCCTGGCAGTCATGGTGGTTATCTATTTTATCTGCCTTTTCGGGGGAATGTACCGGATGAATAATCTGGCCGAAGCTCTGAGGAACGCAGGCCAGGAACTGGTGGGACTGTTTCAGAAGCCCGGCAAGGCGGATACAGAGAAAGTCGGAAACCTGAAAGGTATTTTCCATCACGGATATCTGGACAGGAAGATGAACGATTTCACAGACGGGATCGTCAAGAGCGAGGAAGGCCTGGGAGAGATCGAAGAATACTTTAACGAAGAGGATCTGGATAATCATATACATAAACGCCTTCTGGAGATGGCGCCGGATATCTTTACCAGCCTCGGTATACTGGGAACTTTCGTGGGTCTTGTGTGGGGCCTTAAGAATTTCGAACCGTCCAATTACCAGGCGATGACAACCTCAGTTTCCGCTCTTGTGGACGGTATCAAGGTCGCGTTCCTTACATCCATTTACGGAATTTCTTTTTCTATCATATACAGTTACGGAATGAAGAGCGAATACTCTTCCATGACGGAAGGACTGCAGGATTTCCTGGGCAAGTTCCATGCCTATGTGATGCCCTCCGCGGAGACGGAGTCCATGAACCTTATGGTTTCCGCCCAGAAGAACCAGACGGAAGTCATGAGCCAGATGGCGGAGGAGTTCTCCGTGAAACTGGCGGATAACTTTGAGAAGGTGATCACGCCCACGTTCCAGAAGATGAACGATTCACTCGACGTGCTGGTGTCTTCCGTGACGCGCTGTCAGGAGGACGCGGTGAAAGAGATCGCGGACGCTTTCCTGAAGCAGATGAACGACTCTTTCAAAACCCAGTTTGATGAATTCGGCAGGACGCTTGCGCAGCTGAAAGAGGCTCAGACAGAAAACGTGAACTATACCACGAACCTGTATCAGTCCATGAGCCGCCAGCTTACAGAGTCCTACATGCATCACGAAAATGAAATGAAGAAGATCCTGGAGGAGACAGGAAGGTCCCAGAAAGAATATCTGGATACGGCGAACCGCATCGTCCGGGACAATCAGACGATTCAGAAACAGCAGCAGGCGGACTACCATCATCTTGCGGATTATCTCAAAGAGGCGGAGACTTCATCCGCCAAGTTCTGGGTGGCCTGCAACCAGACCATGCAGAAATATGTGGAAGCCGCCGCTCAGGGAATGGACCGTGTTTCCGCGGCCGGCAGCGCGGGAAGCGAGCTGCTTGAATCCAACAGGCGCGCTGTCGAGGCGTTTGACGCAAGGCTTCAGGAATTTGCCGAATACCAGAAGAAATCCGCAAGGACTATGGATCAGGTGCGCAGGCTTCTGACAGATATCACCGCGGCGCGGGAGGGCGGAGAGATCCGTCTCAGCGCGGGAAGGAACACACAGAACGAGGCGCTTGCGAAGATCCGGGATATCCTCTCGGAGCAGAGCGAGCAGCAGCAGGAGTTCCTGGAGGAAATGTCCAGGAACATCAAAGATCTGACGAAGGCTTCGGGAAAGGGAAAATTCGGTTTGTTCAGATAAAAGGAGAGACAGATGCGCAGAAGAAAAAAATCAGAGGACCAGGGCTTTAATGTCTGGCGGTCCTATTCAGATATGATGGCGGGCGTTCTGCTCCTGTTCGTGCTCATTATGTGCGTGACTCTGTTCCAGGCCCAGAAAAGCTATGACGAGAGTGTGAAAGAGCGGGACGAGAAGCTTGCCATGCAGGAACAGTATACCCTTGAGATCCTTGCCCAGCAGAATGAACTGGATGAGAAGGAAGGCGAACTTCAGAGCCAGACAGAGCAGATCCAGTCCCAGGACGAGAAGCTGAAAGATCAGGAACAGCTCCTGGCAGCGCTGGCGGCCCAGCTTCAGGATCAGGAAAAAACATTGGAGGAACAGGCGGCCACACTGAGCGCCCAGAAGACCGATCTTGACGAGAAAACAGCTCTTCTGGCAGACCAGCAGGCCCAGATCGATCAGATCGTGGGAGTAAAGGCGGAAGTAATAGAGGCTCTGCGGAATGAGTTCGCGGCCAGCAATGTGAATGTGGATATTGATTCCCAGACCGGAGCCCTTACACTGGACGCCAACGTCATGTTCGATTACGACCAGTATGAGCTTACGGACGAAGGCAAGGCTGTTCTCGAACAGATCCTGCCCATATACTGCCAGGTGCTCCTTCAGGGAGACTATACCCAGTATCTGGCCGAGATCATCATAGACGGATATACAGATACCGACGGAGACTACAGTTATAACCTGTATCTTTCCCAGATGAGATCCCTGGCTGTGGCGCAGTATCTTCTGGATATCCAGGGGAACTTCCTCAGCGCGGAGCAGAGCCAGGAGCTTCAGGATTACCTCACCGTCAACGGCCACTCCATGGCCAATCCCATCCTGGACGCCCAGGGCAACGTTGACAAGGACGCCTCCAGGCGTGTGGAAGTGAAGTTCCGTCTTAAAGACGATGAGATGATCCAGGAACTGAACCAGATCATGAGCGGCGACGAGGCGGCCGCCGCTGAAGGAGAAAATTAAAAAAACTCCTTGCAATCCCTGATCTTCTATAGTATAATCATACCTGTTGTATAAAAAGATGGTCCTCTGTTACAGATTCATGTATTAAGAACATCCAGAAGAATAGGAGAGAAAGAAATGAACGACATTATCAGAAACATCGAAGCTTCTCAGTTAAAAGCAGAAGCACCGGAATTCCGTGTAGGAGATACCGTAAGAGTGCATGCACTTATCAAAGAGGGAAACCGTGAGAGAATCCAGGTTTTCGAAGGAACTGTACTTAAGAGACAGGGCGGAAGCTCCAGAGAGACTTTCACAGTAAGAAAGAGCTCCAACGGCATCGGCGTTGAGAAAACATGGCCGCTGCATTCTCCGCACGTAGTTAAGGTAGAAGTTATCCGCCGCGGTAAAGTACGCCGTGCGAAGCTGAACTACTTAAGAGACCGTGTAGGTAAAGCCGCTAAGGTTAAAGAGCGCGTGAGATAATTTAATTTCAGAGGTTTCTAAGGGAGGGACAATAACGACAGGTATTGTCCCTCCTTGTTAATATCAGATGATTTCAGATGAGGATCAGATATGGACATCAGAAATATAAAAAACTGGAAAGAACATCCCAGGGTTCAGGAACTGAGGCTGCATCTGGGAGATGTGAAAGTCAAAAAGACTCTGCGCTGGATATTTGAGATCGCAGTCACTCTTGTCTTCGCGGCGCTTACGGCTGTGCTGATGTTTCAGACCGTTACCATGCAGGAAAGCGCCATGGAACCCACCGTGGAGGTGGGAGACAGGTTTTTCATGAACCGTGTGATCTATAAGGTTTCGTCTCCTCACAGAGGAGATATTATCGTGTTCCGGACGAACGCCAGCGACGACGCGGCGCTTCATATCCGCCGGGTGATCGGTCTCCCGGGGGAAACGGTGCTGATCCGCGACGGAAAGATATACATAGACGGGGAAGAATATATGGAAAGCGGAGAATTTCCGGCTGTTACCAATCCGGGACTGGCCGAGAACGGAGTAAGTCTGAAATCAGACGAATATTTTGTTCTGGGCGATAACCGCAACAACAGTGAAGACAGCCGGTATTCGGATATCGGGCTGGTCAAGAAGAAATATATTGCCGGCAAGCTGTGGTTTCTCTGTTCCCCTCTGGAGAAAGCAGGATTTGTAAGAGGTTAGAAGTATGAATTTACAGTGGTATCCAGGTCATATGACCAAAGCGAAAAGACAGATGCAGGAGGACCTGAAGCTGATCGATCTGATCATCGAGCTGGTGGACGCCAGGGTTCCTCTTTCCAGCAGGAATCCGGATATCGACAGCCTGGGTCAGAACAAGGCGAGGCTGATCCTTCTGAATAAGGCGGATCTGGCTGATGAGCGCCAGAATGAAGCCTGGAAGGAATATTTTCAGAAAAAAGGGATTTATGTAGTCAAAGTGGACTCCCGGAACGGCGCCGGCATGAAACAGGTTCACGCCATGATCCAGGAGGCCTGCCGCGACAAAATAGAGAGAGACCGCAGACGCGGGATCAAAAACCGTCCTGTGCGCGCCATGGTGGCGGGTATCCCCAATGTGGGAAAATCCACATTTATCAATACATTCGCAGGAAAGGCCTGCGCGAAGACAGGAAACAAACCCGGCGTCACCAGGGGAAAACAGTGGATCCGCCTTAATAAAAACGTGGAGCTTCTGGACACTCCGGGAATCCTCTGGCCGAAATTCGAGGACCAGAAAGTGGGAGAGCGGTTGGCGTGGATCGGTTCCATCAAAGACGATCTTCTGAACATGGAGGAACTGTCGCTGACGCTTATCGCTTATCTGAAAGACAAATATCCCGGCGTCCTGGAAAAACGGTACGGGGTGGCGGAAGACGGAGAGCCTCTTTCTGTACTGGAAGAGATCGCGAAAGTCCGCGGATGCGTAAAAAAGGGTGAGAAACTGGATTACGCCAAAGCCGCAGGGATCATTTTTGACGATTTCCGCGGCGGCAAGACAGGACGGATTACTCTGGAATGGGCGGAGCAGGAAGTATGAAAACAGTAAAAGAAATCACAGAAGAATTTGAAGCGGTTCCCTGCGGAGAACGGGAGGAACTGTACCGTCTTTATCAGGACGATTCCAGAAGCGGGGTACAGAAGCTTCTGGAGCGTTACCGGAAAAAAGACGAGGCGCTGGAAAAAGAAATGCTCCGTATGGATGAGATGCTACGGTATGAACGGAAATACGGTCATGTCGGGTATCTCTGCGGGATCGACGAGGCCGGGAGAGGACCTCTTGCCGGTCCGGTAGTAGCAGGCGCGGTGATCCTGCCGCCGGAGAAAAAGATCCTGTATCTGAACGATTCCAAGAAACTCTCTCCGGCGAAGCGGGAGGAGCTTTATGATGTGATCATGAAGGAGGCGCTGGCTGTGGGCGTCGGGATCGCAGGTCCGGCCCGTATTGACGAGATCAATATCCTTCAGGCGACTTACGAGGCCATGCGCCAGGCCCTGGGAAAACTTTCTGTTAAGCCGCAGCTTCTTCTCAACGACGCGGTGACCATACCGGGAGTAGACACGCCTCAGGTGCCGATCATCAAAGGAGACGCAAAAAGCGCTTCCATCGCGGCGGCCAGCATCATAGCGAAAGTCACAAGGGACAGGCTGATGCAGGATTATGATAAAGCCCTTCCGGAATACGGATTTGCTTCAAATAAGGGGTACGGTTCGGCGGAGCACATCGCGGCGCTGAAAAAATACGGTCCGTCACCCATTCACAGAAGAAGCTTTATCACGCATTTCATATAACAAAAGATACCTACATAAAACATTGAAAAGGTGAAGATCTATAAATAAACGGGAAACAGGCGGCTGCTATGAACATAAGGCGGCCGCTTTTCTGGAATTACAGGGACTTAAGATCCTGGAACACAACTTCCGCTGCCGCACCGGAGAGATCGACCTGATCGCCAGGGATGGGGAATATCTGGTGTTTGTGGAAGTAAAATACAGACATTCCAAAACCGGCGGACCGGCAGCGGCTGCGGTTGACAGAAGGAAACAGCATATGATCAGCCGCGCCGCCCTGGTTTATCTTACGCGGCGCGGATACGGAGAATATACGGCCTGCCGGTTTGACGTGGTGGCTTTTGACGGAGAGAAGATCCAGTGGATACGAAATGCTTTTGATTTTCTCTGAATCGGGGATTAAAGTAAAAAGCAGAGATAAAACAAGATGTTCAGGAGAAGAAAATGGAGATAAAATGGACCGGGGATGCTTATCCTCACATGAATATAAAAGAAAATAAAGGCGTTACATATCTGACTTTTCCCGCTCTGGATAAAGAGGAGGGATTT
>CALWGI010000113.1 GCA_944380045.1 uncultured Blautia sp.
GTGACCATATCTTCGGGAACGGTAAAATTATAGTGGCTTTTCCCGATATATTTCACAACTTTCGCCCTGACGCCGGCCTCCTCCCTTACTTCCCGCAGCGCGGTCTGGATATGGGTTTCTCCCGGTTCTACGGTTCCCTTTGGCAGAACCCAGCCTTCATAACGGTTTTTGTAGGATTTATAGAGTGCAAGTATTTTTCCGCGATAAATTACCACACCGCCACAGCTCGTTGCTTCTATCATAATGCAAATTCCTCCTGTAATGCGTGTGAATATTCTGAACTGTATACAGTATAACTCTTTTTATAGAAACTGGCAAGCGTCAGTGTACAAAGGTATCACGCCCTGTCCACTGACGCCTGTATTTTTAACCGTAATAATAGGTGTTGAATATCTCAGAGGCAATAGGCACCGCCGCCTCGCTTCCGGTTCCGCCGCCTTCCACGATGATGGAGACGACAATATCCGGATCGTCTACATTAGAATAGCCCACAAACCAGGAATGACTGGAACCGTATTCATCATACTCCGCAGAACCTGTCTTCCCGGCGGCTGTATATCCCTGTCCGGAAAGAGAGGCCGCAGTCCCCCGTTCCACAACGCCTTTCATCAGCTCTCCCAGCATGGCGGCCTCGTTATTGCTCATCAGACGCTTATAGGCTTCCGGTTCCGTAGTGCTCACCACATCTCCTGTATCGTTCACAACCTGATCGATCAGATAAGGCTGCATAAGTACTCCGCCGTTGGCAATGGCGCAGGTGATCATGGCCATATGTGCCGGAGAGACAAGTGTGTTCCCCTGGCCGATGGAAGTCTGCATGATCAGCGGTATACCGGATTTTCCGTCCAGCGTAAAAGAACTCTTGCGGAAGGAATCCAGCGGCAGATCTTTATTAAAAAGCAGATCCTCACTGGTATCCCGTATCGAGGAGCCGCCCAGTTCCGTTCCCATCTCCGCAAAAGCGCAGTTGCAGGAACTGGCAAAAGCGCTGTAAAAATCCTCCTGTCCGTGGACAGTGCCGTTATAACACTGGATCGTGTGATCCTCCAGCGTTACACTTCCCTGACAAAGATAGGAATATCCGCTGAAAGATCCGTGTTTGCGGTAATAGTCAAGAGCCATTACGATCTTAAATGTGGATCCCGGAGGATACTGTCCCATGGTTGCGCGGTTCAGAAGGCTGCTGTTGGTCTCGTCGCTCACCAGCCAGTCCCAGTTCTCCCCAAGGGTATTGGGATCAAAATCAGGCTTGCTGACCATGGCAAGGATCTTCCCTGTGTCCGGCTCCATAACGACAACAGCGCCCCTCCTGTCGCCCAGGGCGTAATACGCCGTAGTCTGCAGATCGGCGCGCAGGGTGGAGATCACCGTGTCTCCCATATTCTTCCGCCCCAGAAATTCATTCTTCATCTGACTGAGAAAAAACTCATGGGAACTGAGAAGCTGGAAATTGGCTTCGGATTCCAGACCGCTCTTACCGTGGGTATCATATCCGATCACATGGGAAAAAACATTGGCGTAAGGATACACCCTGTCTTCCGTTCCGTCTTCATAAACATCCGTCCTGGCCAGAACTTCTCCGTCGGAAGAAAGGATCTCGCCTCTGACCACCCTGTCGGAAAATGTATCCTGCCTTGTATTATACGGACTGTTGATAAATGTCTCGCTTTTTGCGGCGTCGAAATAGATCAGATAAGCGATCAGACCGGCAAATATAACAACAAAAAAAGCAGAAACAAAACTGTATTCCCTGTTTCTGGAGCGCTTTTTCTTATATTTCTTCGGATCTGCGGGCTGCCTCTCTCTCCCGGATTCTCTGTACAGCTTCTTTTCTTCGTCTCTCAAATTCTTCGTCCTCGTCTTCTCTTAAAATATAAAGTCCCTGAATAATGGCAAGCATAAGGATCGTACTCATGACAGAGCTTCCTCCGTAGCTGACAAGAGGAAGGGTAACGCCTGTCATGGGAATAAACTTGGTGGCGCCTCCAATGGTAAGAAATACCTGAAAGGCATATTCCGTACCCAGTCCCAGAGCGATCAGCTTGTAAAAGGGATTCTTGATCCTCAGAGCAATGTTTACGATCATCAGAAAGAAACTCATGCATACCAGGATCAGACAGATGGCGAAGATCCCTCCCAGCTCTTCACAGATAGCGCTGAAGATAAAATCATTCTTCACCACCGGAATAGATTCCGGCGATCCCTGACAGAGTCCCATGCCGAACCACCCGCCTGTCCCGATGGCAAAAAGGGACTGCACGATCTGGTATCCTTCATTCTCATAAACGGCCATAGGATCCTTCCAGGCAGAAACTCTCTGACGTACATGACCGAAAAGGAAATACGCCACAACGGACGCGCCTGCGCCTCCTGCCAGTCCCAGAGCGAGATAGCCCGGCCGTCTGGTGGAAACGTAAACCATGATAAGGTACGCAGCGAAAAAGATGACCGCACTTCCCAGATCCCGGGAAAGCACAAGGATCCCCACATGCAGCGCCGCGACCACAGTCGCTTTGACAACAGCGGAAAAACTGGTGTCTCTGGACAGAAGGGCCGCCATGAAAAATACAAAGGTGATCTTGATCGCTTCCGACGGCTGTATTCCCATAAGAGAAAGTTTCGCTCCATAACTTGTCTGCGCCAGAAGGAAAACCGCCGCCAGGAGAATGATCCCAAGTCCGGCGTAGATCCAGGTCAGGCGCCGCAGGAATTTCATCTTACGGATAAGGACCGGGATGATCAGCGCGACGGCGCTGCCGGCAGCGGCGATCAGAAGCTGTCTGGTCGCCGTATCGATATCCAGACGGCAGAGCATGATAAATCCCACGCTCAAAAGCATACACATATTATTGAGAAGCAAAAAGGAGGCCTTCCTGTAAAACACCCTGTAAAGGATCTGTACGGCGGCAAAAAACACAAGCATCTCAATATAAAACTGTATCACCCTGAAATCAAAGGTTTTCAGATAGATTACCAGGAAGGCGGTAAAATCCATAAAAAAGATCAGGATCAGCTGCTGCCCCAGAAGTTCGTTCCGCTCTTCCTCATCCTGCTGTCTTACAGTATAAAAGCAATGGAAAGTATAAATGATCATCAACGTGAGGATCAGATACTTGGATAATTCTACAATTACATTGATCATATGCCTTATTCGGCTCCTCTTTTAAAATGTCCCTTCGTGTATTCCCTGTTGCCGGGCTGCATGCCCGAAACATAAACATCCGCAAATTCCCGGAAGATCTTTTCGGTTTCACCGGGAGATTCTGTTGTGAACGACAGTCTCAGTGAGGAGGCTCCCAGCTCTTTTATCTGTCTGCATTCTTTCAGAAGTCCCAAAGGAATACTGTTATAGAGAATATTATAACAGTAGACTTTCTCCCCTGTATTTCCCGTTTTCCGGGGATCGCAGACGCAGGCGCTTACAAACTCCTTGCCATAACGGTCCTTCAGTACCATGAAGCTTCCTTTCCGATCGCAGCGAAGGAGATTTTTTCTCACGCACTGCGCGGATTCCATAAGCGGAAGATATCCGTAGATCAGCATTTCGCTTCCGGAATTGTTTCTGTGGCGCAGTTCTTTTTCATTCAGTTCCAGAGGCATGGTTGTCCTGAGAATGTTCTGTTCCCTCCAGAAGGCCACCGCTTCGTTGTTCCATGTATACAGGGAGGCGTCGACCACACAGTACCTCTGCCATCCTTTTTCTTTCAGGATCCCATAGTCCTCCAGGTTTCTGACAAGGAATCCCCGCATTCCCATAGAAAGCCATTTTTCCGCGGCAGACAGAAATTCCCCGGGAACCGCTCCCCTTGAAACGTAAGGCATGGACAGATACAGTTCTATATTATTCTGTACGCCTTTGTCCATGAAAATGCTCATAACGTCAAACGGAAGATAAAGACCCGCCAGATTCCCGTCATCCATAAGGATCTCGGCCTGCTCTGCCGTCTCACAGGACGCATAGAGCTTCGGCGGCGATTCCGGCGCTTTTCGGCGCTCTTCCTTTTCATATACCGGAAGGGAAGGTTCCTCTCTGTGAAAAGGCTGTACAAGTTCTTCCTCAAGAAGAGAAACGGCGCTTCTGCGAAGTTCATTCAGGACTCCCGCAGGAACAAAAATACTGTCTCCCATCTGAATGTCCAGTTCATCCCAGATAAATTCCGTATCACCAAGTTTGTTCATCTGGCTGCGGACTCTGGTTTCCTCCATGGGATGTTCTCTCGCGTACTGTACTTCCCCCAGAGACGCGGTCACATGGACAGTATCTTTTAAAGTATGAAGACCGGATTTCTCTTCCGGTTCCCCGGTCCGGGAACAGGTCAGTTCAAGTATAGCAGGACTTTCCGGAAAAAGAATTAAATTCCCGTTAATTTTTTCTTTTGATTTTCTTAATTCCACGGAGACGCTTCCCGTCTTTTTTTCATTGGTAAAAGCCATCATATCCGGACCGTTATGCTGCTTATAATATCCCTGACAGGAGCCGCCCCTGCTGAAAATATCAAGAAGCGCTTTTCTGTCCTCCTCCGACACACGATATTTTTCAGGATCCTTCTCATAAATATCAAGATATTTCCGGTATATACCTGTAACATGGGCGGTATATTCCGGCTGTTTCATCCTTCCTTCTATCTTGAGGGAAACAACTCCCGCCCGGATGATCTCCGGAAGGATATCCAGAGTGCAGATGTCTTTCAGGCTTAAAGGACAGAGATCTTTCCCCCCTGCGGGACGCCGCTTATCATCCAGAATCTGGTAGGGAAGACGGCAGGGCTGGGCGCATCTGCCCCGGTTGCCGCTGCGTCCGCCCAGGATGCTGCTCATGAGGCACTGTCCGGAAACACTGTAGCAGAGCGCGCCGTGAATGAACGTCTCTATCTCCAGCGGACTTTCCCTGTGCATCCGATCAATCTCCTCCAGGCTCAGTTCTCTTGCGGCGACAACGCGTGTAACGCCCTGTTCTTCCAGAAAACGCATCCCTTTCGGTCCCGTCACGGCCATCTGCGTGCTTGCATGCACCGGAAGATCAGGAAAAGCGCGGCGGATAAACCGGAGCACTCCCAGATCCTGGACAAGCACCGCGTCGAGCCCTTCCAGATAAAAAGGAAGAAGGGATTCATAAAGCTTTTTTGTGATCTCTCTGTTTTTCAGCAGCGTATTCACTGTGAGATACAGTTTCTTTCCGTGTATATGTGCCGTCCGTATGGCGCGGAGAAGTTCTTCTTCCGTGAAATTCTTTGCGTACGCTCTTGCTCCGAAAGCCGGGCCGCCGGCATAGACAGCGTCCGCTCCCGCTCCCAGGGCCGCCTCAAAAGCCTCATAGGATCCTGCCGGAGCCAGCAGTTCCGTTTTTCTGATCTTATCCATATCCACCTCAAAACAAAAGGGGACTACCGAAGCAATCCCCATTCTGGTTTTATTTTATCTGTGTTCCGTTAACATTCGTCTGTGCCTGCGCAGGGGCCTTCTGTCCCTGGGCGGAAGCCGGCGCATTCTTCTGTTTCTCCGCTTCTTCCAGCTTCATCCGCAGCGAGATCAGTTCATGCTTCAGCTCGTACATTTCCTGATCCTTCTGCTGGAGATCCTGCTCAAAAATCTCCGCCTGCTTCTTGGCCTTGAAATAGTCGTCTGTAATATTCAGGCTCAGAAGCGTATGTTTCGTCTCCATAGGCTGCCTGGAATACCCGGGCATTTCACTCAGTTCCGCGATTTTATTATTGATATAGGACGCTACCTTCTGAAAATATTCCTCTGATTCATAGCCTCCCAAAGTGATGATCTTTCCACCGATCACAACCTGCGCTGTATTCTTGACTGCCATAAAAAGCCTCCTGTTATAGATCCTCTTTCAGTATTTATTTTATTATAATCGAATTTTGTAGAAAAGTATAGGATTTTTTATGAAATCTTCTCATATCCCAGGTGACTGTAGGCCAGAGGCGACGCCACTCTCCCTCTCGGAGTGCGGTTGAGGAAACCGTTCTGTAAAAGATACGGCTCATACACTTCCTCCAGCGTGCCGGCATCCTCCCCTATGGCTGCCGCAAGTGTTTCCACGCCGGCCGGTCCTCCCTGAAAATTAACGATCAGGGTCTTCAGGATCTTCCGGTCTGTTTTATCCAGGCCGTACTGATCCACTTCCAGAAGGTTCAGCGCGAAAACGGCCACCTCATATGTGATCTTTCCGTCGTATTTTACCTGGGCAAAATCCCTGACACGTTTCAGAAGGCGGTTGGCAAGTCTGGGAGTTCCCCTGGAACGCTTGGCGATCTCCGCGGCGCCTCTCCGCTCGATATCCACCTCCAGGACCTGCGCGGAACGGAGGATGATGGTTTCCAGCTCCTGCTGGTTATAAAACTCAAGATGATGCATCACGCCGAACCTGTCGCGAAGGGGGGCGGAAAGAAGACCCGCGCGGGTCGTCGCTCCCACCAGAGTGAATTTCGGAAGATCCAGGCGGATAGAACGTGCGGAAGCGCCTTTTCCGATCATAATATCTATGGCGAAATCCTCCATGGCAGGATAAAGTACTTCCTCCACCTGACG
>CALWGI010000114.1 GCA_944380045.1 uncultured Blautia sp.
GGATGGCCTGGAAGCTTAAGAGAAACGCTTCCATGAAAGATCTGGAATTTCCTTTTGCCTACCGGAAGGGCCAGCGGGAGATGGTCTCCTCCATCTATCATGCCGTTTCCTCCAGACGCCAGATCTTTATCCAGGCGCCTACGGGAGTGGGCAAAACAATGTCGGCGGTCTTTCCGGCTGTGCGCGCCGCTGGGCAGGGGATGGGAGACACCGTTTTCTATCTGACGGCCAAGACGATCACCAGGACCGTGGCCCAGGACGCTTTTGATATTCTCCGGTCCAGAGGGCTTATGTTCCAGTCGGTGACGATCACCGCCAAAGAGAAACTCTGTGTTTGTGATAAACCGGAATGTACTCCGGACAAATGTCCCCGCGCGAAAGGGCATTTCGACAGAGTGAACGACGCGGTCTATGAACTGTGGACTTCCGGCCAGAGCTTTACCAGAGAGTCGATCCTGGAACAGGCGGAAAAATGGCAGGTATGTCCTTTTGAGATGTGCCTGGATCTGGCCGTATGGGTGGACGGAGTGATCTGCGATTATAATTATGTGTTTGATCCCAATGTCCATCTGAAACGCTTTTTCGGGGAAAATGTTTCGGGAGATTATATTTTCCTGATCGACGAAGCCCACAACCTTGTGGAAAGAGGGCGGGAGATGTACAGCGCCGCCCTTTCGCGCAAAGCTGTGATGGAAACCAGGCGCCTGGTCAGGAACAGAAGCCCGAAGCTGTACAGGCTGCTGGGGAAGGTCAGCCGGAATCTTCTCAGCATGAGCAGGGAGTGCGGCGATTATCAGACCCTGGAAAGCCCGGGCAGCCTGCCGCTGGACCTTCTGCAGGTGCAGGGAGAGATGGACAGGCTGATGGAGGATCCCGCCGCCGAAAGCCTTGTGGAGGAGATCACGGATTTTTATTTCACGGTAAGAGATTTTCTGAATATCGCCGATCTTCTGGATGACAATTATGTGATCTACGGGGCGACGGGAGAGGACGGCGGCTTTTTTATAAAACTTTACTGTGTAAATCCGGCGGCAAATCTTCAGAAATGCCTGGATAAGGGACGAAGCGCGGTGTTTTTCTCCGCGACGCTGATCCCCATGACATATTACAGAAGCCTTCTCAGCGCCCGGGAAGAGGATTACGGTATCTATGTGCGCTCGCCCTTTGACGAGAAGAAAAGGCGGCTGCTTTCCTGCGTGGACGTCAGCAGTCGCTATACCAGAAGGGGCTATGATGAGTACAGAAGGATCGCGGAATATCTCGCCCGTATGGTCTGGCAGAAAAAGGGGAATTACATGGCTTTCTTTCCGTCCTACCGCCTTATGGAGGACGTATACAGGATATATGAGGAAGAATTTTCGGTGGACTGGGTGAGATGTCTGTGTCAGACTTCGTCGATGAGCGAGAGAGAAAGAGAGGAATTTCTGGAGGAGTTCGCGGAGGAGTCGGATACGTCCCTTCTGGGATTCTGTATCATGGGCGGGATTTTTTCCGAGGGGATCGACCTCATGGGAGACCGTCTGATCGGCGCGGCCATTGTGGGCACAGGACTGCCGCAGGTGAGCCCGGAGAGAGAAATTCTGAAAGAGTATTATGATAAAAGAAGCGGCAGCGGTTTTGATTACGCCTACCGCTATCCGGGGATGAACAAGGTCCTTCAGGCTGCGGGCAGGGTGATCCGCACAAAAGAGGACGTGGGAGCGATTCTTCTGATGGACGACCGTTTTATGGCGGCAGATTACAGGAAACTTTTTCCGGAGGAATGGACGGATATCATTCCCTGCCGTCTGGATACAGTGGAAAAATCCCTGAAAGAATTCTGGGATTCTTTTCACGCAGACGAAGAGAGGAGAAACTGATGAAAATAAGAAAAAGATACCGCTGCCTGTGGGCGGCTGCAGCTGTGTTCTGCTGTCTTGCGCAGCCGGCATGGGGCGCGGCCCCGGACGGAGATTCCGAGGGACAGGGGATGTTTTCCGCCGGGGAAGAGTCGCAGATCCTGTCTGTGGGCGACGGCTCCGGGAAATATCTTCTGAAAAGCGAAGGCTTCTACTGTCTCAATGAGGACGGTACCAGATGCGATGAGGCGGAAGTCCATTATTTTGACCATGTGCGGATCGACGGGACAATTCTGAACGGCTTTTATTATCACGACGACAGCGGCCGGTTCCGGGCGGAATCCCCCCATGTGGCAGAGATAAAAGAAACGACCTGTATGGAGCAGGAATTCGACGGGCTGTATATGGTGAACAGCCTGGGAAAACTGACGGCCGCTCCGCAGATACGGTATATCGGCGAGCTTACGGTGGGAAAAACCGTATATAACGGATATTACTTTTTTGATGAAAACGGAAGAATGACTACAGAACCGGGATACCATGAACTGGCGATGACGTCCAACGGACAGCGCTTTTTCGGAACTTACTATTTCGGCGGGGAAAACGGCGTGCTGGTACAGGAGGCCGGCGTTACCCCGGAGGGATTCCCGGTGGACGAAACCGGCAGGGTGACCGACCTGGATGATCTCGGAATGGATACGCTGAAGCCGCAGCTGGAAGCCATGCTGCCGGAATACGACGGAGAATGGAGCGTGTATGTAAAGAATCTGGATACAGATGAGGAGATCAGCATCAATAATAAACCGATGTACTCCGCCAGCCTGATCAAGGCTTTCGTGATGGCGAAGACCTACGAGGATATGGACGAGGTGCTGGAACATCAGGCCGCCATAATGAAGGCGGAACCGGACAGCGCTGCCGTTCAGGAAAAAGTGTATGATCTTCTCTGGAATATGATCACTGTCAGCGACAATGAATCCTGCAATGAACTGGGAAGGCTGCAGTCAGACGACCATGATTTTCTGGAAGGCGCGGAAACGGTGAATGAGTATCTGGAAAAAGAAGGATACGAGGATACCTCCTATCAGAGCACCCTTCATCCCTCGAAGTCACCCACCCTCAGCCTGGGTGAGCACAACACCACCTCCGCCGCGGACTGCGGGCTGCTCCTGGAGCGTATCTACAACGGAGACTGCGTCAGCGGGGAGGCTTCGGAAAAGATGATGGAGCTGCTTTTGAACCAGCAGAACACATCCAAGATCCCGGCGGGGATAAACGCCGATGTTACAGTGGCCAACAAAACCGGGGAGACAGATTCGGATCAGCACGATATGGCCATCGTATACGGGCCGAAAACAACTTACATCATCTGCGTGATGTCCGAGGACTTCAAAAACAGCAATGAGGCGATAGAGAATATCAGGAAGATTTCGGGAGTGGTCTATAACTATCTGAATCTGTGACCAAAAAAATTGCTTGACCCTTATAAATTTTTCGATTAAAATACAGATAAATATGAATGAAGGGAGAATTTGCTATGAAGGTAGTGTATACAGACAAGGCTCCGGCAGCGATCGGACCGTATTCCCAGGCAATGATCTTAAACGATGTTTTATTTACTTCCGGACAGATCCCGGTTGATCCCGCTACAGGAGAGATTGCCGGCGATACCATCGAAGCGCAGGCGGAGCAGGTTATGAAGAATCTGGAAGCTGTCGCCGCGGAGGCGGGCACAAGCCTGGCAAACGCGGTGAAGACTACCTGTTTCCTGGCGGATATGGGGGATTTTGGAGCGTTCAACGAGATTTACGCGAAATATTTCGTGAATAAACCGGCCCGTTCCTGCGTGGCGGTAAAGACTCTTCCCAAGAACGTACTCTGCGAAGTGGAAATGATCGCGGCTGTGGAGAAATAAATCACCGGTAAACATCCGGCGTTTCCGGATCGGAGGAACCTTCGGGCAAAATGCCCGGAGGTTTTTTTGATCCGTTGCTTTTTACGCGAAAATCATGTATAATACCACACTATAATAGAATGACGCCACAAACAGGAGGAAATTATATATGCGAGTGGATACGGATGATTTTGGCCGACCTTGCAGGTGCGGAAGAGAACATCATATAGACGTAAAGGAAATTATCATAGAAGAGGGCGCTGTTGACAAGCTGGAGGAGGCTATGTGCGACGGCTTTCTGAAACAGTATATTTCGCCTCTTCTCATTTGCGACACCAACACCATGAAGGCTTCCGAGGAGCTCATGGAGGATATCTACGACCGCTGCCAGGTCCTTACGCTGGACGCGGAGGGGCTTCACGCGGACGAGCACGCGGTGCAGATCGTAGAACATTACATGGAAGAGGATATCGATCTGATCCTGGCGGTGGGAAGCGGTACGATCCACGATATCAGCCGCTACATAGCTTTTCAGTATAAAGTTCCCTTTGTGTCTGTTCCTACGGCGGCAAGTGTGGACGGATTCGTATCGAACGTGGCTGCGATGACCTGGAAAGGCCTGAAGAAGACGGTGCCGGCCGTATCCCCGACGGCTGTTTTCGCGGATACCCGTATCTTTGCGAAAGCGCCCGGAAGACTTACTGCGTCAGGCGTATCAGATCTGTTCGGAAAGTATATCTGCCTGGCGGACTGGAAGATTTCCCATCTGCTTACAGGAGAATATATCTGCGACAGGATCGTTGAGATGGAAGAGAAGGCCCTGCGGACGGTGTCGGCCAGCCTTAAGGGGATCGCCCAGGGCGAGGAGGAAGGCTGCGAGGAGCTGATGTACGCGCTGATCCTTTCGGGGCTCGCCATGCAGATGGTGGGGAATTCCCGTCCGGCGTCCTGTGCGGAGCATCATCTTTCCCATCTGTGGGAAATGGAAGTGATCAATGACAGACTTGACGCTCTCCACGGCGAGAAGGTTTCCGTGGGAACGCTGCTGTCGCTGAGGGAATATAAGCGTATCGCCCGGGCGGTGCGCGAGGGAAGATGCGAGGTGCTCCCCTACGAAGACCGCGACGCTGAGCTGCTTCAGGAGACTTTTGGCAAAAAAGGGCTTCTGGAGGGAATACGCCGTGAAAACGAACCGGAACTTCTTCTGGAGGTCAGCCCGGCGAGACTGAAAGACTGTCTTGATGAAATAGCGAATATCATAGAGGAACTGCCGGAAGAGAAGGAACTGGATCACGCGATGAAAAAGGCGGGATGCAGGCGCGATGTATATGATATCGGACTTACGGAGGAGATCATCCCCCTGAGCTTAAGGCTGGCTCCTTATGTGAGGAGACGCCTCAGTTTCCTGCGTGTAAGCAAGATGCTGGATCTGAAAGGAGAAGAATGATGAGAGTAGGATTGGGATATGATGTGCACAGGCTGGCTCTGGGAAGAGACCTGATCATCGGCGGGGAAAAAATCCCCTGGGAAAAGGGCCTGCTGGGACATTCCGACGCGGATGTTCTGATCCACGCGGTGATGGACGCCCTTCTGGGCGCGGCCGCTCTGGGAGATATCGGTCAGCATTTTCCGGACACGGATCCGGCTTACAAGGGAATCTCCAGTCTGCGCCTTCTGGATCATGTGGCGGGACTGCTGAGAGAAAAGGGATTTACCACAGGCAATATCGACGCGGTGATCATTGCCCAGAAACCGAAGATGGCGCCTTATATCCCGGGGATGCGAAGAAATATAGCCGCGGCTCTGGGGATTTCCGAGGACCGGGTCAATATCAAGGCCACCACGGAAGAGAAGCTTGGATTTACAGGACGTGAGGAAGGCATCGCCTCTCAGGCGGTATGTCTTCTGGAAGAAGCATAAATACAGAGAATCGCAGGAAAGGACAGGAACATGAAGATTTTTAATACAATGACACGGCGAAAAGAAGAGTTCGTACCTCTGGAAGAGGGCAAGGTCAGGATGTATGTCTGCGGCCCCACCGTGTACAATCTTATCCACATCGGAAACGCCCGGCCGATGATCATTTTTGACACTGTGCGCCGTTATATGGAATATAAAGGCTACGAAGTGAATTTTGTTTCCAATTTTACGGATGTGGATGACAAGATCATCAAAAAGGCCATTGAAGAGGGAGTGACCGCGGAAGAGATCTCCACCCGTTATATAGAAGAATGCAAAAAAGACATGGCGGGCATGAACGTGAAGCCCGCTACCACCCATCCTCTGGCGACCCAGGAGATCGACGGTATGATCGAGATGATCAGCAGCCTGATCGACAAGGGATACGCCTACGCCGTTTCCGACGGAACAGTATATTTCCGTGTGAAGAAATTTAAAGAATACGGCAAGCTTTCCCACAAAAATCTGGACGATCTGCAGTCGGGATTCCGCTCCCTGCAGGTGTCGGGGGAGGAGCAGAAGGAGGACCCGCTGGATTTCGTTCTCTGGAAACCGAAGAAAGAAGGCGAGCCTTACTGGAAATCTCCCTGGTGCGACGGCCGTCCCGGATGGCATATTGAATGTTCTGTTATGTCGAAGAAGTATCTGGGAGACGAGATCGATATCCACGCCGG
>CALWGI010000115.1 GCA_944380045.1 uncultured Blautia sp.
TTAACCCAGATGGATTTGCCCGCCGCAATAGCCTTGTCGTAGATCACATCCCAGTCCGGAAGGGTTCCGTCCGGGCCTGCGTCCCCGCTGGTCCACTGCAGGGCGTCGATTCCGTCAATTTCCATCAGCGCGTCCATATGTTTGATCGCAGCCGGTCCGTCCAGATGATAGAGCACATGATCCGCTTTCTCCGACTGCGCTTTCAGCGACGGCTGGATATATGTACGGAAATCGTCCGGCGCCATCATGGCCGAGAAGTCGCACTGCAGTTTCACTGTCCTGCCCGGTCCCCAGATCTGGAATACCGTGTAGGCGTTGCCGCCCTCTTCATCTTTGATCACATCATAGAAACGGTTATAGTAGTCATAGTAGCAGTCTGTTACTTCTTTGATTCTCTCACCCACCATCTCCGGCTCGTCAAGAAGATCCATCAGCACATCCTGAGCGCCGCGGAGAGATGCCAGAACGTCAATGTTCTCCATCAGGTCCGGCATATCCACATAGAAGTCTTTTCCCGCCAGTTCACGGCAGTCCTTCGCCAGCTGAAGGTGTTTCTTAAACCATTTGTTCTCCGGATCAAACTGAAGCTTCGGCACGCCGTCCCAGCTGTCCAGACATTTCTTGAACCATACAGTATCTTCTTTGAATCCGATGTCCGAGCCAAGGTAAGCAGCGAGAGATCCGGGACCGAAATCGATATTCAGGTTCGGGAAGCTCTCTCCCAGGAAAGCATGGGTTTCGCAGAAGTAGCGGTAACGGTCAACGATCCGCTGCGCGTTCTGATACTTGTCTTCCATGTCTTTCCACTTCAGCTCTTCCGGCATATTGTAGTATTTGCCCTGGCAGATCTGATCCAGATATCCGCCTTCTACAGGTGTACCGTCGGAGAACTGTTCCACCTCCGGTCTTCTGGCGATCACACACATCAGCGGTCTTCCGGTATTTTTGTGGTTCCAGTAATTTCTGAATTTCTCTTTTGTTTTGTCCCAGTCAAGTTTATATCCTTCTCCCGGTCCCGGCAGGCGCACGGAACTGATGTCCACTTTACTCTTGTCAAACTGTACGTTCACACGGGAAGCCGCAGGAGTCTTTTCATTCCCGTCTTCTTCGTTCTTTTTTTCCGCCTTTGCGGCTTTCTCAGCCTGCATAGCCGCTATTTCTTCCGGCGTAAGGTCGAATTCTCCCGCCGCCGCTTTCGCGCAGAATCCGGAATCCGCGTATTCTTTGGCTTTTTCCGCTGCGGAAGCCGCATCCTCTGTATATGCGTCCGCTCCGATCTCATCTGCGAACGCCTGAGATATGGGAGCGCCTCCTACCATGATCTTGATACGGGGACGGAAGGGCTGCTCCAGAAGAGCCGCCACGGTGTCTCTCAGAGAAGGCATGGTTGTGGTAAGAAGAGCGGAAAGAGCCACGATCGTAGCGTCTTTATTCTCGTTTACCGTATCAATGAAAGTCTGGATCGGCACATCCACGCCAAGGTCAAGGACTTCAAAACCTGCGCTTTCAAACATCATGCCCACAAGATTCTTACCGATATCGTGAAGGTCTCCGGCAACCGTTCCCAGAATGATCTTGCCGGCGCTTCCCGCCTCACCGGTTGCGAGATAAGGCTTCAGCACTTCCACGCCAGCCTTCATGGCGCGGGCAGCCGCAAGCATCTGCGGTACGAAGATGATTTCCTTCTTGAAGTTCTCTCCCACTACCGCCATGGCTCCGATCATGCCGTCGTTAAGAATGGCGGTGGGATCGCATCCGGCGTCCAGCGCTTCCTGAACGCACTGACCGATTTCTTTATTTTTTCCTGCTTCTGTCGCCTTGAAAACGGCGCGCATTTTTTCATCCATTTCATTCTGCGGCTTTTCTTCTTCCACTGCAGTCTCTTCAGCGCGGGCGCCGAATTTCGCGATATAATTCAGGCAGTATTCATCTTTTTCCAGAAGAGCGTTTGCCGCGTAGATCATTCCGATCATGTTTTTGTTGGTAGGATCCACGATGGCGCTGTCCATTCCCGCGTTCATCGCCAGCACCATGAACGCCTGGTTGATGTTCTTTCTCACAGGAAGGCCGTAGGAAATATTGGAAAGGCCGCTTGTGATATGAATGTCGGGATACTCTGCCTTGATCTGGCGGCAGCACTGGGCAAATACCGTAAGGGCTGTCTGGTCTGTGGACAGGGTGACAACCAGGGGGTCGATATGAAGACGGCTGGGCGCGATATTATATTCTTTCGCTTTTTCCATGATTCCATGGAATACTTTCATTCTTTTCTCCACAGAATCCGGGATTCCGTCGTTGTCGCACAAAAGGGCCACGCATTCCCAGTCGGTATCCGCAATGACCGGGAAGATCGTATCGATCTTATTTCCCTCCAGGGAAACAGAGTTTACAAGACCGGGTCTCTTACATAATTTAATACCTTCCGCGCAGGTCTTCGCGCTGGGGCTGTCCACGCAGATCCTGGTATCTGTGACCTCCTGCACAAGGTCGATCATCCATTTCAGTGTTTCTACTTCCACTTCCTCTTCGACAGAAGCGCACACGTCCAGGAAATCAGCTCCCGCCTCTGCCTGCATTCTGGCTCTTTCACGGATAAGGTCCGCATCTCTCTCCGCGATCGCCTTTGCAACTGAAGGAATGGATCCGTTCAGTTTTTCTCCGATGATAATCATGATTAAGTTCCCTCCGCATTTTTAAGATACCTTGATTTTAACGAAAATTTTTGTCCTGCGCGTCCACTATTTTTCGCAGGTTGTGTACTATTTTTCGATTTTCGAAAAACAGCATATATACTATTTGGCCGTTAATGTGATATAATTTTCTGAAATGAATCGAGAAAGGAACTTTATATGAGACTAGAACGAGACAACATTCCATTAAACAGAGATTTTCCTTTTCAGATATCTAAAGTAATTCTCAATCCTGAGAACAGCCATCCCGACACCCGTCACTGGCACAGCTATTTTGAGATCACCTGCGTTCAGAAAGGACGGGGGAAATACTTTGTCAACGGGCAGGAATACACTATGGATAAAGGTGATATTATCATCTTTAACAATGTAGAGCCCCATGGCTGGACTCTTCTGGACGGAGATATGGAGCTGCTCGTCATGATCTTTTCTCCCGAGTTTGTTGCGGAAAAGCTCAGTTTTTTTGATTCCGGATACCTGAAACCCTTTGTGGAACGGGGCAGTAATTTCAAGAACCGCATCGGAAGCGAAGAACCGTTAAGCCACGAAATCCGCAAGGGCATCCGTGAGATTTACCGGGAATGGCGGGATAAGAAAGACGGTTATGACCTGATGATCAAAGCCAATATCCTCCGCATCCTCACCATGCTGATCCGTGCCTGCCAGGATGAAAGCAAGTCCGAAGAAATGCTGAAAGAAAAGAAAAATGCCATGAAACGGCTGGAACGTGCCCTGGAATATATAGACAGACATTTCTGCGACAAAATTTCTCTGGAAGAGGCTGCCGGAGCCGCCTTTATGAGCCCCAGCTATTTTTCCAGCTATTTCCGAAAGGTAACGGATATCAGTTTCAGCGAATATGTAACGCGGCTGCGCATCGCCCATGCCCGTGAACTTTTGAAGACAACGGACCGCAGCGTCACCGACATCGCCATGGAATGCGGTTTTAACAACACTTCTAACTTCTACCGTCTGTACAAGCGTCACACCGGTCATTCTCCCCGGGAGGATCACTGATCCTTCCGGAGGAAACAGCCGGATCCAGGACTGTTATTTTCTGTATCCGGCTCAGGCAATAACCGGGATACGATTGCATATCACATCCGTATGGCTGTAACGGTCATAAACTGTTTTTATATTCACGAAGGTCACCCCTGCCTGCGGACTCGTTTTCTCCAGCCGGACAATCCCTCTCTCGCCCGATACACTTACGTTCTGCGTGTCCGCGTTCACGCTCTCAAAATCATACCGAAGCGTCTCAAGTTCGCTTACCGTATAATTCCCCACAGGAATATTTCTAAAGACACAGGACAGCACCGCGTAACCGTCTTCTGTTTCGTACCCGTCTTTTTGAAATTCCACATAATCTTCATAGGTGTGATCTTTTCCTTTTGTGTCGGTTCCCTCCACCCGGAACCGGAAAACCGGATTTCCGTGAGCCCAGATAATATCATTTTCTTTGATTTTCTTGGTAACTGTAATTTCACCGGTCAAAGGCACGGTTCTGTTATTCACCGCCTCGTAAACAATACCGGTCCCCAGACCTGCCGCCTGTATATCTTTCTGCCAGTTCCCGTCGTAATTTTCGGGGGCCTCTGTTTCCACTATCCGGAATTTTCCCAGGTTCTTCGCAGTATATGTCAGGGTTCCAGACTCATAAAGTTTATTCCCCGCGTTAAAAGCCATATCCCGCAGAAAAACATATTTATTCTGTTCCCGGTCCCA
The DNA here is from genome assembly GCA_944380045.1 of uncultured Blautia sp. Taxonomy (GTDB): domain Bacteria; phylum Bacillota; class Clostridia; order Lachnospirales; family Lachnospiraceae; genus Blautia_A. The sequence goes on from CALWGI010000115.1 coordinate 4,416, forward strand.
CTGATAAAGATCAAACTCCGCTCCTTCCAGTATTTCCGCTGTGTCGCCGTCTATTTTTTTAACAGAACAGTTTCCCGTTATCGAGCCGCTGACATACGTTTCATTTGCAGACTGCACGTCGTTCATAACACTGGAAACAATACGTCTCTGCGCTGTATTTTTTATGTAATAAACCGAAGATCTGTAGTGATCATGCGCCGCGATTGTCTCATTATCTTTCGCCGTAACATTGATCCTGAAATAATATGTCACATCATTCATTGCCTCATCTGTCTTCAGGAAAGCGGAGCCGGCGGAGAATTTCACCGTATTCCCGGACCTGGAAACCGTAAAATATTTTGTCACATCCTGCCCTCCGGCCGTCTGTACCGAGGCGGTCCGGAAATCAAGGCAGCCATCCAGTGTGTCTGTCACTTCAAAACTGCTGTAATCGCCCGGCAGAAGCCTCTGGGCAATAATATAATCAAAATTTTTTCCTGCATAGATCCCATATGAATTATTTTCCGAATTATGCTGTTCCATATTGGCAAAGGAAGTCCCTGCGTCCCCTACCCGCTTTTCGGGCGCCGGATTCGGTTCATATGTTCCTACAGAGAGTGATGTGGATACGAAAAACGCGTTTGTCGGCCCGGTACCGGTACTCCACGATTTCTGCGCCAGCCAGTTCACCGTAAACGTTCCGTTAAAGTCCACCTGGCACCAGCCTTTCGGATCGGAATTTGTTGTGGAGACCCCTTCCGCGCCTCTCAGCTCCAGATAAGAACCTCCTCCTGCCGAAGTACCACTGGACCCTTTCAGATGGTCGTAACCATCCCGGATATACAGTCCTTCCACGCCCCAGCTGTCATAGATACGGAAGCCCTGCCCGCCATCCAGATCTGCCATTGTCACATGGCCTTTGGGATTGATCTTCGTTTCCGTCCCGTGCCTGTAAAATTCAAAACGGAATCGGACGGTTCCTACCGATATGGTATTGAAAGCGATCCTGTCTTTATAAAACAGCACGCAGGGAATGATCCTCGTTCCATCCAGTCCGATATGATTATTATTGACCGTCCCCCATGACACCGCCGTGACTTTAAGGTCCACCGTCTGCCCCTGGTATTCTCCCACATTACTATATAACACAGAAATCGGATCGGAATAATCCGTGTCGTTGATCCGCGCCGCGTAAAATGTACTGCAGTAGGCCTGGGAATAACCGTTCTCATCGCCGAACCAGTTATGTATCCGCTCGTTCAGGGTTCCATTATATCTGCTGATGGATTTCAGTGAAGTTACGCCTTTTCTGAATGCGTAAGTAAACGCATAATCCTGGTTCATCTTTGTATTTGCGTTTACTTTTCTGAGCGTGATCCCGCTTCTGGCAGCCGCAGCCTCCGGCGCCATAAAGGCCGCTTCACTCCAAAGGCTGTCTTTCACTTCCCCGTCTCCGGAAGAAAAATCCGTTTCCGGGTTCTCTTGATCCTGTTCCCATTCCAGTATATCGGACACGTTCCCGCCGTTCTCCACGGTCTCTGACTCCGCGGGGAATTCCGTTATTTCTTCGTCCGGCATCACCTCATTCCCGTCGTTTCCGTCCATCTGGCCGATATCTGACGGATCGGATCCCGTCGCTTCTTCACCGGTGCCATCCGGATCAACAGATCCCGTCGTCCCGTCTTCAGAAGAATCGTCCGGATTACCGGCTTCCGGCGTCCCGCCTTCCAAAGGATCATCCGGATCGTCCGGCTCCTGTCCTCCCGGTTCTGCGCCGGCTTCCGGATCCTCAGATTCTGTACCGCCGGTATTTTCCTGATTCTCCTGTTCCTCATTCCCGTCGTCTCCCGGATCCAGTCCTGCCCCGGTATCCGATGTGTCACTTCCCG
>CALWGI010000116.1 GCA_944380045.1 uncultured Blautia sp.
GCGAAACCAGTACTGTCTCCACGGAAACGGACGGCGCACAGGAGACCGAAAGTACGGTACAGGCAGAAGACGGAGAGCAGGAGGGGCTTTCGGATACCGCGAAGCACCTTCTCATCGCGGGAGGCTGCATGGGCGTTCTTCTGATCATTCTTCTGATCGCTCTTTACATCAAAAACGGCTGATAAAAATACAGAAAGCAGCGCGCCGGCCGGGCGCGGCAAGGAGGAATTTATGAAGGGAATCATACTGGCGGGAGGTTCAGGAACAAGATTATATCCGCTTACCAAAGCCATTTCAAAACAGATCATGCCGGTGTACGATAAGCCGATGATCTATTATCCGTTATCTACACTGATGCTTGCGGGGATCCGTGAGGTGCTGATTATTTCCACTCCGAGGGATCTTCCGGTATTCCGCGATCTTCTTGAGGACGGAAGCCAGCTGGGCATGAAATTCCAGTACGCGGTGCAGGAGCAGCCCAGAGGCCTGGCGGACGCTTTCATCATCGGCGCGGATTTTATCGGCTCGGATCCGGTGGCTCTGGTCCTGGGAGACAATATTTTTTACGGACAGAGTTTCACCCGCGTGCTGCGCAGAGTTCACGACCGCACGGAGAACGAGAAGGGCGCCACGATTTTCGGATACTATGTAAGAGATCCCAGAGAGTACGGCGTGGTGGAATTCGATGAAAACGGAAAAGCCCTCTCCATTGAGGAGAAGCCGGAGCATCCGAAGTCGAACTATGCGGTTCCGGGACTTTATTTCTACGATAACGACGTGGTGGAGATCGCGAAGAATGTGAAGCCGTCCGCAAGAGGCGAGATCGAGATCACCAGTATCAACAACGAATATCTGAGAAGAGGAACCCTGAAGGTGGAAACTCTGGGCAGGGGATTCGCATGGCTGGATACCGGAAATCACGATTCCCTTCTGGACGCGGCGGATTTTGTGGCGGCGTTCCAGAAACGCCAGGGACTGTATATCTCCTGTATTGAGGAGATTGCCTACAAGCGGGGCTTTATTACGAAAGAACAGCTTGTGGAACTGGCGCAGCCTCTTCTTAAGACTGCATACGGCAAATATCTGATTGAGATCGCGGAGGGATTATAAAATGGGAAAGATTACGGTGGAAACCTGTCATATCGAGGGGCTGAAAGTGATCACGCCCCAGGTGTTCGGCGATGAGCGCGGATACTTTATGGAGACATACAATTACAATGACTATAAAGCGGCGGGGATTGATATGGAGTTTGTCCAGGACAATCAGTCCAGCTCGAGGAAGGGAGTCTTGCGCGGACTTCATTTCCAGATCAATTACCCCCAGGATAAACTGGTCCGTGTTGTCAGCGGCGAGGTGTATGACGTGGCGGTAGACTTAAGGGAAGGTTCTCCCACATACGGTCAGTGGTACGGGGTTCTTCTCTCCGCGGAAAACAAAAAGCAGTTTTTCATTCCCAAGAATTTCGCCCACGGTTTTCTGGTGCTTTCGGATTCCGCGGAATTCGCCTATAAGTGTACGGATTTTTATCATCCCAACGACGAGGGCGGACTGGCCTACAACGATCCGGATATCGGCGTGGAATGGCCCATACCGGAAGGCATGTCCCTGATCATGTCCGAGAAGGATCAGAAATGGGGCAGCTTTCAGGAATTCAGCAAAAACAGGGGTAAAAAAGATTGAGAAAAGAAGCGTCTCTGCCGGTGGAACTTTACCGGAACCGCCGGCTGGTGTTTTCACTTGCGAAAAACGACTTTAAAACAAAATACGCAGGTTCGTATTTCGGAACGGTCTGGGCGTTTATCCAGCCCATCGTGACGATCTGCGTCTACTGGTTCGTCTTCGGGCTGGCTCTCCGGAACGGCGCGGACAGAGGGGTTCCCTTTGTGCTGTGGCTGGTGGCCGGACTGGTCCCCTGGTTTTTTATCCAGGAAGGACTTACCGGAGGCACGGCGTCTCTTCTGGAGTACAATTATCTGGTCAAGAAAGTAGTGTTCAATATCCGTATCCTTCCGGTGGTAAAGGTGTTTTCGGCAGTATTTGTGCACTGCTTTTTCATAGTGATCATTCTGGTGATCTACACCTGTATGGGATATCCGCCGGATCTCTATGCCCTGCAGCTGATCTACTACAGTTTCTGTACGTTTATGCTGATCCTGGGGATCACCTATCTTACAAGTTCTGTGGTTGTTTTCTTCAGGGATCTCATGCAGATGATCAATATCGCCCTGCAGGTGGGAGTATGGGTGACTCCTATTATGTGGAATTTCAGCGATCTGGGACTGACCGGCATACTGACGACGATCCTGAAACTGAATCCTGTTTTTTATATTGTGCAGGGCTACCGGGATTCCCTCATCGATAAGGTGGGGATCTGGGAGCATCCGGTTCTTACAGCGTATTTCTGGGCGTTCACGGTGATCGTCTTTATTCTGGGAACCAGACTGTTTAAAAAACTTCAGGTACATTTTGCCGATGTACTGTAAACGGAGAGGAAAATGAACGAATTTGCGATTCGGGTAAAGCATCTGGAAAAGATGTACAAATTATATAACAAGCCTTCTGACAGACTGAGAGAGACTCTCGGGCTCCGGGTTCCGGTAAAAGAGCATTACGCCCTTAAAGACGTAAGCTTCGATGTGAAACGGGGAGAAACCGTGGGGATCATCGGCACCAACGGTTCCGGGAAATCCACGATCCTCAAGATCATCACCGGCGTACTAAATCCCACAAAAGGCGAAGTGGAAGTGGACGGGAGGATATCCGCCCTTCTGGAGCTGGGCGCGGGATTCAATATGGAATATTCCGGGATCGAGAATGTGTATCTGAACGGCACCATGATGGGATTTTCCAGAGAGGAGATCGACGCCAGGCTTCAGGATATCCTGGACTTCGCGGATATCGGAGACTTCGTCTATCAGCCGGTGAAATCCTATTCCAGCGGTATGTTTGTCCGTCTGGCTTTCGCCGTGGCGATCAATATCGATCCGGAGATCCTTATCGTGGACGAGGCCCTTTCGGTGGGAGACGTGTTCTTCCAGGCGAAGTGCTACCGGAAGTTCGAGGAATTCAAGGCGCAGGGCAGGACGATCCTGTTCGTCAGCCACGATCTCAGCAGTATCGCCCGTTACTGCGACAGGGTAATCCTCCTGAATAAAGGCGTGAAGCTGGAGGAGGGTTCCCCGAAACAGATGGTGGATATGTACAAGCAGCTTCTGGTGGGCCAGGATCCGGCGAAGGCGGAGGAAGAGAAGGCTGCCGGACAGCCGAAGGAGAACTGGAACAGTCAGTTCCAGGTGAATCCCGATATGCTGGAGTACGGGAGCAGGCTGGCGGAGATCGTTGATTTTGCAGTTCTGGACGAGAAGGGAAGATGCACCAACACCATAGAGAAGGGAAGCACCTTTAAGATCAGGATGAAAGTGGCGTTCCGGGAGACGATCCAGGAGCCGATCATGGCTTTTACCTTTAAAGACATCAAGGGGACGGAGATCACGGGAACGAATACACTTTTTGAAAAAGCAGCGGTGGAACATTCCAACGCCGGGGACGTATGTACGGTGACTTTTACCCAGGATATGTACCTCCAGGGAGGCGAGTATCTTCTTTCATTCGGATGTACAGGATATAAAGACGGGGAATTCACGGTTTTTCACCGGCTTTACGACGCCTGTAACGTAACTGTGGTTTCGGCAAAAAACACGGTTGGTTTTTACGATATGAATTCCGCCGTGGAGATTGATTGCGGGGAATGACTATGAAAAAAAAGATCGGACAGGTGATCCTGGATGACAGATTTTATCCGGGGAAAGACTTATACAGCGACGGGGCGGTGGAGGACGAGCTTCTTGAAATTGCGGAAAAATATCCGGAAGAGGAGCTGAACCGCGTCATTGCAGAGAGGAAAAGCTGGCCTGTGCTCTATCATTTTTCCCATGTGCGGGAGAATATCTTAAGCTGGCTTCCTTTTACAGGAGAAGAGAGCGTGCTGGAGATCGGATCCGGCTGCGGAGCGGTGACGGGAGCTCTCTGCGCCCGGGCAAAAAAAGTGACCTGCATCGAGCTGTCGCGAAAGAGAAGCATGATCAACGCGAAGCGCCACAAAAACTGCGGGAATCTGACCATTCTTCTGGGAAATTTTCAGGAAATCGAGAAAAATCTCAAAGAGCAGTATGATTACATTACCCTTATAGGAGTTTTTGAATACGGGGAAAACTATATTGACAGCGACAGTCCTTTTGTGGATTTCCTCAAGACGGTCGCCACTCATCTGAAACCGGGAGGAAAGATCGTCCTGGCGATTGAAAACAGGTTCGGGCTGAAATACTGGGCGGGCTGTACGGAGGATCACTTCGGAACGCTGTTTGAGGGCCTGGAGGGATATCCTGTTACCAGCGGCGTGAAAACCTTTACGAAAAAAGAACTTTCCGCTATTCTGGAAAAAGCAGGCGGGCTGAAAGCCTCCTGGTATTATCCTTTCCCGGACTACAAACTTCCCGCCGCGATATATTCAGACCGCCGGCTGCCCCAGAAGGGGGAACTGAACAGGGTGGAGACCAATTACGACAGGCTGCGCCTGCAGCTTTTCCAGGAATCGCCGGTTTACGATTCCCTTCTGGATAACGACCTGTTTCCGGAGTTTTCCAATTCTTTCCTTCTGCTGATCGGAAGGGAGGAGACGGAGATCCCGGAGGTTTATGTGAAATTTTCCAATGAGAGGGATCCCAGGTTCGCGCTGCGCACGGAAATCTGCCAGACAGGGAAATATGTCAGATATGTGAGGAAAACGGCGGATACTGCAGCCGCGGAGGCCCATATCCGAAATCTGGAGAATATCCGCAGAGAACTGGCCGCTCTCTATGAAAAGGCAGGTATGGAGCTGAATAACTGCCGTCTGGACAGGGACGGGATCAAGCTGGAGTATCTGGAAGGGATCACTCTGGAGGAGAAGCTGGACGAGCTTCTGGCAAAAGGAGAGATGGAGAAGCTGGAAGAACTTTTCTTCTTCTATCTCAAAAAGATCGAACATATACACAGCAGAGACGCTTTCCGCAAAACCCGGGAGTTCGTGGAGGTGTTCGGAGACGCGCGGCTTCCGGAAGGGCTCTGCGCAGGCGGTATCTCTAATATCGATGTTGTTCCCGCCAATATTCTGCTCCAGGAGGACAGAGTAGTGGTGCTGGATTACGAATGGACGTTCCGTTTCCCGGTTCCCTGCCATTTTATCATGTACAGGATGATACACTATTATCTGGAGAGCGACGGCAAGCGCCGGATGCTGAAGGAGCAGAATTTCTATGGCAAAGCGGGGATCACGGAAGAGGAGCTGAAGATATACGCGGAAATGGAAAAAGCTTTTCAGGCGTATATCCAGGGCCGGAACGTGTCGCTTCTGTCCATGTATGACGAGGTATCTCCGGGCAAAGTGGAGATCCTGCCCTACTATGAACGGATGCGGGCGGCAGCGGCAGAGCGGAGACTGCAGGTGTTTTACGACAGGGGAGCGGATTTCCGGGAAGAGGATTCCGCATGTATCCCCATGGGAAAACACGGGATATCCACGGAACTGAAGATCCCGAAAGGGGTCCGCAGGATGCGTCTGGATCCGGGAGAGGCGGAAGGAGGCCTTGTTCTTAAAAAGCTGTGCTATGAAAACGGCAGGCCGGTTGATTACTCCTCCAACGGCTTCCCTGTAGGAGACGGCATGTATTATTTCGGCGCGGGAGATCCCCAGTTCATTCTGGAAAATATTCCCGACGGCGTGAGAAAACTGCAGATTGAAATAGAAATCATGAAAGAACAGGACGCCAGAGAAGCTTTCTGGAAAGGATTTTCCCGTATATCCGCGGAGAAAGATACGGAGATCAGGACTCTGAAAGAAAAGATCCGTCAGATGGAAAATACAAAAGTATGGAAACTGTACCGGAGCATAAAGAAGAACTGATCTTTTCAGAGATATCGCTGGCTGAGGATGGAACATGGAAGAACTTCGTTTCAGTATAGATGAAGAAAAATATGACGACCGCCGCGGGCAGGTGCTGAGCCTGTCCGGCTGGTATGCCGCGCCGGGAAACAAGGAGTATGTTTTCCGGCTTCTGGGAGACGGGCGGGAGGAGATCCCTCTTCCTGAAACAGAGCGGCGGCCCAGACCGGACGTAGTTCAGGCTCTGGATCTGGAGACGGGCGATTTTCTGCCCGGTTTTACCGTACGCATTGCCGAGGCAGGGAAACTGGC
>CALWGI010000117.1 GCA_944380045.1 uncultured Blautia sp.
GTGATGGTCTTTCCTTCAATGAGAGCCTCGATCTCCTGTTTTACTGAGAGATCCGCGCGCTCCACAAGCGTGCGGACGATGCTGTTGGAACTGGTGTTGGACCAGTAAGGCCGCGGGAATTCTTTTTTATTCTTATAGCAGGAATCCACGTAGTTGATCACGCTCCATGGATTATATACTTCAGTATCGCCGAAGCAATAGCCGTCATACCATTTCCGTACGGCAGGCAGATTTTCTTCCAGACTGTAAAATGCAAGCATCTTCTGTACTTCGTCGGGTGTGAAACCGAAATGTTCGGCGTAGGATTTATCTCTGATGGAAATAACTTTCAGGTTATTTAAAACGGTAAAGATCGATTCCTTGCTGATCCGCAGACATCCGGTTATTACGGCAAATTCCAGTGTGTCGTTTGTCTTCAGCGCCGATTCAAAAAGAGAACGGATCAGCGCCACCATGCGGTCGTAAAAGCCGCTGAAATAAGCATTTTCCAGCGGAACATCATATTCATCGATCAGGATGACCGTCCTGTGCCCGTAAAAAGCATACAGACATTCAGAAAGGAATTTCAATGAAGTAAGATATTCTTCATCATCTGCATCGCGGTTCATTAAAAGCTGATATTTTGTACGGTCATCCTCGGAATTCAGATATGGGATAATCTGAGGATGTTTCTTAAACTCTCGAGAAATCTCTTCTTTCAGACAGTGGAACGCAGATTCATGGCTCGCCTGCTTCATGGATTTCAGTGACAGCGAAATCACCGGATACTGTCCCATTTCTCTGATATATTTCTCTCCCGCAGTCATGATTTTTTTTCCGGCAAACAGGTGGGAACGGTCATCATCAGATTTTTCAAAAAAGTAGCGCACCATGCTCATATTCAGTGTCTTGCCGAACCGTCTCGGCCGGGTGAAGAGATTGACCTTTCCGCGCAGGTCGATCAGGTCTTTTATGAGCAGCGTTTTATCGACATAGTAATAACCTTTTTCAATGATCTCTTCATAATTTTCCACTCCAATTGGAAGCGGGGTCCATTCCATATAAAACGCCTCTCTTCTTTTCCTGGGTCCATCTTACTACATTTGCGGGGAAGCGGCAAGATGGTGTTTCCGGTAATCCTTCGGCGATATGCTGCTTCTTTGCAAAAAAGATGGCTGTTTTTTTGTGATCTGGCAGGACTTTTCCGGATAAATAGGTTATATTATACATATACAGAACAAAGCGGGAGGGAAAATATGAAAAATGAACAGGTATACGAGATGCTTTTTGCCAGAGTGTGGCCGCTCCTGGAGCAGAAGGCGTTAAAGAAAGGCAGAACACATGAGGAAGTGATTGCCGTTGCAACGTGGCTTACCGGATACAGGGAAGACGACATTTGCAGGATGCTCGAGGACGGCACCAGCTATGGGGATTTCTTTCGAAATGCTCCTGCAATGAATCCGGATCGCTTTCTTATCAAGGGCTCCGTCTGCGGAGTGAAACTGGAGAGTATAGAAGATCCTCTGATGCGGGATATCCGGTATCTGGACAAGCTGATCGACGAACTTGCAAAAGGAAAAGAATTGGAAAAGATTCTGCGGAGGGGATGAAACCGGAAAATGTTTCATCCCCTCAGTTTTTCCAGTTTATCTTCATCCAGTATCGTGATCATTCCCCGGGAGAGTTTCACCATTCCTTCATTCTGGAAATAACGCAGCATCCGGGTGATCACCTCCCGGTGAGAACCAAGGTGATTCGCGATGGCCTCGTGGGTGATCTTAAGCCGGGAAGTATCCTCGATCGCGGCTTCCTCCAGAAGAAACTCCGCGACACGTTTATCAAGGCTTTTCCACAGGATCTGCTCGATCAGCCACATTACCTCGGAGAAGCGGGAGGCCATAAGTTCGTTTGTGTAGTTGGCAAGAGGCGCGGATTCCTCCATAATGCTTTTGTAGGTTTCCGCCGGGATCATCCAGAGTTCCGTATCTTTTTCCGCCTCTATGGTCATCTCGAACTGCATGGAATGTATCATGCAGGATGCGGAAAACAGACACATATCTCTGTCAAAAAGACGGTAAAGAGTGATTTCCCGCCCCTGGTCAGAAAGAATATACGCCCGGAGCTGTCCTGACTTCACCAGGAAAAGACCGGTACAGTCTAAGGAACCGCTGTAAATGACGGTTCCTTTTTTTACATTCCGGTCTGCAAGACTGCTCATTATGCGGTCCTGCTGTGCTGTATTCAGTTTGTTCCATATGGGAAAATAATCCTGAAATTCCATGAATGTTCGGCTCCTTGCGCTGATACAGTTAGTATAGTTGACATTTAAAGAAATGTCAATCAGCTGTCTGTTTTGTCTTTTTAATGACGCAGATTTCTTTCTGCGTTGTTTTTATTTTCAGAAAAAATATTTTTGTGTGACAATATCACTGTAAAATTTTGAGGAATGATTTATGATAAAGACATGAAAGGAAAAAGACCGTTTTTATTTACATGGTTTTTCCGGAAAAAAGAATAAACAGGGTGGAAATCTGAAATTTTATAGAAGGAGGCGGGAAGTTATATGAAACAAATGGTATGTTCGGTATGCTCTTATACTTATGATGAAGCGAAGGGCATTCCGGAAGCAGGGATCGCGCCCGGGACACGCTGGGAGGATCTGCCTGCGGACTGGAAATGCCCCTGGTGCGGCGCGTCAAAAGACGCCTTTCGTGAAAAGAAAGATCCGTCCGCAGAGAAAACGACAGAGAACTTGTTGCAGAAGCCTCATGTGGCGAAAGAGTTGTCCGCAATGGAGCTGAGCATCATCTGTTCTAATCTTGCCAGAGGCTGTGAGAAACAGTATCTGCCGGAGCAGGAAGCAAAGTTCCGTGAGCTGGCGGAGTTCTTCAAAGGAAGGGCGGAGGCAGCTGAGTCTGCCAGCGCTAAGAAGCTTCTGGAACTCATCAACAATGACCTTGACGCGGGTTATCCCTACGCCTCGGCGGCGGCTTCCGCTAAGCCCGACCGGGGAGCTCTCCGGGTGCTGGTCTGGGGAGAAAAGGTTACCCGTATGCTTCAGTCGCTTCTGAAACGGTACGAGGCAGAAGGAGATAAAATGCTGGAAAACACAGGGGTTTATGTCTGTACGGTGTGCGGATTCGTCTATGTGGGCGACGCGCCGCCGGAAATATGTCCTGTCTGCAAGGTGCCTGCCTGGAAATTTGAGCGTGTAACAGAAAGGAGGGCGTGACCATGGCTGAAAAATATGCGGTAAGAAATCTCCGTCTCTGTACGAAGGACTGTCTCTGTCTCTATGTCTGTCCGACAGGAGCGACCGACACAGAGAACAGTATTATCGACGTGGAAAAATGTATCGGCTGCGGCACGTGCGCGGACGCCTGCCCGTCCGCCGCGATCTCCATGGTCCCGAAGGAACTTCCTCCTCAGCAGCCAAAAGAGGAGAAGGTTGTGGAAGCTCTCCGCGGTCTGCTCCAGAGCAAAGCAAAAGCGGAGAACCTGGCGGCGCAGCTGCCGGACGCGCTGAGCGTCGCGGTGGAAAAATCAAGCCGGCTGATGGCGGAAGACCTTTGCAGGGAGGCGGGATTTATGCTTCCTCAGAGCAGAAATACCAGAGAATTCCTGGAGAGCATACGGGATTATCCCGGTATACCGAGAGAAACGGTGGAAAACCTGCTGGATACTATCCGATTTAATGAAGATAATAAGAAAATGGAGGAAAACAAAATGGAAAGAGGAAAAAATCCCTTCGCGGGAACAAAAACAGAGAAAAATCTGTGGGAGGCTTTCGCCGGAGAATCCCAGGCGCGGAATAAATATACGTATTTCGCTTCTGTAGCGAAGAAAGCCGGTTATGAGCAGATCGCGGCTCTGTTCCTGCAGACTGCGGAAAATGAAAAAGAGCATGCAAAACTGTGGTTTAAGGCGCTTGGGGAACTGGGCGACACCGCGGAGAACCTTCTCCACGCCGCAGAAGGAGAAAACTATGAGTGGACGGACATGTACGACCGCATGGCCCGGGAGGCGGATGAGGAAGGTTTCCATGAACTTGCAGAGCAGTTCAGGGGCGTTGCCGCCATTGAGAAATCCCACGAGGAGAGATACCGCAAACTTCTGCACAATGTAGAGGCGAAACAGGTATTTGAAAAGAGCGGCGTGACTCTCTGGGAGTGCCGCAATTGCGGACATCTGGTAATGGGAACTAAAGCGCCGGTGGTATGCCCTGTGTGCAAACATCCGCAGGCCTTCTTCGAAGTGCGGGCAGAAAACTATTAAATAGGAATGAGCGTTTTAGCGCCGGCCGGATCTGGCCGGCGCTTTGCTGTCTGCGGGACATTTTCCCGGCAGACAGATTGACAATCAGGAATTCCCGGTGCTATGATTTTACCAATCGGATTTATGGAGGAGGGCTTTTTTATGAAGCAGATCACATTGGGAAAAACAGGGATCACAGTGCCTCAGAACGCTTTCGGAGCGCTGCCGATCCAGAGAGTAAGCAGAGAATACGCGGTAAAGCTGCTGTGCCGGGCGTACGAGGGCGGCATGCGCTTTTTTGATACGGCGAGAGCCTACAGCGACAGCGAGGAAAAAGTGGGTGAAGCCTTTGAGGGAATGCGTGATAAAGTATATATCGCCACAAAAACCGGGGCGAAAACTCCGGAGGAATTTTGGGCGCATCTGGAGACGTCGCTGAAAAATCTCCGCACAGATTACATAGACCTGTATCAGTTCCACTGCGCGGATCAGTGCTACAGACCGGGAGACGGCACGGGAATGTATGAATGCATGGAAGAGGCGAAGCGTCAGGGTAAGATCCGCCATATCGGTATCACCGCTCACAAGCTGTATATTGCGGAGGAGATCGTGAAGTCAGGCCTTTACGAGACTCTTCAGTATCCTTTCAGCTATCTCTCTTCCCAGAGGGAGGAAGAACTTGTGGAAAGCTGCCGGGAGGCGGATATGGGATTCATTGCCATGAAAGGACTGGCGGGAGGCCTGATCAACCGTTCCGAGGCCGCCATGGCCTTTATGTCCCAGTTCGAACAGGTCCTTCCCATATGGGGGATCCAGAAAGAAACAGAACTGGAAGAATGGCTGAGCTACATGGAGCATACGCCGGAGATGAATGGTGAGATCGCGGCTTTTATTTCCAGGGAACAGAAGGAGCTGACAGGAGAATTCTGCCGGGGCTGCGGATACTGTATGCCGTGTCCCGCGGATATCCAGATCAATACCTGCGCCAGAATGTCGCTGATGCTGCGCCGGGCGCCGTCACAGGCATGGCTGACGCCGGAAATGCAGGCAGAAATGAAGAAGATCGAGGGATGTCTGGGCTGCGGGCAGTGTATGGAAAAATGTCCTTATGATCTGAATACCCCGGAACTCCTGAAAAAGAATTATGAAGATTACAGAAAAGTACTGGCCGGTGAAGTAAAGGTACAATAATGGACGATATAGAAACACTGATGAAAAACTGCCGTCTCTGTCCCAGAAACTGTGGGGCAGACCGGCTGTCCGGAAAGCGGGGGTACTGCGGCGCGGGCGCGGAGATCCTGGTCGCCAGGGCCGCGCTTCACATGTGGGAGGAACCCTGCATTTCCGGAAGCGAAGGATCGGGAGCCGTGTTTTTCTCCGGATGTTCTCTTGGATGTGTCTTCTGCCAGAACCGCAGCATTTCCAGAGGAGAACGGGGCGAAAAGATTTCGGCAGAGCGTCTTGCGCAGATCATGCTGGAACTTCAGGATCAGAAAGCAAATAACATCAACCTGGTGACGGCCGGACATTTTGTCCCGCAGATCGCGGCGGCGCTTGCGCTAGCAAAAGAACAGGGTCTCCGGATCCCGGTGGTGTACAACAGCAGCGGTTATGAGAAGGCGGAAACCCTTGGAATGCTTTCCGGCCTGGTGGACGTCTATCTGCCGGATTTCAAATATATGGATCCTGAGCTGGCCGCGGCGTATTCCCGCGCGCCGGATTATGTGGAGACGGCAAAAGCGGCTCTTAGGGAAATGCTCTCCCAGGCGGGTCTCCCTGCGTTTGACGGGCGGGGAATGATCACAAGAGGGGTGATCGTGCGCCATCTGCTCCTTCCCGGGCATGTGGTGGATTCCCGGAGGGTAGTGGAATACCTTTTCAAAACATATGGAAACAGGATCTATATCAGTCTTATGAATCAGTATACGCCCATGCCTGCCGTGGCGGCGGATCCCCGGCTCTCCAGAAAAGTGACGAAGAGAGAGTATGACAGG
>CALWGI010000118.1 GCA_944380045.1 uncultured Blautia sp.
ATTGTATATGCGTGGATGGTATCTGATTTTCTGCTCCCGGTATTTTTGTTTTGAAAAAAATTGTTTTCAAACTGTGCATGATGTGCTACTATATGTGTAACAAAAGACAAGGAGGCTGTTATATGGTAATTGAAATAGATTTTAACAGTGACGAGGCCATTTATGTACAGCTTATGAATCAGATCATCCTTGGAATCGCCACCTCAAGACTGAGGGAAGGCGATGCTCTGCCGTCGGTAAGGCAGCTGGCGGATACTATCGGGATCAATATGCATACAGTGAATAAAGCGTATGCGCTTCTCCGGCAGGAGGGGTTTGTGACCATAGACAGGAGAAAAGGCGCGGTGATCGCGGTGGACGTGGATAAGATCAAGGCTCTGGAGGAGATGAAGCAGCATCTGGTGGTGGCTATGGCCAGAGGATGCTGCAAAAATGTGTCCAGAGAAGAGGTCCATGCTCTTATTGACGAAATATATGACGAATACGGAATAGACAGTTAGGAGGAGACCATGCAGAAAAGATTTACCAGACAGGCTGAAGAAGCGCTGAACCTGGCGAAAAAAACAGCAATGTCTTTAAATCACAGTTATATCGGAACAGAGCATATCCTGGCCGGGCTGCTGAAAGAGCCGGAGGGAACAGCGGGCAGGATACTGGCAGAATTCGGAGTGGAAGAGGAGCGCCTTACGGAGCTGATCCGGAAGCTTGTCGCGCCTCCGGATACTGTGACAATAGAAAAAACGCCCCGGTACAGTCCGAGGGCCGTGCAGATTCTTGAAAACGCCGCTCAGGATGCTTCCGCCCGGCGTGAGGAGCTTGCCGGAACGGAACATCTCCTTCTGGCCATGCTGAAAGAAACAGATTCTGTGGCGACGAGGCTTTTGTACACAATGGGGATAAATATCCAGAAGCTCTACGCGGCCATACTGACAGTTATGGGAGCGGACGGTGAAGCCGCCGCGGAGGAGATGCAGGCGGCGCGCGCGGTAAAGAAGAAAAACGGAACCGGCACGCCGGTCCTGGACCAGTACAGCCGTGATCTTACGGCCATGGCTGCGGAAGGCAAACTGGATCCGGTTGTGGGCAGGGACAGGGAGATTGCCCGTATCGTTCAGATCCTCAGCCGCAGGACAAAGAACAACCCCTGCCTGGTGGGAGAACCCGGCGTGGGAAAAACGGCTATCGCCGAGGGACTGGCGCAGAGGATCGTGGCGGGAATGGTTCCCGACACGGTAAAGAACAAGCGGGTAGTCGTACTGGATCTTTCCGGAATGGTTGCCGGAAGCAAATACCGGGGAGAGTTTGAAGAACGTATCCGCAATGTGGTGGATGAAGTCAGAGAAAACAGGGGGATCCTTCTTTTCATCGACGAGCTCCATACCATTATCGGAGCGGGGGGCGCGGAAGGTGCCCTGGATGCTTCCAATATCCTGAAGCCTTCTCTTTCCAGAGGGGAGATACAGCTCATCGGCGCCACCACACTGGAGGAATACCGTAAATATATCGAAAAGGACGCCGCCCTGGAGAGAAGATTCCAGCCTGTGACAGTGGAGGAACCGACGGAAGAAGAGGCGCTGGAAATCCTGAAGGGCTTAAGACCCTATTATGAGAAACATCACGGCGTAGTGATCGAAGACAGTGCCCTGGAAGCCGCGGTGAAGATGTCCGTGCGTTATATCAACGACCGTTTCCTTCCGGATAAGGCCATTGATATCATCGACGAGGCCGCGTCTAAAGTCCAGATCGGAGGATATAAAGGCGCCTCGGGTACCGAAGCCCTGGAAGAAGAGATCCGCGCGGCATTGCGGGAGAAGGAGGAGGCTGTCCGCACCGGAGATATCGCTCTGGCAAAAGAAGCCCAGAAGAGACAGAACGAGGCGGAGGACAGACTGGAGAAATATAAGATCCGTAAACAGAGGGGAAGCCGGAGAATGCCCCTTACGGTTACTGAGACATCCGTAGCCGACATCGTTTCTGACTGGACCAGGATCCCGGTGCAGCGTCTGACGGAGGGCGAGTCGAAGCGCCTTGCCCATCTGGAAAAAGAACTTCACAAGAGAGTGATCGGCCAGGACGAAGCGGTGAAAGCGGTTGCGCAGGCGGTAAAAAGAGGAAGAGTAGGGCTTAAAGATCCCGCCCGTCCCATCGGATCGTTTCTGTTCCTGGGACCCACCGGCGTGGGAAAGACAGAACTTTCCAAAGCCCTGGCAGAGGCGGTCTTCGGCAGCGAGCAGGCGATGATCCGCGTCGATATGTCGGAATACATGGAGAAACACAGCGTATCCAAGCTTATCGGATCCCCGCCCGGATATGTGGGATATGATGAAGGCGGACAGCTCAGCGAGAAAGTAAGACGAAATCCGTACAGCGTGCTCCTTTTTGACGAGATCGAAAAGGCGCATCCGGATGTGTTTAATATTCTCCTGCAGGTCCTGGACGACGGACATATCACGGACGCCCATGGACGAAAGGTGGATTTCAAACAGACCATAATCATCATGACTTCCAACGCCGGCGCCCAGGCGATCATCGAGCCGAAAAAACTCGGATTCATGTCAGGCCAGGATGAGAAACAGGATTATGAGAGAATGAAATCCAACGTAATGGATGAAGTCCGCAGACTTTTTAAACCGGAGTTCCTGAACAGGATTGACGAGATCATGGTATTCCATCCGCTGAATAAGCAGCATATCCGCAAGATCGTCAGTCTGCTTCTCAGGAATCTGGACGCAAGATGCCGGGAGCAGATGGACATCCGGCTGAAAATATCGGATTCCGCGAAGGATTTTCTCGCGGAAGCCGGATATGACAGCAAATACGGAGCAAGGCCCCTGCGGAGGGCGATCCAGACCAGGATCGAGGATACTCTTGCGAACGAGATCCTGGAAGGCCGGATTTTACCAGGAGATACGGTGAAAATACAGCTGCATCAGAAGAATCTGAAGTTTGTTCCCGTCCGTGACGCCGCGGAGCAGGAATAACGGAATGTGCGGAAGGAATTATGAAAAAGATATTAAATATACAGAAGTCCACTGTTCAAAAAAAGGGGTAAATGGTATAATGAATGATATACCAAACAACAGAAAAGTCTTAGGGAGGACATAAGAATATGGCAGTAGTAAAAGAACTGATCCGCACAGAGGAAAACGGGAGCATCAGCTTCGGAAATTACGAGCTGGATCAGAAATCCAAGGTATCCGATTACCAGCATCAGGGAGACATGTACAAAGTAAAGACCTACCGGGATATCACGAAACTGGAGCGAAACGGAATGTTCGTATATGAATCTGTTCCGGGAACTGCTGTTTTTAATCTGGAACAGGACGGCACTTCCATGAGCTTCAGTATTGAAGGAGCGGAAGACGCGCAGATCACAGTCGGAATGGAAGCTGACTGTGAATACGATATCATCATCAATGGAGCGGACGCCGGAACCATGAAGACGAATCTTGGCGGCAAGCTTTCTTTCAGCGCGGAACTCGGCGGTGCGGAATCGGTAGAAGTGAAGATTAAAAAATGCTGAAAAACAGAAAAACAGTTTATTTTTGTCAGGAATGCGGTTATGAATCCTCCAAATGGATGGGACAGTGTCCGGCGTGCAAGGCCTGGAATACTTTTGTGGAGGAGACGGTATCCGCGAAAAAAAGTTCCGGGGCAGGAAGCGCTGCCGGGAAGACCGGCGGGCGCGCAGAGCCGCTGAAACTGAACGATATCCGTCTTTCGGAGGATGAGAGGATTCTGACAAAGATCACAGAGCTTGACAGAGTGCTGGGGGGAGGAATTGTCCCCGGCTCTCTTGTTCTGGTGGGTGGAGATCCGGGAATCGGAAAATCCACCCTTCTTTTACAGGTGTGCAGGAATCTGGCCCTGGATGGAAAGAGTGTCCTTTATATATCCGGTGAGGAGTCTGCCCGCCAGATCAGGATGAGGGCGGACCGTATCGGGGAATTCAATGAGAATCTTCAGATCCTCTGCGAGACGAATCTCGAGACGGTAAGAGAAGTGATCGAGAGGAAAAAGCCCGATACGGTTGTGGTGGATTCCATTCAGACTATGTTCCACGAGGAGATCAGTTCCGCTCCGGGAAGCGTTTCCCAGGTGAGAGAGTCCACAAACATCCTGATGCAGATCGCCAAGGGACTGGGAGTATCGATCTTTATTGTGGGCCATGTGACGAAAGAAGGGAATGTGGCCGGCCCCAGAGTCCTGGAACACATGGTGGATACGGTGCTTTATTTTGAAGGAGACCGTCATGCGTCCTACAGGATCCTCCGGGCTGTCAAGAACAGATTCGGTTCCACCAATGAGATCGGCGTATTCGAAATGAGGAACACCGGGCTTTCGGAGGTGAAGAACCCTTCGGAATTCATGCTGAACGGGAAACCCAACGGAACTTCCGGGTCGATCGTCGCCTGTTCCATGGAGGGGACCAGGCCGATCCTGGTAGAGATCCAGGCGCTTGTATGCCAGAGCAATTTCGGCATTCCCCGCCGGACTGCCGTGGGAACGGATTTTAACCGTGTCAATCTGCTGATGGCCGTTTTGGAGAAAAAGGTCGGGATCCATCTGGCTTCCTGCGACGCGTATGTGAATATCGCCGGCGGCATGAAAATGACGGAACCCGCCATAGATTTGGGGATTTCTCTTGCGGTGGTATCCAGCTGCAAGGATATCGTGATCCCGGATTCGGTGATGGCGTTCGGAGAAGTGGGATTAAGCGGCGAAGTCCGCGCTGTGAGCATGGCTGCCCAGAGAGTGGCGGAGGCCAGGAAGCTCGGATTTGATACGGTGATCCTTCCCGAGGTATGCCGCAGTTCCATGGGAGAACAGAAAGGCGTAAAGCTGGTTTATGTATCCTGGATCCAGGACGCCATAAGATATATCATGAACAATCCGGGAAAAGAATAAAAACAGGATCAGAATATCTGCAGTTCATCTGAGGACTGCAGATGTTTTTGTCAAACGGGAAAGAATTAAGTACTGAGACTCGCGGGCGGGTCTTGAACATAGGAGAAGGAAATGACAGAAGCAGTCGTATTTGATATGGACGGCGTAATCTTTGATTCAGAGGCGCTTGTAATAAAAACCTGGAAAGTGGTGGCGGAGAAATATGGTTTTGACGATGTTGAGACTGTGTGCCGTCAGTGTCTGGGAACCAACGCCGCGGCAACACGGCAGATATTTCTGGACGCATATGGAGAAGATTTCCCCTATGACGACTACAAGAAGGAAATGTCCGCACTGTACCATATGGAGGCGGCGGGAGGGAATCTTCCTGTGAAACCCGGAGTCAGGGAAATATTGGAATATCTGAACAGAGAAAAAATTAAAACAGGCCTGGCAACATCCACCAGAGAAGCGGTTGTCCGAAAAGAACTGGAGGAAGCAGGAATCATCCGCTTTTTTGATGTGATCGTATGCGGCGATATGGTGAAGAGAAGCAAGCCGGCTCCCGATATCTATCTGGAAGCATGCAGGAGGCTTCAGGCGCGGCCAGAGGATTCGTGTGCGGTAGAAGATTCCTATAACGGGATCAGGGCGGCCCATGCGGCGGGAATGAAACCGATTATGGTGCCGGATCTCGCAGAGCCGACGGAAGAAATGGAAAATCTGGCAGAACGTATCCTGCCTTCGCTGCATGAGGTCAGGGAGTATCTGGCCGGACAGAGAGAAGTCAAAACGTGCGCTGACAGAGGATAACGCTGAAAATTGCAGAGATCACGTGGCATGGAGCTTGTTGACCCTCGTACACTGACGCTGACGGTTAAAAACACATAAAAATCAAAATACCAGTTGACAGCCTGGTGAAAGAGTGGTATCCTAACCAGGTTGTCAAAAAACATCTTATGAACATACAATTTAAACAATTATAAAAATTGAAAAAAGTTGTTGACATAAGATGGAAAGTATGATAGAGTAAACAAGCTGTCAACAGGACAGACATATCGAAGCCATCGCGACTTCCGGGAAGCTGCTTGAGCAGCAAAAAATATCCTGAAAAAAACTGAAAAAAGTTCTTGACAGGATCTGGAAGAAGTGGTAAAGTAAATGAGCTGTCTGAGAGACAGGAACCTTGATAACTAAACAGTGAGACACATACGATTCTCGAAAATTCCATTTATTAAATTTTTCGAACGGTTAATAAACCAACAAACAGTAAAAGGGATAGGTAACCAGAGGTTATCTTGACCGGAACAAACTTA
>CALWGI010000119.1 GCA_944380045.1 uncultured Blautia sp.
TCACGCAGCCCGAAGGAGACAGGAATTCCCGGACGGCATATTCGTCTCCCAGTTCCAGAACGCCTGCCTCTGTCACAGCCGAAAGCCCCGTGACCGCTCCGCTTTCCTGTTTTTCCGTTATGGAGATTCCCGTAAGGCCGCCGGACTCACCCAGCGCTTCCTCCGCCCGTTCTTCCAGATTCCGCCAGGGGATCTCCACCTGCCAGCGGCTCCACGGTTCGTCGCTGTCAAATGAGCAGGACACGCTTTTCAGATAGGGAGCTGCGGAGTCTGCGCCCCAGATCACATCTGTACTGGTGACTCCTGAGGACGTGGAAAAATAATATGTCTCCACCGGCTCTCCATTCTGGCACAGGATCTGTCCCCGCGTCTCCATGACCGCCTCTGTGGTGCTTTCCTGGGGCGGTATATTCTGATACACCTGATAATTCACGCTGTCGTCCACGTCCGCCCCGTACTCCTCAAGTCCCTGCTCCTGAATATGTATCCAGGCGTAAGTCCTGGCGCAGACCGCCTGGGCCTTCAGAGCCTCCTTTGCATATCCCGCCGGCATTTCACTGGGAACCACGGCCTTGAGGTAACTTTCCAGGGGAAGTTCATTTACAACCACAAGCCCTTCCTCTTTTGCCATGATATGAAGAGAGCCTTCATAAACGGGATTACCGTTCTGTCGCCGGATAGAAGTGATCCGGATTCCATCTCCGCATTCCGGCACGGTGACGGACCCGCCTTCGGCTTTAACAGTTTCCGGGGTATAAACAGTTTCTTTCCCATTGCAGACAAGAACAAGTTCCGGATGGAAATAGGAATTATAGCCGGAATCCATAAGAAGTACTCGGATCACAGGTTCTTCACCACCCGTTTTTGATTCTACTGTTTTATTTTGCTCTACAGGAGAAGTATTTTCCTCTTCCTGTATCGTCTCCCCCGGCTGAGTTTTTTCCTGCTTCAGCTGTTCGTTTAAATCGGCGAGATATTCACTTTTCCGGTCCGCCTGTTCCGCCAGAGCCCTGTTCACAGCCGCCATTCCCGCCAGGAACAAAAACAGTACGATCCTGCACATACAAAAAAATCTGGTTTTCCTCATATAAAAAGTATATGAAGAAAACCAGAAAACATGGCAGTTTTTTTCAGAAAAAGATCCGCCGTTTACTCTGCGGAGAAACGGTAAACAGTTTCTGAGTAGTATTTGTCTCCCTTATTCAGGATCGGGGAATGAAAAGCCGGAACATTTACCGCGTTGGGCTCCACCTGAGTCTCCAGGCAGAATCCGTTCCTCTTGCCGTATACATGTCCGTTCTTGCCTTTTTCATTTTCCACAAAATTGCCGGCGTAGAACTGTACGCAGGGACAGTCGGTAAGCACTTCCATGCGGATTCCGGTCTCAGCGGAACGCGCCGCCGCGATCTCACGGATTTCAGCCTTATTGTAACCGTCTGTGACGTAGTTGTGGTCGAATCCTCCGGTGTGCTTCAGCTGCAGGAAATCGGCGTTGATATCCTGTCCGATCGGTTTCTCCCTGCGGAAATCCATGGGCGTTCCCTCTACCGGGGCATTCTCACCCAGCGGGATGGAATCTTCTCTCACAGGAGTATAGGACTGGGCGTGGATGGTCAGATACTGATCCAGAACGTCTCCGCTTCCCTCTCCGGA
Source organism: uncultured Blautia sp. (assembly GCA_944380045.1). GTDB lineage: Bacteria > Bacillota > Clostridia > Lachnospirales > Lachnospiraceae > Blautia_A. Next base: position 1,654 of record CALWGI010000119.1, read on the forward strand.
AAGATTGAAATAAGAGTGGTTCGTCATATTGGCGACGGTGGTCTTGTCGCAGACGCCTTCATAAACGATCCTCAGCTCGTTCTCATCGGTAAGTTCATATGTAACGGAAACGTTGAATTCCCCGGGAAAACCGTTTTCGCCGTCCGGACTGATCCTGGAAAATGTGACGCGGTTCTTATCGCCGTCCGGCTGCGCCTTCCACATTTTCTTTTCGAAACCGTCGGGACCGCTGTGAAGGTTGTTCTCGCCTTCATTCTTCGCCAGTACCACGTCCTGTCCGTCCAGGGTAAATTTACCGCCTTCGATTCTGTTCCCGCTCCGGCCGATGGTCGCTCCGAAGAAGCAGCCGTTGGTCAGATAGCCTTCTATGGAATCGTAGCCAAGGACAACGTCCGTCAGTTTCCCGTTCCTGTCCGGCACACAGAGCACTCTGAGGATCGCTCCGTAATCAAGCACCTCCGCGTATGCGCCCCGGCTGTTCTCCAGACGGTAGGCTGTAACCTTCTCCCCTGTGGAAAGGCTGTCAAAAACTCTTTCTGTAACCATTTTCATTTCCTCCCAACATTACAGCGTTTATCTTTAAAAAAAGAGCCATGCAGATGGCTCATCTTTTCTGAAAGTCCCGGAATGCCGTTCCCTTCTTTTTGACTCCTAGCCGCAGCCAGGTGGGTGTCCTCAACAAAATGCGCTGCCTACCACAACGAGAGGTCTGACATTACATCTGCGATATTGGATTCCCTTAATGTCGATGTAGGTTCAAAAACTGAAGGGGCCTCGCACATTCCAGGATTTCTCTTGCTTTTATTGTACTCTATTATTTTCGTTTTTTCAACATTTTATTCTGATATATCAGATAGATCTCTGCCTTATTTTGGCATTTCACTTTTTTTACCGGATTCCGAGAATCTTTCTGACTGTTTCCGGCATTTCACCGGCGTCAACCACCGTATCGTGAAGCACCGGAGCCGTCCGGATCTCTTCCACCGCCCTGGGAACAGGAATACCTGTAAGAGCGGAAAGCGCGTCCACCAGGGCAAAGTCGTCCAGCCCTTCATATCTGTCGGAGACGGCGTCCATTACGCTCCTTGTAAATTTATATGGGCTTGCGGTGGAAGCTATGACAACAGGCGTGCGGTCTTTTGTATCCCGGAGATATTTCTGATATACGCCGGCGGCAACCGCGGTATGGGGATCGATCACATACCCGGATCCGTAATAAGTGGCGCTTATGGCTTCGCGGGTTTCTCCCTCGCTGAGGAAGTTGCCATAAAAATCAGCCAGCCCCTCCTTCATCTCTTCTGTGATGGTATACTCGCCTCCGGAACTTAATGCCTCCATAAGCCCGCGGCACTTCTGAGAATCCTCTCCTGTAAGACGGTAGATCAGACGCTCCAGATTGCTGGAGATCAGGATATCCATGGACGGGGAAGAGGTGAGGATGAAATCTCTCTTTCTGTCGTAGGTTCCTGTGCGGAAGAAATCAAAAAGCACCTTGTTCTCATTGGAGGCGCAGATCAGCCTGTTTACCGGAAGTCCCATCAGTTTGGCGTAGTAAGCCGCCAGGATGTTTCCGAAATTACCGGTGGGCACTGTGATATTGATCTTATCGCCACAGTTGATCTCTCCTGATTTCAGGAGTCTTCCGTAGGCGTATACATAGTAGACGATCTGGGGAACCAGACGTCCGATATTAATTGAGTTCGCGGAGGAAAACTGATATCCCGCCTCCTGAAGTTCATCCGCCATAGCCTGGTCGTTGAACATCTTCTTCACCGCGCTCTGGGCGTCGTCGAAATTACCGGTGATCCCCACCACATAGGTATTGTTCCCTTTCTGGGTGACCATCTGCTTCTCCTGAATGGGGCTGACGCCGTGTTTCGGATAAAAGACGATGATCTTCGTCCCCGGCACATCCGCGAATCCCGCCATGGCGGCCTTGCCTGTGTCTCCCGAGGTGGCGGTGAGGATAACGATCTCATTCTTCACGCCGTTCTTCTTCGCCGCGGTAGTCATCAGGTGCGGCAGTATGGAAAGCGCCATATCCTTAAACGCGATGGTCGCCCCGTGGAACAGCTCCAGGAAATAAACTCCGTCCGCAGTCTTATGAAGAGGCGCGATCTCCTCTGTGTCAAATTTGGAATCATAAGCTCTGGCAATGCAGTTCTTAAGTTCTTCCTCTGTATAATCTGTAAGGAACCGGCTCATCACTTCATAGGCCGTCTCCTGATAGGTCATGTCCGCAAGCTTCTCCAGAGGAATATCCAGCTTCGGGATACTCACCGGTACGAACAGGCCGCCGTCCCCGGAAAGTCCTTTCAGGATCGCCTGGGATGCGGTTACGGTTTCTCCGTTTCCTCTGGTGCTTTTATATAATATCTGCATCTTAAGTTCCTGCCTTTCTCTCATTCATCGCGCCCCGCAGGACGCTGCAGTTTTTTTCGGAATCATTGTATCACGTTCTCCGTCAAATTGCCATAAAAATATAAAAACCCTGCGGCGCTTTTGTCCGCAGGGCAGTCATGTTTATGATTCTTTTGTTTTTGTTTCCATCTCCACAGTTTTCTCTTTGTCTGCGGAAACCTCGTCCGGATAAGTGTAGAACTCATGGACTCCGTGTTTGAAAAGACGCGTCAGGTCTTTTTCAAACCATTCGATATTATGCTTCTCAGCAGCGGACTTCTGAATGAAGAACAACGCTCCCTCAGAGTAATCCACGCCTTCCAGAGCCTGTTTGACAGCCTCTCTCGTCTCGTCGGAAACTGTCACTTCCCCGATCCTTCCGTCAGCGATCGGTGAAAACTGCGCGACTCCGTTATCATATTCCCATATTACCTCGGAAACAGTATTCGGAAATTCCGGATGCTTCACTCTGTTCATGATCACATTGGCGATAAGCACGCGGCCTTTGATATCTTCTGTTCCGGCTTCCGCTTCCACGATCTGCAGAAGATTCGCGTAATCCGTATCTGTCATCATAGTTGCGGAGGAGGCCAGCGAAACAGCTTTCGCGTCAAGATCCTCCACAGCGGCAGCCATGGAATCACTTAAATTCACCGCTTCCACGGTACTCTCCACCTTCTGCACACGCTGTCCTACAACAACGTGATCGCAGGATGTTCCGATCCTGTAGATAGAAGAACCTTCCTCAGGAGCTGAACTCACTCCTGTGGCAACACCGGCGATACCTGTGGGCAGGTCATAATCCACACTGCTGGAATGCGCGGCGCCCGTCTCAGCTGCGGCGTACACCTCGCCCTTCTCCCCGCTTCCCGCGATCCTGCATCCCACTGAAAGTGCGACTACTGTAAGAACGCAGACCGACACGGAGATCACTCCATGAGCAGGAGAAATCTTTTTACTTTTCATCTGGATTGTTTCACTGTTTTCTGGTAATTTTCTGTTTCTCATAACTCCAATATTCCTTGCATTTCTTTATGTCTATATAAAAGCAAATGAAAGCGTTCATTTACCATTTTGTAACATTTCTGTAATGCATAAGAAAATTATATTTAATAGGACTTCATATGTCAAGTAAATTTTTTTCGATTTATGCAAACCTACCAAAATTAATCGCGAAAATTGTAAAAAATACCGGTATTTTTTTGTTTTTCTCTGGGAATACCTGTATTATAGACGTTTTCATGATGCAGCGTCAAGGAATTTCACTCGACAAGTTCCTATCTTCCGCGACATTGATGGTCTGTCATTTTCCATAATTAAATTTCAGTTTTTATATGATTCTTATGGAAATTGCCTGAAAATTATGGTATGATAAAACCAAATAAAAAACACTGAAAAAGCGTCGGAAGGGAGGATTTCATATGAGTAAACATATTATTACCATCAATCGTATGTACGGCAGCGGCGGCCGTGTGATCGGCAAAGCGCTGGCAGATAAACTCGGATATGCATTTTATGACAAGGAACTGATCGAAATGGCAAGTAAAGAAAAACAGGTTCCTTTTGACCAGTTCGCAAGCGTGGACGAGAAGAAGCCCAACCAGTGGCGCTTCTCAGTAGATCATGAGATCCAGATCAGTCCGGAATATTACGCGATTCCCATGAACGATGTGCTTTTTGAGATCCAGAGGAATATCATTCTCTCTCTTGCGGAGAAAGGCAACTGCGTTATCGTAGGACGGTGCGCCAATCATATCCTGAGAGACAAATCTCTCACCGTATTTATCCACGCCCCCTTCGATCTCCGTGTACGCAACATCAGAGCCCGCACAGGACGGGAGGAAAAAAGCGCGCGCAAAATGGTGAAGAACATGGATAAGCAGAGACGGGCGTATTATGAATTCTTTACAGATGAGAAGTGGACGGATCTCAGCCAGTATGATATCTGTCTGGACAGCAGCCGGTTTACGGAGGATCAGATTCTGGAGATCCTGACGGAGGCCGCAAGGGATTTCTGATGTAAAATATATAAAAAAGTTTTCCTCAGGGAACCGTTCGCACTTGATCCTCGCGCAGCGGTACTAACACTCATGCTTCGCATTCGTGAAGTGCCGGCGCTGCGGACGTTCCCTGAGGAAATACTTTTTTTT
>CALWGI010000120.1 GCA_944380045.1 uncultured Blautia sp.
TAAAATTATAACATATTCAAGGCTCGATTTCGTCATACAGTATTTTGATTCTCCTCATTTTTAATAAGAGACAGAATAACATCAGCAAGCTCTACTTTGTTCTTCCCGGAACGTTGTCTTCCAGAAATAGATCCAGCACTACCCCTTCCGGTATGGTATACCCGCACTTATCGCATACACTGTCTCCCACAGTCTGATTTTCCCGCTCGAATACCTCTATTCCGTCTCTGGCTCCACATACCGGACAGTCTATTTCTCTGATCACCGTCATTTTTCTGACGTCCTGACAGTCTGCAAACGCGATCATTTTTCCGCCTTCTTTCTCACTGGCGGCGCGGATTTTTGCGCCGCCAGTTTATGTTATAATCCCAGTTTCTCAATGATTCCTTTCAGTGCGGTCCTTACCGGAGAATCCTTGGGAAGCTGTACGGTAGGACGGCCTTCGCAGTCGAAGCGGTAAACGTCCTCGTCCTGGGGAACCACGCCCAGAAGCTCCAGATTCTGCTTTCTCACTTCCTCCATGGTTCCTTCATCCAGCTTTCCTTCCGGCGCGCGGTTGACGATCAACCCTACCTTCTTCGGATGAAAGTCCAGTTCTTTCATCAGCGCCGCGATCCTTCCCGCCGCCTGTACGCCTCTTCTGGAACAGTCGCTTACCAGAATGGCGATCTCCATATTGGGAAGGATTCCCCTGCTGATATGTTCCATCCCAGCCTCGTTATCCACTACAATATAGGGATAATGGCTCTGCAGTTTCTGAATCTGAGTCTGCACGATCCCATTTACATAACAGTAACATCCCTGACCCTGGGAACGCCCCATGATCATCAGATCATAGTCATCTTCTTCTGTCAGCGCGTCGTCCATCCTGCATTCCAGCCAGGCGGCCTTTGTCATTCCCGCGGGAATTTTATACCGGGGATCCGTTCCGGCCCGCTCTATCTCTTCCCGTAGTTCTCCAAGAGTCACTCCTGCTTCCACACCCAATACTTCGTTAAGATTGGAATTGGCGTCCGCGTCCACCGCAAGCACCGGCTTCTTGCCGGACTCACAGAGATACTGGATCAATAAACCGCAGAGTGTTGTTTTTCCTACTCCGCCTTTTCCTGATACTGCAATAATATGTCCCATAATGTCCTCCTGTCGATTCAGATCTGCAGCAGTTCATCCCTGAGGCAGAACTGTTATGCACACCCGGTAAATTTATGAACAACATGTTGATTTTCTATGTTCCATATATTATGATAAATACACCGGAAATTCAATCATCAGATTTACCAGACTGTACGATTCCTGAACAGATCCGGAAATCTGTCTTGAAAAGGGGGATTTTGATTGAAGAGTAAAGAAAAAAATCAGGGGACGGACCGCCGCACCCGATATACAAGAAATGTGATCCGGGAATCGCTTCTTTCAATGATGCGACAGAAGCCCTTTTCCAAAATCACAGTCACAGAGATCTGCAAGCTGTCAGAAATTAACAGGGGAACTTTCTATCTTCATTATTATGATCTGGACGATGTGCTGGACGATATTATAGACATGCTTGTACAGGACACCACAAAGGTCTACGACCATGTGATGTGCCCGGAAAAGACAAGATGCACCTATCCTTTCTGTCAGAAGGTGCAGGAAAATCCGGAATACCGTATTCTTTTCTTTGATGAGATCGCCTCCGCCCGCTTCCTGGACAGACTCTGCGAGCTGTCCAAGGAAGATTTCGTTACCCGGCTCATGCAGAACAGCCTCCTCTCCTATGAGCAGGCGGAAGCTGTCCTGTATTTCCAGATGAACGGATGTCTGGCGATCAATAAACGTATGCTGAAAAACAACTGTCAGGACTGGACCCGGATCCAGCAGGCCATCGATCAGTTCATACGGGCAGGGCTGGAGAGTTACCTCATCCATGACGGAAGGTAAGCCTTGTTATCAGTGATTTCCCGCGCAGCCATGCTTATCTTCGCCGCAGTGATGACCGTCGCCATGGCCGCCGCAGTTGTGGCCTTCTCCATGATGTCCGTTGCCGTGATGGCTGCACTGGATATCCGGATTAAAGGCAAGATTTCCGGCCAGGAGCGCTTTTACCGCTTCATCCGCGTTTCCGGTCACACCGCCGTAAAGCTCGATGCCGGCGTCCGCAAGGGCGTTCTTGGCTCCCATTCCGATACCGCCGCAGATCAGCGTATTCACGCCCATCTCTTTCAGGAAGCCTGCCAGAGCGCCGTGTCCGCTGCCATTGGTATCCACAACCTGCTCTTTTACAATACTGCCGTTCTCCACATCATAGAGCTTAAACTGTTCTGTGTGTCCAAAATGCTGAAATACATTCCCGTTTTCAAATGTTACTGCAATTCTCATCTCATGATCTCCTTTCAACCTGACTGAGGCAGCTATCCGGGGAATACCGGACGCCCTGCCGCATCTTTTCCGGCAGAAATGAACCGCTGAGCCGTCGCAGAGGCGGTAATCGCCGCCTTCTATGATCAGCCGCTTCCCATTCACAATGCTGTCAGCGATCTTCTCACGGGCGCTCTCATAAATCTCTGTCACCGTGGTCCTGGAAATATCCATCCGCTTCGCGCACTGCTCATGAGTCAGCTTCTCCAGATCGATCAGCCGGATCACCTCGTATTCGTCTACTGCGAGGGTCACGGTTTCACTGCAGGGAATCCCGTCCGGCATAAAACTGCTGTAATCCGGTTCCGAACAGACTCTTCTGCATCTTCTTGGTCTTGCCATAGTGACACCTCCGTTTCATTTCCGTCATATGTCGAAAATAATATAGCACACTTTTCCGAAAAATGCAACTCAAAACTGCAGTCCTGCTGTAATCTGCATAAAAAAGTCTGCGTTCCACATGTTCGGAAACATCATTTCAGTCGTTTTTATCATATTTTCACCCCTTAATACAATATCATGATATTATATGGCGAAAATCAACTCTGTCTTTCCTGCAGTTTTTTCTGTATTTCTTCCAGAAGAAGCGTTCCCACTGTCACCGCGTCCTCCACAGAAAGGAAATGTTCTGCGCTGCGGTCCAGGAACATTCTTCCGGTTCCGGCAATCTCTTCATCTGCAAACCAGATTTTCAGCGTCACCGGATAATACGGGAGAAAAGGAAATACGATTCCCAGATCAGCATTGCAGGATATGATTTTGCCGCCCAGTGCCAGACATGCTTCTTTCACCGCTTCTTCCGGACAGTTTCCCATGCTGCGGCTGACAGTCTGCTCACAAAGCCTGTCAAACCCGCCTCCCCGTACCATTCCGCCCGGCTGTTCTCCGAAACTCATCAGCTCGCCGGTCAGACTGCTGCCGTCCGCCGTGTCCATATAATGAAGGATTGCCAGATGGTGCCACTGGTTCAGTTCCGGCTCTATTTTGCATTCCGGCCAGGAAACCACGATGTCCTGTCCCATGGAGGTCAGACGGAATTCCGAGGTCTCCGGCACAAAGACAATCCCGGTATTTTTTTGTATTTCTTCGGGATCTCTTCCCGTCAATCGTTCAAGGGCTGTCATCCTCATGTTCTCAAAAGCTCTGTTTTCCTTCATAACATTCTCCTGTATTTATTGTAAATTTATATTTAACATTAATCTCAGTGTAACATTCCCTTGCGGGCATGTCAATATGCTGTTATAATTAAATTAACATTTGAGGAGGAACGATTTATGAAATATTCCACAAGAGTCAGCGACGCAGTCCATATTATGGCCTTTATTGTTCTGAATCCCAAAGGTTCCCTATCCAGCGGCAGCATCGCGGAAAGCATACACACGAATCCCGGATGCGTGCGGCAGCTTATGTCCGCTCTTCGCCGGGCGGGACTGCTCTCAAGCGTGCAGGGACACCCCACCCCGTCTCTGACGGCCGCGCCTTCCGCTATTACACTGCTGGATATCTATAAAGCTGTAGAAGGAGACAAACCCCTGCTCCATCTGGATACCCACACCAATCCGGAGTGTGGCGTGGGAATCTATATCCAGCTTTCTCTTCAGGATTATTTTGACAGAATACAGGAGACTGCGGAAAAAGAAATGAAAAAGATCACACTGCAGGATATCCTTGACCGCTATCAGGATAAAATTTCGCATTTGAACTGAAAAACCATAAGAAAAACCGGACCACATTTTATCTGTGATCCGGTTTTTTTCAGCCTGCGGCCTTCTGCTCAAACTGACTGTTATACAACTCTGCGTAGAAACCGCCTTTCGCCAGAAGCTCCTGATGATTTCCCTGTTCCACGATATCCCCGTCCTTCATCACGAGGATCAGATCCGCGTCTCTGATGGTGGAGAGACGGTGGGCGATCACGAAACTGGTCCTGCCTTTCATCAGATTATTCATGGCTTTCTGGATCTGCATCTCTGTCCTGGTATCTACAGAGGAAGTCGCTTCATCCAGGATCAGGATCCTGTTATCCGCGAGGATCGCCCTGGCGATAGTAAGCAGCTGCTTCTGCCCCTGGGAAATATTGCTGGTCTCCTCGTCAAGCACCATCTGGTAACCTCCGGGCTGCTGCATGATAAAGTTATGGATATGGGCTGCTTTCGCCGCGGCGATCACTTCCTCGTCCGTGGCGTCAAGGCGTCCGTAGCGGATGTTTTCCATGATCGTGCCGGAGAACAGCCAGGTGTCCTGCAGCACCATACCGAACATTTCCCTGAGTTCGCTTCTGTTGAAATCCTTCACATTATGTCCGTCGATTTTGATCTCGCCGCTGTTCACATCATAGAAACGCATCAGAAGTTTTACCATGGTGGTCTTGCCCGCGCCTGTGGGGCCTACAATGGCAATCTCCTGTCCGTCCTTCACATCCGCGGAAAAATCATGGATGATCATTTTGTCGGGATTATAGCCGAAGGACACATGTTCAAACTGCACGTTTCCTTTCAGGTTCCGGATATCCGCCGGATTTTCTACAGTCTGATCCTCCTCCGGCTCTTCCAGGAACTCAAACACTCTCTCCGAAGCGGCCGCGGAAGACTGAAGCAGGTTCGTCACCTGAGCGATCTGCTGGATCGGCTGGGTAAAATTACGGATATACTGGAAAAAGGACTGGATATCTCCGACTTCGATGGTTCCCCTGATGGCGAAGACACCGCCCAGCAGAGCAACCATCACATACCCCAGATTTCCCACAAACTGCATGACAGGCATCATCATTCCGGAGAAAAACTGAGACTTCCAGGCGGATTCGTAAAGTTTCCTGTTGTCTTTCTCGAATTCCGCCACCACGTCCTGTTCCTTATTGAAAACTTTCACCACATTGTGGCCGCCGTAGTTTTCTTCGATCTGACCGTTGACTTTTCCCAGATAGCTCTGCTGGTCGCGGAAATATTTCTGGGATCTTTTCATCACAAAACTGATGATCACCATAGACACCGGCAGGATCAGAAGCGCCGCCAGCGTCATCCACACATTGATGGAAAGCATCATCACCAGCACGCCGATCAGCGTCGTCACAGAAGTGATCAGCTGCGTCATGCTCTGGTTCAGACTCATCTGCAGAGTGTCCACATCGTTCGTCACTCTGGAAAGGATCTCGCCGTGAGTCCTGCTCTCAAAATAGTTCAGCGGCATTCTGTTGATCTTCCGGGAAATATCTTTCCGCAGATTATAAGTGACGTCGTTGGAGATCCCCGTCATCACAAAGCCCTGGATAAGAGAAAACAGGGCGCTTACCAGATAGAGAGTCATAACCCCCAGAAGGATCATTCCGATCTTATGAAAATCAATTCCTCCCGTGCCGTTCACTTTCGCCACCAGTCCGTTAAAAAGCTCCGTGGTGGCTTTTCCCAGAACCTTGGGGCCTACGATATTAAACACGGTTCCCGCCACCGCAAAAACAAACATCAGTATGAAACGGAACTTATATCTTCCCATATAGCGGAACAGCTTCGCCATGGCGCCTCTGAAGTCGCGGGCTTTCTCTCCCGGACCCATGCCTCTTCCGCCGTGGCCCATCCTGCCGCCGGGCATTCTTCTCTGCTCACTCATTGGCCAATTCCTCCTCTGATAACTGCGACAT
>CALWGI010000121.1 GCA_944380045.1 uncultured Blautia sp.
CGGCGTGTGTGACGGGAAGCATTCTGTTCGTCATATTTCAGAACCGGAAACAGAGACAGATCACAGAACGGCTCCGCTGGATGCTGGAGGCGGCACAGGCAGGACGCTTCAGCGAGTCCGGTTTTGACGAGAGCGTTTGTTCCGCCCTGGAAAACGAGATGGCGGATTATCTGAACGCGTCGGAAAAATCCATGAAAGCGGCTGCGGCGGAAAAAGAAAAGATCAAAACTCTGATCGCGGATATTTCCCATCAGACCAAAACGCCCATTGCGAATCTTCTTCTTTACACACAGCTTCTGGCAGAGAGGGAGACGGATCCCGACGCGGAGGAATCTCTGACAGCCATACAGAAGCAGGCGGAAAAACTGAATTTCCTTATCGGATCTCTGATCAAAATGTCGCGACTGGAAACGGGGATCATAACCCTTCATCCCCGGGAGCAGGATATCAGAGAAATGCTGTCGGAGACCATTGCCTCTTACAGACAAAAGGCAGAGCGGAAAGGGCTGGAGCTGAAAGACCTTTCGGAACCCGTGAGTGTATGTTTTGACCGGAAATGGACGGCGGAAGCCATTGGAAATATCCTGGACAACGCAGTGAAATACACGGACCGGGGAAGCATTACGGTCCGCACGAAACAGTATGAACTGTTTACCGCTGTGGAAGTGGAGGACACCGGCCGGGGCCTGGACGAGGAGGAAATCCCGCTCGTGTTCCGGAGGTTCCGCAGAGGAGAAGAAACACAGGATCAGGACGGCGTGGGGATCGGTCTGTATCTGGCGAGAGAGATTCTGGCGGGAGAAGGCGGATATATCAGGATCTCCTCGGAAAAAGGACGGGGATCTGTGTTCTCGGTTTTTCTGCCTAACAGGATAAAAGAAAATCTTTCAGAACTGTCATAATTGATTTTCCGGCTGAAAGATTCTGGAAAGAATACTGTGAGATAATCTGTATGAACGAAAAATTCATACAGATTTTTCGTTTTACAGGAAAATTTTTGGCGCAGTAAAAAAACAATCCGGCACTGACGCTGTCAATACCGGGAAATTTAACAGGAGGCGAGAACAATATGGCAGTTCTGAAAGCAGAAAATCTTATTAAGATATACGGAAAAGGAGAAAACCAGGTAAAGGCTCTGAACGGCGTCAGCCTGTCGGTAGAAAAAGGGGAGTTCGTAGCTGTGGTGGGAACTTCCGGATCGGGGAAGTCCACTTTGCTCCATATGCTGGGAGGTCTGGACCGGCCGGATTCGGGAAAAGTCTACATAGAGGATAAGGACATTTTTGCCCTGAAGGAGGAAGAGCTGACGATCTTCCGGCGCAGGAAGATCGGATTCGTCTTCCAGTCCTACAATCTGGTTCCGGTGCTGAGCGTTTATGAGAATGTGGTGCTTCCTGTGGAACTGGATGGAAAGAAAGCGGACAGGGCGTTTGTGAACGATATTCTGGATACCCTGGGTATCCGGGAAAAAGCCGCGAACCTTCCGGGACAGCTTTCCGGAGGGCAGCAGCAGCGCGCTGCCATTGCCAGGGCGCTGGCGGCAAAACCGGCGATCCTTCTGTGTGACGAGCCCACAGGGAACCTGGACAGCCGCACTTCCCAGGATGTACTGGGACTTCTGAAAATATCCGGGCAGAAATTTTCGCAGACCATTGTGATGATCACCCACAATGAAGAGATCGCGCAGATGGCGGACCGGATCATAAGGATCGAGGACGGCCGCATCCTTGCTTCCAGAGGAAGGAGGATGGCGTGATATGAGGGTAAAAAACAGAAAGACCATAAGGAATTTAAGCCTCCGTTCTTTCCGGGCGTCGGGAAAAAGAAATGTTATTGCAGTAGCGGCCATCGCGCTGACCACACTTCTTTTTACATCGCTTTTTACCATCGTCATGTCCCTGAACAGCAGCTACCAGACCTACACCTTCCGTCAGATCGGCGGCTACGCTCACGGGACGTTTAAAGACGTGACGGAGGAACAGGCGCAGGACATCAGCGGGCACAGGAAGGTAAAAGCCACAGGAGAGCGGATCGTGGCGGGGACGATATCTGACGGAGTATTTGCCAAAGTTCCGGCGGAGATCAGCTATATGGACTCCAATAATACGAAATGGAGCTACATTGAACTGGAAGAAGGACGGGAGCCGGAAGCGGAGAACGAGATTATCATGGATAAAGCGGCTCTGGAGCTGCTGGGCGTAACGCCGGAGATCGGAGCAGAGATTTCTCTCACTTATCAGATATCTGACAAGAATCAGAATGGCGGTTCAAGAACCGATACCTTTGTGCTTGCCGGATGGTGGGAGTATGATTCCATATGTCCGGTACATTTTATAAATGTTTCCAGAACCTATGTAAAGAATCTGGAAAAAGAGATGGAAAAGGAAGGCATGGAGCCTTTCCGCACAGACCTCAGTGTGATGCTGCCCTCCAGCATGAATATAGACGGAACCATGGAGGAGATTGAGAAAGACCTGGGATACCAGAGAGAGGATCCGGATGCGGGAAATTACGTCAACTACGGCGTGAACTGGGGCTATACTTCCACCCAGGCGGAATCGGAGCTGGATCCGGGAATGGTGATCGCCATGGCGGCGTTTCTGATCCTGGTGATCTTCACCGGATATCTCATCATCTACAATATCTTTCAGATTTCCGTGACAGGAGATATCCGCTATTACGGGCTTTTGAAGACAATCGGGGTGACGCCCCGGCAGCTAAAAAGAATCATCCGCCAGCAGGCGTTACTGCTGTGCGCTATCGGATGTCCGCTGGGTCTGGCTGCCGGCTGGGCGGTGGGATACCTGCTGGTACCTGTAGTGATCGAACAGTCAAGCCTGGGGGAAATCAGCGCCCGGGTCAGCAGTTCGCCTGTAATCTTTATCGTGTCCGCTTTGTTCGCGGTAGTTACGGTGCTCCTTTCCTGCGGACGCCCCGGCCGGATGGCGGCGAAGGTGTCCCCCGTGGAGGCGGTAAAATATACGGAAAGCGGAAACTTTTCCAGAAGACAGCGCAGGAGCAGGAGAGCCGGGATCGGACGTATGGCTCTTGCGAATCTGGGAAGGAACAAAAAGAAAACCGTTCTGGTTGTGGTATCCCTGTCTCTTTCCGTAGTGCTTCTGGCGGTTACTTTCCAGTTTACCGGAGGGTTCAGCATGGAGAAATACCTGGCGGAAAAAACCTGCGCAGACTTTATCGTGGGAAGCACGGATTATTTCCGCTTCCGCGGCGGCAGGCCGGATTCCGGCATATCTGAAGAAACTGTGAAGATGATACAGGCAAACACAGAAATCGAAAGAGGCGGCCAGGCGTGGGCGGTTTCCGGGGAAGATCCGAAAGTATGGATGAGCGAAGAACAGTTTCGGGAAAATGCCTACGGGGCTTCCGGGGAAATGATCCGTCAGGAACTGTCTTACAGAGAAAGAAGAGGAGAGAAGATCGAGGCGTCCCTGCAGGTGGAAGGGATGGATAACGCCCTTCTGGAGAAACTGACAGTCCTTGCAGGGGATATTAAGCCTCTTCAGGATCCGGAGGCGAAAGCCATTGCCGTTACCGTAGATACAGATGATTACGGAAATCCCGAAAGCGGGGACGTGGCGCCGCAGCCGGGAGAAAAGCTGACGGTGACTTATGTGGACGAAGGATATTACGAGGATTCCAGAACCGGGGAACCGGTAACGGACGCTACGCCGGAGGAATACATCCGGTATCATATAGAAAAGAGCCATGATGTGGAATACACCGTCTGCGCTGTTGTCACAGTACCGTATCAGATATCTTTCCGCTATGGACTGATGTACAGTATGAAGGCTGTTATGGGAACAGAACAGTTAAGGAAAGACAGCGGAACAGAGCTGGAGTCTCTTCTGTACATGTTTGATACCCCCGATCGGGAGGCGGAAAAGGCGGCGGAAACATTTCTTGCCGGAATGACAGCAGGGGAAACATCCGGGCTGATGTACGAAAGCAAAGATCTTGCGCGGAAAGACTTCCAGGGATTTCAGCAGATGTTCCTGCTTCTGGGCGGCGCGCTCTGCGCCATTGTAAGCATTGTGGGGATCCTGAACTTCTTTAACGCCATCCTCACCGGGATCCTGGCAAGGAAAAGAGAATTCGCCATGCTGCAGGCGGTGGGAATGACAGGAAAACAGCTGAAAAAGATGCTGATGGAGGAGGGGCTGATCTACGCCGGAACGACGGTCCTGATATCCCTTGTCCTGATCCTTGCCATGGAACCCCTGACAGGAAGGATGCTGGAATCCATGTTCTGGTTTTTTGAATATCATTTCAGCGTGACGGCGGTATTCGTCACAGCCCCCGTCTTCCTTTTTCTGGGAGTGGCGCTGCCTTTGGCGGTTTACCGGAGTATCGCGAAACTGACGATCGTGGAGAGACTGAGAGAAACGGAATAGTAAAATATTTATATCCGTTTTTTGTCGACATACCTCATGGCAGAAAGTATAATTAAAAATATAAAAAAGCGGGAGAGTGAGGACATGCCGAAGGGAACAAACCAGAAATTCAAGCTGTACCGTCTGGCGCAGATCATGCTTGAGCGGACAGACGACGAGCATTATATCACCATGCCGGAGATCATATCCCAGCTGGGGAAGTATGAGATCACCGCGGACCGCAGGAGTATTTATCAGGATCTTCGGGATCTGGAGGCGCTGGGAATAGAAGTGGAAGGCGAACCAGAGGGCAAAGGCTATCACTATCATGTGGTCAGCCGTCCCTTTGAACTTCCGGAACTGAAGCTCCTTGTGGACGCGATCCAGTCCTCCAAGTTTATTACGGAAAAGAAAACGAACGAGCTGATTTGCAAACTGGAAAAGCTGGTGAGCCGGTACGAAGCCATGGGCCTGCAGCGCCAGGTCTATGTATCCGGCCGGATCAAGACCATGAACGAGAGCATTTACTACGCTGTTGACACCATCCATAACGCCATCTCAGAGAACAGAAAAATCCGGTTTCAGTATTATCAGTGGAATGTAAAGAAAGAAATGGTCCTGCGCCGTGACGGCGCATATTACCACATCAGTCCCTGGGGACTGTCCTGGGACGACGAGAATTATTATCTGGTGGGATATGATTCCGACGCCGGAGAGATCCGCCATTACCGCGTGGACAAAATGATCCACATCCGGATGTCGGAGGAACCCCGGGAGGGAAAAGAACATTTCCGGAAACTGAACATGGCGGATTATACCAGGAAAAGCTTCGGTATGTTCGGCGGCAGGGAACAGTCGGTAAAACTTCTGGTGGACAACAGCCTTGCCGGCGTGATCATCGACCGCTTCGGCAAAGACGTTATGATGATTCCTGCGGACGAGGATTGCTTCACAGTAAATGTAACAGTCATGGTCAGCCGCCAGTTTCTGGGATGGATCTTTTCTCTGGGAGAAAAAGTGAAGATCCTCGGTCCGGATGAGGTGACGGAGCAGATGAGAGAGGAAGGGGAAAGACTCCTGAGACAGTATGAGTAAAAGGAGAGAACAGGATTAATGTAAGCGGAAAAAGTGCTGTTAATAATATGGTTTATGTGATAAGATGATAAAAAGATTTTAACCGGAACATTTTTTGCTCCGAGGAAATCGTAAGGTAAAAATGAGGCGAATCATGAATTTTACAAAGGAGGGAAACTATGTTAAGAAAGAAATGTTGTGCGTTTTTTCTTTCTGCCGCGATGATTCTTGGAGGAATTACCGGAGTAGCTGCAGATCCGCAGATTCCGGGAGACGGCCAGACGGAATCTGTGGAGCTGCAGAATGAGCAGACAGAAGATGACGGCATGCAGCCGGAATCCGGGGATGAAGCCCGGGATACCGGGGGGAGGGTAAAAGACAAAACTGACTCCGGAGAGGAAAATGAGGAAGCCGGAGAAGGGGAAGAGCCCGGAACCGGAGAGGAAAATGAAGAAGCCGGAGAAGGGGAAGAGCCCGGAACCGGAGAGGAAAATGAGGAAGCCGGAGAAGGGGAAGAGCCCGGAACCGGAGAGGAAAATGAAGAAGCCGGAGAAGGG
>CALWGI010000122.1 GCA_944380045.1 uncultured Blautia sp.
CCCTGCGAAATAAAGTCCCGGACAGATCAGGGATTCCATGGTATCCGGGTTCACTTCCCCGGTATCCACTCCCCCTGCGCACACCTGCGCCTGCGCCATACCGGTGCTTCCGGTGACGGTAAGCGGGAACTCGTGAACAGCCTCTGTCAGATCCTTCTGTTTCAACAGCACCCTGCACAGCCTGTCCGGAAACAGGCCGGAAAGAATATCCCCGTCAGAAAGATAAGGGGTAATCTTTCTCCTCCCGGCGATAAAGGCTTCCGTCTCCTCTTTTGTACGATCCGGAAGGAAGTTGATAAAAAGCTCTGCTTTTTTCCCTTCATGGAGGGCGCTAAGCGCATATCTGCTCAGCTGAAACACAGGGATACCGGAAATGCCGTAATCTGTTAGCTGAAGTTCTCCCGTTTCCGCTGCACAAAGAGCGCCTTCCACAAAAAGACGGATCTCTCCCTCCGTGCGCACTCCCGCCCATCCGGAAAACTTTCCCCTGCATTTCAGCCCGGTGAGCGCGGGAAGAAGAGGCACGATATGATGGCCCAGCTTCTCCGCCAGAGCATAGCCGCTTCCGTCCGATCCCTCCACAGAGGAAGCGGCGGAGCCGCAGGCAAGGATCACCGCGTCTCCCTCATAATGCCATCCCTCTGTTTTTACTGTCCATGAACCATTTTCACGGTAAATACCCGTCACATGTTCCCGTGTCTTTATTTTTACCTTCAGGCTGCGGCCCCTCTGTTCCAGAAGGTCCGGAACGCACTTCGCCTGTCCGCTTCGGGGATAAAGCCAGCCGTTTTTATCCACAACAGAAATTCCCGTTTTTTCAAAGAATTCTATTGTGTCTTTTACAGAAAATTTTGCCAGGGCGCTTTCGGCAAATCCGGGATGAGTTCCCCGGTAACATCCCTGATATTTACGGAGATTGCCAAGATTACAGCGCCCGTTTCCTGTGACGCAGAGCTTGCGTCCGGTTTTTTCATTATGTTCCAGGACGGTGACCGCTGCTCCGGATTCCGCCGCGGCAATGGAGGCGATAAGTCCTGCCGCCCCTCCGCCTATGATAATGATCTTTTTCTTTTCATTCATAATGTGATCAGCTTCTTTTCGTACAGCTTCTGTACCGACATAAGGATTCCCAGTTTCGCGTGTTCCCAGGTAAGTCCTCCCTGGAAGTATACCGCATAGGGCGGCTTCATGGGACCGTCCGCCGAAAGTTCGATAGAGGAACCCTGTACAAAGGCTCCCGCGGCCATGATCACCTGACTGTCGTATCCCGGCATATCCCAGGGTTCCGGATCCACATAACTGTCCACCGGAGCGGCGGCCTGGATTCCCTTGCAGAAAGCGATCACCTTCTCAGGACTTCCCAGCGTTACCGCCTGGATAATATCCTGACGGGGTTCTCTGCCGTCAGGCACAACAGGAAATCCCAGCCGCTCATAAATGTTCGCGGCGAATACAGCCCCTTTCAGCGCGCCCTTCGTAACCATTGGCGCCAGGAAAAATCCCTGGTAAAAAGAACGGTTCACCCCGAGGGAGGCTCCCACCTCCATGCCAAGTCCCGGGCAGGTCATGCGGTTGGCCGCGTTCTCTACACATTCTTTTGTTCCCGCGATATATCCGCCTATAGGAGCAAGTCCGCCGCCGGGATTCTTGATCAGGGATCCCACTATCATGTCAGCGCCCACATCGCTGGGCTCTATGGTATCCACAAACTCTCCGTAGCAGTTGTCCACCATGCAGATCACATCCGGCTTCAGGCTTTTTACAAATGAGATCAGTTCCCCGATCTGTTTCACGGAGAAAGAGGGCCTTGTCTGATAACCTTTGGAACGCTGGATCTCCACGAGTTTCGTCTTATCGTTTACCGCTCTGCGGATCGCGTCATAGTCGAAAGATCCGTCCTCCTTCAGATCCACCTGGCGGTAAGTGATCCCATATTCCGCAAGGGATCCTCTGGACGGACGGATACCGATCACTTCCTCCAGAGTATCATAGGGTTTTCCCGCCGGGGCGAGAAGCTCGTCTCCCGGCCTGAGATTCCCGAAAAGGGCGATTGCCAGGGCGTGTGTGCCGCAGGCGATCTGAGGGCGCACCAGACACGCCTCTGTATGGAAAGTGTCCGCGTATACTTTTTCCAGAGTATCTCTGCCGAAATCATCGTATCCGTACCCGGAGGAACTGTTAAAGCACTCCGCGCTCACTTTGTTTTTCTGCATTGCCAGAAGGACTTTCATCTGGTTATATTCCGCAGTTCTGTCAAACTCCGCGAATCTGTCCTTCAGTGTATCCTCAACCTTACGGCCGAAATCATAGACCTCAGCCGAGATCCCAAGCTGTTCATATAGCTCTCTCATGTCTATTGTATTCCTTTCATTCCTTTTTCCCGGCACACAGAAAGCATATATTCAAGGATCCTGTCTTCCCGGTAATCAAATTCGTCTTTATTGACCCATATCACATCCCGCTCTCTCCGGAACCAGGTCAGCTGTCTTTTCGCGAAATGTCTGGTGTCCCGTTTCAGGATGCGCACGGCCTCCTCCAGAGGGTATTCCCCCTCAAGATAAGCCAGTATTTCTTTATATCCCAGGCCCTGCATGGAGACCATACCCCGGGTGCATCCCTCTTCTTTCAGCTGCTTTACTTCCTCCACAAGCCCGTCTTCCAGCATTTCATCCACTCTCTTATCAATTCTCTCATAGAGCAGTTCTCTGGGAACGTTCAGCACGAAATAAGCAAGATCATACGGGCTTTCCTGTTCCCGCTGCGTCATATTGTGGGCCGAGATGGGACTGTTGTTCTGATGATAGAATTCCAGCGCGCGGATCACCCGCTTCACATTATGGGCGTGAATGGCCTTCGCGCTCTCCGGATCCACCTTTTCCAGCATTTCATGGAGATACTCGCAGCCTTTTTCTTCCGCCAGTGCTTCAAGCTCTGCCCGGTAGCCGTCCTCCTGGCCGGCTTCGGTGAAATCTATATCCCGGGTCACCGCCTGGATATAAAAACCGGTACCGCCCACAAGGATGGGAATTTTCCCTTTGGCATATATTTTTTCCATGGCCGCTTTCGCCATCTGCTGAAATTTCACAATATGAAATTCTTCCCTCGGATCCAGAACGTCGATGAGATGATGGGGGATTCCTCTCATCTCGTCCTTCCTGATTTTGGCGGAACCGATGTCCATTCCCCGGTAGACCTGCATGGAATCCGCGGAAATGATCTCTCCGTTTATACGTTCTGCAAGAGAAACGGAAAGGCTTGTTTTGCCCGCGGCCGTGGGCCCGGTAAGCACGATCAATGGCTGTTTCATAACGCCTCCTGTATCACACGATTCGTTTAAATTTCTTTTCCAGTTCTTCCTTTGTCATGGCAATAACTGTAGGACGCCCGTGAGGACAGTTATATGGATTATCCAGAGTCAGAAGTTCGTCGATCAGCTTCTCCGCCTCCGCCTTTGACATGGCGTGGTTTCCCTTCACCGCCGCCTTGCAGGCCATGGTGGCCAGCTTTGACGCGATGATCCCCTCGGGATCTTTGTTTCCCGAATCCGCAAAGAGGCCGTCCAGCATCTCCAGAAAAAGCTCTTCTTCCGTAAGTCCGTAAAGGTCGGTCGGAACCGCGCTGACGCAGTATTCCCTGCCGCCGAAGGGCTCTATCTCAAAACCGAAACTGCGGAAATAATCTTTATTGGCGTTCAGGATCCCCTCCTCCTTAAGATTCAGGGAAACAACCAGCGGCGGGCTGAGATACTGGGAATCGACAGTATGTTCCCGGAACTGTTTTACCAGCCTTTCATACCAGATCTTCTCGTGGGCGGCGTGCTGGTCGATAATGTAAAACTGATCGCCGAACTGCGCCAGCCAGTATGTGTCAAAGAGCTGGCCGATCATCCGGATCCGGTCTCTGGACTCCGGACGGAGCAATTCCTCCCGGAAGAGTTCCATCTGTTCGTTTTCGGGTTCCGGAGCCGGTTTCGGGGCTGGTTCCGGAACCGCCTGCGAGACTGGTTCCGAAGCCGGCGGCGGCGTTGATCCCGGAGCTGTCTGCGGCGTTGGTTTTGGAGCCGCCTGCGGCATTGGTTCCGGATTTTCAGGTGCCGGAGATTTCACCGTCTCTTCAGACTTTATATTTCCCTCTGCGGGAGACTCATCGGTTTTCTTTTTGAGTGTACCGGAGAACAGTTGCTCTTCAGAAGGAGTAAATACTGCCTTTTCCTCGCCGGAATGCTTCCCGTAACCGGCTCCTGTTTCCGCCGCGCGGTTTCCGTAAATCTGCGCTCTTCTTTTCGTCTCGAAGGGTTCCGGGATCTCGCCCCGTTTTACTGTTTCTTCCTTCGGCTTCTCTTCCGTTTTTCCCACCGTGAAGGAAGGGATCATCTCTCTGCCGGAAAGAGCGCCGCGGACGGTATCGTAAACGGCGTCGTACACTTCCTGCTCTCTGGCGAAACGCACCTCTCTCTTGGCGGGATGCACGTTCACGTCCAGATCGTTCCCCTCCATCTCCATCTGGAGAGAGACAAAAGGAAACTTGTGCTGCATGAGAAAGCCTTTATATCCGTTTTCGATGGCTTTTGTGATGATATTGTTCTTGACATATCTGCCGTTGATATAGTAGTTTTCAAAACTGCGGTTGCCTCTGGCGATCTCCGGTTTACCCACAAATCCGGTGATCTTCATAAAAGAGTTCTCATACTTCACTTCCAGAAGGGCTTTGGCGATATCCCTTCCGTAGACGCTGTATATCACGTCTTTTACGTTATAGTTTCCGGAACTGTGGAGCTTCACCTGTTTATTCTGGATATATTTAAAAGAAATCTCCGGATGGGAAAGGGCCAGCTGCTCCATCAGCGTATTGATATAATTGGCTTCCGTAGTATCGGATTTCAGAAATTTGCTTCTGGCAGGCGTATTGTAAAAAAGATTCCTCACCAGAAAAGTGGAGCCTTCCGGCGCCCCCAGTTCTTCCAGGGATTTTTCCACGCCGCCTTCGATAATATATCTGGAACCGCTTAACGCGGACGGCGTTTTGGTAATGAGCTCCACCTGGGAAACGGCGGCGATACTGGAAAGCGCCTCGCCTCTGAAACCGAGAGAGGCGATATTCTCCAGATCCTCCACCTTCTCGATCTTGCTTGTGGCGTGACGGCAGAAAGCCAGGGGAATCTGGTCCGCTTCGATCCCTCCGCCGTTGTCTGTGATACGGATCAGTTTTTTGCCGCCGTCCGCGATCTCCACAGTTACCGCCGTGGCCCCGGCGTCGATGGCGTTTTCCACCAGCTCCTTTACCACGGAAGACGGGCGTTCCACCACTTCTCCGGCTGCGATCTTGTCAATTGTATTTTTATCTAATACCGCTATCTTCTTCAATTATTTCCTCCATAAACAGTCTGCGTCCGGAAATCCGGAACCGGAAATTCTGTTTCAGCTCTGCCATCTGTTTTTGATCTTGTTCTGCAGATTGTAGAGTATGTTCATGGCTTCCATAGGCGTGAGATTCGTAAGGTCAAGATCTCTGATCTCATCCACGATGTCGTTGTCCTGCACCGTATCAAAAAGGGACATCTGCGCCATATCCACCTGATCATAGACGATTTTCTGTTTCTTTTTCGGAGCGGTCAGATCCTTGACTGCGGCTGTGATATCCGCGTCGCTGAGCTCTTCCACCAGCTCTTTTGCCCGGGCGATCACGGAATCCGGCACGCCCGCCAGTTTGGCCACCTGTATACCGTAACTCTTATCCGCTCCGCCTTTGACGATCTTTCTGAGGAAAACAATATCGTCGCCCTTTTCCTTGACGGCGATACAGTAGTTATTGACTCCCGGGATCTTTCCTTCCAGTTCTGTCAGCTCATGGTAATGCGTGGCAAAAAGCGTCTTGGCGCCGCACAGTTTCGTGCTGCTGATATGTTCGATCACAGCCCAGGCGATAGCCAGTCCGTCAAAGGTACTCGTACCTCTTC
>CALWGI010000123.1 GCA_944380045.1 uncultured Blautia sp.
TAGCGCTGTGTCAGAGCGAAATGTTTTTGCCGGGCTGGCCAGATGCGGAATCTGCGGAAGTTCCATGATACGGAACAGCTGGCGCAGAGCGGACGGAAGCAGTGCGGCTGTGCTGTACTGCGGAACATACAAGCGGAACGGGCTGGCTTTCTGCAGTCCTCACAGGACGGATTTCAGGATCCTGGAGGAAGCGGTGAAGGCCGATCTCTGCACTCTGCTGGACTGTGCGGGATCGTACAGAGATGAGATCCGACGTATGATAAATGAAGATGCAGGGCGTGACAGCGGGGAGGAGATCCGGCTCAGAAAAGACCTCGAAAGGGTAAGGAGACTTAGCCGCCATGTGTATGAAGACTACAGGGAGGGTCTGCTTACCAGGGAGGAATTTCTGTCCTGCCGCGCTGATTATCGGAAAAAAACGGAATTATATACATCCAGGCTGCAAAGTCTTCAAAAAGAAAGAGGAGACAGAACCATTCCGTGCGAGGCAGAATGCGTGGTCGCAGGTTCTGCGGCGGAGGATCTGAAGACCCGCATCCGGACGGGCGCCCTGAAAAGAGATATTGTGTTGAAAATGATCAGCAGAATTGAAGTACAGGATAAGAGACAGCTGAAAATTTATTACCGGTTTGCGGCGGACGAAGGAAACTGCGGGTTTATGAATGGCGAAAGAACCAGTATTGACAAATAGGTGAGGTGATGTTATTTTTTAGATAATTGACGGAAAGGAGAAAATACTGTGAACGGGAAATTTCATCACAGCCTGATACTTGTCTGCATGCTGGCTGTGCTCTGTTTACTGATAACGGACAATGCCGTGTTCTGTCCGAAAGAAGCTGTAATGACAGAAGACGCCGCGTTGCCGGGATCTGACGGCGGAGAAGATGATGACCTTTCGCTCTGTTATATATCAGAGACTGAGGCGGTGGCGAATTTTCCACCGATACTGTATGTGGGACCTGCCAGACTGGCGAAGCGTCCGTTTTCCAACGGACTTTTGAGTTTTGCTGTTCTGACAGTTCTTGTGAGCAGGAGGCGGCTGCTTAATGTTCCCAGAGAGGAGCGTTTTTTTGCCTGCTTTCAGCCTGCTATATTTCTTTGCGCCCGTTTTTTGCGGGAATTACTGATCCTGTTCAAAAAGGACGGCAAAAATGGATATGCTGTTTTTGCGTGAACATAATAAAAAGTGATTAGTAAGACAGCAAGGACATAAAAAAATGAAAACAATATTCGAAAATTTCATAAACGGACTTAAGAAACAGCCGCCCGGACGTCTGATCACTCTGGGTTTCGCGACAGTGATCATTCTGGGAGCTCTGATCCTGCTCCTGCCGGTATCTGTAAGGGACGGCGTAACGGTAAGACCCATTGACGCGCTGTTTACATCTACCAGCGCGGTCTGTGTGACTGGTCTGATCGCGATTGATACAGCGGATCATTTCACCCCCTTCGGGCAGGGCGTCGTTGCGGCGCTGATCCAGATCGGAGGTCTGGGAGTGACTTCTGTGGGCGTGGGATTCATGCTCGCGATCAAGAAACGTGTCAGCATAAAGACCAGAGTCATGGTCAGCGAGGCGCTGAACGTCAACAGTTATAAGGGTATCGTTAAACTGATCAAGGCGGTGCTTCTCACGACACTGTGTTTCGAGGGCGCCGGCGCAGTACTGAGTTTTATTGTATTTGTACAGGATTATCCGCCTGTACATGCACTGGGTATCAGTATCTTCCATTCTATCGCAGCCTTTAACAACTCGGGCTTCGATATTTTGGGAGGACTTCAGAACCTGATCCCGTACAGGGACAATGTGCTTCTGAATATGATCACCTGTATCCTGATCATTTTCGGCGGTCTGGGATTCCTGGTAATCCGCGACATTATCAGCAACAGAAGATTCAAAAAACTGATGCTGCATTCCAAGATCGTTATTACCACAACGGTAGTGCTTCTGGTTGTCGGAACGCTTCTTCTGAAAGCAACGGAGGACGTTACCTGGCTGGGCGCCTTTTTCCACAGCGTATCAGCCAGAACGGCGGGATTTTCCACATATCCCATTGGAAGCTTTACCAATGCCGGACTGTTTGTGCTCTGCGTGCTTATGTTTATCGGCGCGTCCCCGGGATCTACCGGTGGAGGTATCAAGACGACTACATTTTTCGTCCTGATCCAGGAAGCGAGAGCCATGTTCAATAAGAAACAGGTAGGCGCGTTCCGCAGGGCGATTTCCAGGGGAACGGTAGCCAGCGCTTCCATCATCACACTTTTATCCATGTCGGTGGTGTGTGTGGGAAGTTTCCTGCTTTGCGTCATGGATCCGCAGTACAGTTTTATGCAGGTTCTGTTTGAGGTGGTCTCCGCGTTTGGTACCGTGGGACTTTCCACCGGAATCACGCCGGATCTGTGCGACGGAAGCAAGCTGGTGATCATCCTGATCATGTTTATCGGAAGACTCGGCGCGGTTACGCTTCTGTCCATGTGGATCGATCATCCGGAACCCCGTGCTCATTTCACGGAGGAAACAGTATCTATCGGCTGATAAGATAAGAATATTTATTCAGAAAGGAAATATGTGCAGGACACATACAGGTAAATAAAATGAAAAAGAATAATGAAGCCACTTCTTTTGGAATCATCGGACTGGGCCGTTTCGGTACGGCGCTTGCGATTTCCCTGGCCGAGGCCGGCAAGGAGGTAATCGTCGTGGACCGGAGCGAAAGCAAGGTCAAAGAGGTGCGCCAGTATACGGAGTATGCTTTTGTATCAGATGATCTGAGTCTGGAAACCCTGAGAGAGATTGGGTTACAGAACTGCGATGTGGTGATCGTCTGCATTGGCGAGAAGGTGGATATTTCCATCCTCACGACCATGAGAGTGGTGGATCTGGGCGTTCCCAAAGTAATCGCGAAAGCCATCAGCGAAGAGCAGGGAGCTGTGCTGAAGAAGATCGGCGCGGAAGTTGTCTATCCCGAAAGAGATATGGCTCTCCGCCTCGGCAAAAGGCTGGTTTCCAGGAACTTCCTCGACTATGTATCTCTGGACAACAGTGTGGAGATACGTCAGATCAGGATTTCGGATAAGATCATCGGCCACAGTATTGAGGAACTGGGAATCCGTCCGAAATACAATCTGAACATTATTGCGATTGAGAATGACAGGACTACAAATATTGAAATCTCGCCGTCCTACCGCCTGCAGCCGGATGATATCATGGTAGTGATCGGAAAGGTAAACAATATTGACAGGTTTGAGGAATCACTATAATTAAAATACAGGGAGATAAAATTTAATGGACATATCATTTTCATATTTCTGGCAGCAGATTACTTCTAATCCTGCGCTCTGTATCACAACGCTTCTGACTCTGGGAGTTATTTTTGTAAACGGATGGACAGACGCGCCGAATGCCATTGCCACCTGCGTGACTACCAGATGTATGGGAGTACGCAGCGCTATCTGGATGAGCGCGGCCTTCAATTTTCTCGGAGTATTTGTAATGACCAATATCAACAGTGCCGTTGCGTCCACCATAAGCAACATGGTGGATTTCGGAACCAGCACCAACGACGCGATGATCGCTTTGTGCGCGGCCCTGTTTTCCATTGTGGTATACAGCGTGGGCGCTTCCGTTTTCGGTATTCCCACCAGTGAGAGCCACAGCCTGATCGCAGGCCTTACGGGAGCGGCGATCGCTATCCAGCAGGGAATCGGCGGCGTTAATATGGGCGAGTGGGTCAAGGTCCTTTACGGTCTTGTTCTCAGCCTTGCTCTCGGCTTTGCCAGCGGCTGGGTGATCTGTAAACTGCTTACTGTTTTATGTCAGAATCTTGACCGCCGGAAAGCAAACGGGTTCTTTAACTATGCCCAGATCGTCGGAGCGGCGGCTATGAGTTTCATGCACGGCGCGCAGGACGGCCAGAAATTTATCGGCGTTCTGTTCCTGGGAATCGCTTTTTCCAACGGACAGAATGAAGTTTCAGGCATGCAGATCCCGGTCTGGCTGATGCTGCTCTGCAGTGTCGTCATGGCTCTGGGAACCAGCGTCGGCGGAGAGAAGATCATTAAATCCGTAGGTATGGACATGGTTAAACTTGAGAAATATCAGGGATTTGCCGCAGACCTCGCGGGAGCTTTCTGCCTTCTGCTTTCCAGCGTATTTGGTATTCCGGTATCCACCACACATACGAAGACAAGCTCTATTATGGGTGTGGGCGCGGTGAGACGTCTTTCGGCGATCAACTTTTCAGTTGTCAAGGATATGATGCTCACATGGATCTTTACTTTCCCGGGATGCGGACTGATCAGTTTTGTAATGGCCAAGCTTTTTATGTACATCTTTTAAATTACGGAGGATTAAACAATGTCAAAGAAACAGGATATGTTCTATTTTGAGAAATTTATCGAAAGCGCGGAGGCTTCCTGCGAGGCTGCCCAGCTGCTGAAGCGTTCTCTGGAGAACTTCAGACCGGAAGATATCAGCAAGTGTATGGATGAGATCCATGAGGTTGAGCATACGGCGGACCAGAAAAGACATCAGATCATGGACAATCTGGCGAGAGCGTTTATCGTTCCCATTGAGAGAGAGGATATCGCTTCTCTGGGCGACAATATCGACGAGGTGGTTGATAAGCTGGAGGACGTCCTGCTCCGCCTTTATATCAATAATGTGCAGGAGATCCGTGAGGACGCGGTGGGACTGATGGACGTGGTGTCCAGATGCTGTGAGGAAATGAAGAATATGATGAAAGATTTCGCTGATTTCCGTCATTCCAAAACACTTAAGTCAAGGATCATCCGCATCAATGAACTTGAGGAGGAAGCAGACCGTCTCTTTGTCTCCAGCATGAGAAAACTTCATGAAACAGAGCCGGATCCGCTTAAGATCATCGCCTGGAGAGAGATTTATAATTACATGGAAAACTGCGCGGACGCCTGTGAGCATGTGGCTGACACTGTGCAGAACGTAGTAATGAAAAATTCATAATGCCGGAGTATGGGATTTGTTCAGAACAGCATACCCGGAACAGGGAGAAGCAGTCTGTGCGTTTTGCGCAGACTGCTTCCTGCACATGGAGGAACAGATCCGGGGGCCGTCTACAAGGGGCGGCAGGAAAAAGACGATAATCTGGAGCTCACCCTGGAAGTAGGGAAGATCCTGGAAGAGAACGGGGTCGATGTGGTCTATACAAGGACCACGGACGTTTATCAGACGCCTTTTGAAAAGGCGAAGCTTGCCAATGAGTCGGGCGCCGATTATTTTATTTCTTTTCACAGGAACAGCAGTCCGTCCGATAATCAGTATGAAGGAGTGGAAGTTCTGGTCTACGATAAGAACGGGATCAAATTCGACATGGCGGAAAATATCGTAGGCGCTCTGGGCGAACTTGGTTTCAGGGAGCTGGGAGTGAAGGAACGGCCCGGGCTTGTGGTCCTTCGCAGAACCAAAATGCCCGCGCTTCTTGTGGAAACCGGATTTATAAATTCTGACAGTGATAATGATCTGTATGACGAAAACTTAAAAGAAACCGCACGGAGTATCGCCGGAGCGATCCTTGGCACGTTGACGGAGGAAACCATAGAAGCGCCGGTTTATTACCGCGTGCAGACCGGAGCTTTCCGAAACAGGGAAAACGCGGACCGTATGCTGTATCAGCTGATGGATCAGGGATACCCGGCGTATCTTCTCCATCAGAATGATCTGTACAAAGTGCAGGCAGGAGCGTTTCAGCAGCTGGGAAACGCCGTTAATATGGAACAGCGTCTGAGAGACGAGGGATACAGTACAGTAATAGTTACAAAGTAGGGGAGCAGGAGTGTACAATGGATTACAAAGATTTTTTGAAAAAAACAAAGGAATTTATTTTTGTCGAAAACAAACCGGAAAAGGCGGATATCATATTTGTTCCGGGCAACGGTTATCCTCAGATGGCGGAAAAAGCGGCCGAACTTTACAGAGA
>CALWGI010000124.1 GCA_944380045.1 uncultured Blautia sp.
ATATGACCGGGAAGGCAATTACGTGGGACCGAATCCCAACGGGTCTGAGACCGGGGAAGAGAGAAGCGCTTCGGAGGATACATCCGGGAACGGCGGTGAATCTGAAGATTCTGATTATGGCGGAGAATCCGACTACGACGGTTCATACAGTGAGGAATCATATTCTGAAGAACCGTATTACGATGATGCGGATTCCGGCTATGAAGACTCCGGCAGCGGGGATTCCGGCTATGACGACTATGGCTATGAGAATTCCGAATACAACGATTCATATGAAGACTTATATTAATAAGAAAAAGAATCCAAGGCCGGGATCCTCAGATTAAATGTGGCGAAAATTAGTGAAAAAAGTATAAAAAAACAAAAATAGTGGTTGATTAATTCAAAAAAAAAATATATGATATACTATATGCAGGTTTGTATATATACGATAACAATCGGGGAAATAAAGGAGGAAGTACATTGTTAGAGATTATGTCAAATGAGGCTGAGTCCTCTGCCAAGATTATAGTCATTGGTGTAGGCGGGGCCGGTAATAATGCTGTTAACAGAATGGTGGAAGAGGCCATCGGGGGAGTTGAGTTTGTAGGTGTCAACACCGATAAGCAGGCATTGACTCTGTGTAAAGCTCCGACAGTACTTCAGATTGGTGAGAAAATAACGAAAGGCCTTGGCGCGGGCGCGCAGCCTGAAGTAGGGCAGAAGGCCGCTGAAGAGAGCATAGAAGACGTAAAACAGCTTATGGAAGGCGCCGATATGGTGTTTGTTACATGCGGAATGGGCGGTG
The DNA here is from genome assembly GCA_944380045.1 of uncultured Blautia sp. GTDB lineage: Bacteria > Bacillota > Clostridia > Lachnospirales > Lachnospiraceae > Blautia_A. The sequence continues at coordinate 788 of CALWGI010000124.1, forward strand.
GAACCGGAACCGGTGCAGCTCCTGTGATCGCGGCGGCAGCCAAGGAGATGGGCATCCTGACGGTAGGCGTTGTAACCAAACCGTTCCGTTTTGAAGCCAAGACACGTATGAACAACGCTCTTACAGGAATCGAAAATCTGAAGAAAGCAGTAGATACACTTATTGTTATTCCCAACGATAAGCTTCTGGAGATCGTTGATCGCCGGACAACCATGCCGGAGGCGCTGCGTAAAGCGGACGAGGTCCTTCAGCAGGCGGTTCAGGGAATTACCGACCTGATCAATCTGCCGGCTCTGATCAACCTTGACTTTGCGGATGTCCAGACAGTTATGACAGACAAGGGAATCGCTCATATCGGTATCGGAGAAGCCAGAGGAGACGACAAGGCAATGGAAGCAGTACAGCAGGCGGTATCCTCCCCGCTTCTGGAGACAACCATCAAGGGCGCTACTCATGTGATCATTAATATCTCCGGAGATATCTCTCTTATGGATGCCAACGACGCGGCAAGTTATGTACAGGAACTGACCGGCGACGATGCCAATATCATCTTCGGCGCAATGTATGATGATTCTGTGGCTGATTATGCCCGCATCACAGTAATTGCAACCGGACTTACAGATACAACATCCAAACCGGCAGGCCTTGGCGGAAGAAGCACATCTCCCTTCAGCGTAAGGAGACCGGCTTCAACCGGAACCGCATCCTCTTCCGCGGGAATGAACATGCCGACATTCAATATGCCGTCAATGCATTCATCCTACGGTGCGAAGGTTCCTTCCAGCACAGTGCAGAAGAAGGACATCCAGATTCCGGATTTCCTTAAAAACAGATAAAGAATATCCTGAAAAAGGACGCTGCGTTTGCGGCGTCCTTTTTGAAAATCAAGGGGTTCCTCAGCATTTACATGCAAAGGTGCTGCATTTTGTATCCTGGCAGGAACATGCGTTGTGGCCTGAAATATCGATGGCGGCAGCAGTACAGTGGCAGTGCTCGTTATAGGTGCACTCCTTTGCCTTGCAGTCGATATCGATTTTTTCACAGCCGCACTGTTCAGCGGCAGAGTTTGTGACGGAACCGGATCCCTGTTCCCGGAAGCTTCCGCAGCAGGTCTCGTCTGCGTGGCGGGCTTCAGAACCGGTGACTTCGATCCCGCCCCTGGAGCAGAGCTGATTTTTGTTGTATACACAGGTTGTGGCGCTGCATTTAAGAATTGTCATGATGTTTACCTCCTTATTAATGTTTCGCTGTATTAGTATTTACAGATAAACAAAACTTATGCAGAAAATACTTGACTTCGTATCAGAAGCATGATATTGTATTACAGAACGTTGGAAAACAAAGCAGAGTTCCGCTCTCACCTCAGCGCACTTAAGATGCGGCTCGGGTTTATATGCACGTATGGAATCGCAGATGTTATTATTCTGTGTGTCAGTGGGTATAATCAGGTGCGGATCTCTCCGCGCCTTTTTCTTTTGCAGAAAAGCAGGTTTTGCGATCCGCGTATTGAGGGTGACGGACAGTCATGGTTTTTCATTTATTCAGGTATGGAGGTGTACTACAATTAGCAATTTAATGATTAACGAACAAATCAGGGACAAAGAGGTACGTTTGATCGGTGCGGACGGCTCCCAGCTGGGCATCATGTCTGCCAGAGAAGCAATGTTCAAGGCTCAGGAAGCCGGACTTGATCTGGTGAAGATCGCGCCCCAGGCAAAGCCCCCGGTCTGCAAGATCATTGATTACGGCAAGTATCGTTATGAACTCTCCCGCAAGGAGAAAGAAGCCAAGAAGAAACAGAAAACTATCGATATCAAAGAAGTACGTCTTTCGCCGAATATTGATACCAACGACCTGAAGACAAAGGTGAATGCGGCAAGAAAATTCCTGACCAAGGGAGACCGCGTGAAAGTTACTCTACGTTTCCGCGGAAGAGAGATGGCCCACATGGCCAACAGCAAACATGTGCTGGACGATTTCGCCGAACTGCTGGCAGACGTGGCAGTGGTGGAGAAGGCGCCCAAGGTGGAAGGCAGAAGCATGACCATGTTTCTCAGTGAAAAACGTTAAGCAGTTACTGCGTGCCGGGATCTGATCCCGGAACTGCGGTAGTGTGAAATAAAAACAGAACCATTCAATTAAGGAGGAAATAGAAATGCCTAAGATTAAAACATGCAGAGCAGCAGCAAAGCGCTTCAAAAAAACCGGTACCGGAAAGATCATGAGAAATAAAGCTTACAAGAGCCATATCTTAACAAAGAAATCTCAGAAGAGAAAGAGAAATCTGAGAAAAGCCACTGTTGTTGATTCTACAAACCTTAAGAACGTAAGGAAATCACTGCCTTATTTATAAGAAATAAGAGAAGAAGAACAGGAGGAATTTGAGAAATGGCAAGAATTAAAGGCGGATTAAACGCAAAGAAAAGACATAACCGTACACTGAAGCTGGCGAAAGGATACAGAGGAGCCCGCTCCAAACAGTACAGAATCGCAAAACAGTCTGTAATGAGAGCTCTTGCAAGCTCCTACGCAGGAAGAAAACAGAAAAAACGTCAGTTCAGACAGCTCTGGATCGCTCGTATCAACGCTGCTGCAAGAATGAACGGATTATCCTACAGCAGACTGATGCACGGCCTGAAGGTTGCAAACATCGATATCAACAGAAAGATGCTTGCAGAGATGGCAGTAAACGATGCAGAAGGTTTCGCAGCACTGGCTGAGATCGCAAAGAAAGCAGTGGCATAAGTAAGTTATGCTTTAAGAGAGGCCGCGGCACCGCAGGGTTGCCGCGGTTTTCTGTTATACGGGAGTAAAATTCTAAAGATTATATAAATTTTACTTGCAATCAAAAATACATAATGCTATAATCAAATACATTAAAGCATTAGCAAACGAAAGTCAGAGGGAGAGCCAAAGCCGGCTGGGATTCCAGTGGGCTTTTTTACCCTTATTTATGGTAAGAATAATTACAGAAGAACGGGGAACCGATGGCGGTCGTTAGTATTTTTAAGGAGGAGAATTGTTATGAGAAACTGGAAAAAAGCATTCGGCGTAACTGCTGCAGTTGCCATGGCGGCAGCGGCAATGATGCCCACAACTGTTTTTGCAGAAGAAGAGGAAACCTTCAAGATCGGTGTTATCGGACCTATGACCGGTGACTACGCACAGTACGGTACCAACGTATATAACGCAGCGGTACTTGCAGCAGAGGATGTTAACGCGAACGGCGGATTCAACGGATATCAGATCGAGATCCTGGACGCCGGCGATGATATGGGTGATCCGGAGAAAGCAGTTAACGCATACAACGATCTTCTGGATAACGGAATGCAGATGCTCTGCGGTACCGTTACCTCCGCACCCTGTATCGCAGTAGGCGCAGAGGCGGCAGAGAGCACCTTCCTGTTCACACCTTCCGGAACAGCGGTAGACTGTATCACAGCAGGAAGCAACCTGTTCCGCATGTGCTTCACAGACCCCATGCAGGGAGAGAAATCCGCACAGTTTATTTCCGAGCATGAACTTGCAACCAAAGTGGCTGTACTTTACGATTCCATGGCTGACTACAATGTAGGTATCCATGATTCCTTTATTGCAGCGGCAGAGGGATACGGACTGGAAGTAGTTGCTGACGAGGCTTATACCACAGACTCCAACACAGACTTCTCCGTACAGCTTTCCAAGATCAAAGACAGCGGCGCAGAGCTTCTGTTCCTGCCGAACTACTATTCTGACAATGCCCTGATCCTTCAGCAGGCTTCTGAAGCAGGGATGGATGATATGACAATCTTCGGTGTAGACGGTATGGACGGTATCCTCAGCGTTGAGAACTTTGATACTTCCCTGGCAGAAGGCGTTATGCTTCTGACTCCGTTCTCCGCGACAGGCGAGGACGAAGCTACCCAGAACTTCGTTAAGGCTTACAATGAAGCATACAACAACGAGACACCGAACCAGTTCGCAGCTGACGCCTATGACGTGATCCAGGCAATGAAACTTGCGGCTGACGACGCAGCCATCACACCGGATATGTCCAACGAGGACATCAGCGCGGCAATGTCCGCTTCCATGCTGAACATCGAGCTTGACGGCCTTACCGGAAAAGCGAAATGGACAGAGGACGGCGAGTGTGATAAAGAGCCGAGAGCATTCGTTATCCAGGACGGCGTATATGTAGAGGTAGAATAATAAGAAGACAGATTACTGTCTGTAATGGGGACGGAGGACGGTTTCCTGCGATGAAGGACCGTCCTCCTTCTCTATGCGGCGATTAATTTACTTAAAGAGGTGCACTATGAGTTTTTTATCCTATCTGAAAGATGGAATCAACCTGGGCAGTATTTACGCGATCATTGCCCTTGGTTATACGATGGTGTATGGTATTGCCAAGATGCTTAATTTCGCTCACGGCGATGTAATCATGGTTGGAGCGTTTGTGATCCTTACAGCGATCACCGGAGCGGGAATGTCTCCTGTCCTGGCAGTGCTTTTATCCATTGTATTCTGTACAGTTCTGGGCGTAGTCATTGAGAAAGTGGCGTACCGTCCTCTTAGAAAGGCGTCCTCCAATCTGGCGGTGCTGATCACGGCTATCGGCGTCAGCTATCTGCTCCAGAATCTTGCGCTGCTCGTCTTCGGCGCGGACGCAAAGAGTTTCGTATCCGTGATCAATGTTCCGGATCTGAATCTTTTTGGCGGAGAGCTGGTGATCAAGGGAATTACGATCGTGACGGTAGTTACCTGTATCATTATCATGGTCGGTCTTACTTTCTTCGTGCAGAAGACGAAACCGGGCCGGGCCATGCAGGCGGTTTCTGAGGACCGCGACGCGGCTCAGCTTATGGGCGTGAACGTAAACGGCACGATCTCTCTTACATTTGCCATCGGATCAGGACTTGCGGCCATCGCAGGCCTTCTGCTCTGTTCCGTGTATCCTACTCTGACTCCGTATACCGGTGCCATGCCCGGAATCAAAGCTTTCGTCGCCGCGGTATTCGGCGGGATTGGTTCTATTCCCGGAGCCATGGTCGGCGGAATCCTTCTGGGTATTATCGAGATTTTCGGTAAAGCATATATCTCTTCCCAGGTGGCGGACGCGATTGTTTTCGGCGTCCTGATTATCGTCCTTCTTGTAAAACCAACCGGACTGTTCGG
>CALWGI010000125.1 GCA_944380045.1 uncultured Blautia sp.
GCCACCTGGGTTCTGTCTCTGAGTCCCAGTTTACTTAAGATAGAACTCAGGTAATTGCGGACGGTTCCCTCGCTGAGAAAAAGCCGGGAGGCGATCTCTTTATTGCTCATCCCCTCCGCGATCAGCCGGATGACATCCTGTTCCCGGGGGCTGATGTCATACTCTTCATAAGAAAAATCTGTCTTGTCTTCTGTATCTGATTGTATGTACCCCGGTATTTTCGACATGATCTCATTTCCAAAAACACTCTGTCCGGTACAAACGGCCCGGATGGAGGGAAGAAGGCTGTTGTAGTCCTGCTTCAGGAGATAGCCTTTTGCCCCAAGTTTCAGAGCTTTTACAATATACTCATCATCTGAGAATGTGGTCAGAAGCAGGATCCTGGCGTCAGGAAATTCTTTCAGTACAGCGGCGGAAGCATCCAGTCCGTTCATTTCTTTCATCCGGATATCCATAAGAAGCACGTCCGGCCGGAACTTTCGATACAGTTCCAGCGCCTCACGTCCATCGGAGCCCGTGGCGGAGACGGTTATATCTTCATTTATTTCCAGAATGGTTTTCAGCGCTTCGCTGACAAAAATATCGTCGTCAATAATTATAATTTTCATAAAGAAAGCTCCTGTTCTTTCGGTATGGTGATAAAAAGATGAAAGCCTTTTTCTGAGCGGATCTGCAGGGTTCCATGTAAAGACGCCAGACGGTCGCGCATATTGGAAAGTCCGATCCCGCCGGAGGAAACGCCGCCGCCGTTTCCGTTGTCCTCTATACTGAACTGATAGAAAGCCGGGTGTTCCCGGATCGTGACAGACGCGAGGGAGGCCCCGCTGTGTCTTGCGATATTGGACAGGCCCTCCTTTAGAATACTGAGGATGCAGTATTTGACCTCTCGTGGAATATCAAGTCCCATATCGTAGGTCAGAGATACCGGACAAAAGGAAAAATCTTTTACAAGAGATTCCGCGGATTCCTTCAGATTGACAGATTCGTCGTGAAGATCGTGAACGCTGGTGCGGATACTGGTCATTGCCTGATCCAGAGATCTGTTCAGATTCTCAAGTATGGGAGCCACAGCTTCTGACTGATTGACTGTTTTTGCCGCTCCTACCATAAGGATGGAACGGGAGAGAAGGTGGCCTACATTATCGTGGATTTCTCTTGCGATGCGGTTTCTCTCCCTGAGAGTAGCGGCATATATTTCATAATCCTGTTTTTCCATAAGGACCCTGTTTTTTTCTGTGAGAAGGAGACTGTTTTCCGTACTGTCGTCACGCAGCTTGCGGATATCCTGTTCCAGAAGATCGGCCGCTTCGGTCCGGCGTTCCAGAAAAAAAGCGGTCAGAAGAATCAGGAGGCTCCAGGCGGAAAAGAAGAACGGTCTTTCAGAGTAGCGGCACAGGCTGACTCCATAAAAGATAAGGCCGAAAGCCAGAGCCGGACGGCTATGCTCCCGCAGCAGGATATAGACTGCCACAGAGGAAAAACAGCAAAAAGCGGGAAGAAAAACAGAAGCCCCCAGAAAGAGCAGACAAAGGACGCAGTGAAGACGGCGCGATTCTGTAAAATAGCCGAGACAGCAGAGAATCACGCCGAAAAGGAAAGCCATTATAAACGTATATTCCGGTTCCCTGTCAAACAAGAAAAGAAAACCGGACAGAAGCAGCAGGCTCATATCCTGGAGAGAACGCATGGAAAATCTCCTTTCCGACAGCGGGCAGTTTCAGACGATTATTAAGCGCGGTAAAACCGTAAAAAGCGGTATCTGTCTGAATTCAGTATAGTATAAATTCTTTTACAGCGCAAATGACATTTGTCACGGAAGAATATGACAGGCAACACTACCGCCGGAGAAAAAAATAAGCTATGCTGTATCATAAGACAGGAGGAAAAGAGATATGATTAAGACTGTGGATCACGCCGGGGCAGAGGGCCTCGTACACATAGAAAATCTGGTAAAAAGATACGGCTCTTTTGTGGCTTTGGATCATCTGAATCTGGATGTAAAGGAAGGAGAGATTTTCGGCCTGCTGGGGCCCAACGGCTCAGGGAAGACCACGGCGATCAACTGTATGCTGGCTCTTCTGAAATATGATAAAGGGATGATCCGGATCTTTGGACAGGAGATGGCGCCTGACAATTATCAGGTAAAAAAGGACATGGGGATCGTACTTCAGAATGTGGCGGTATTTGATGAACTGACAGTATATGAAAACATAGATTATTTCTGCGGGCTTTATGTGAAAAACAAAATAAGAAGAAAAGAGCTGGTGGACGAGGCGATCCGTTTCGTGGGGCTGGAAGAGCACAGAAAAATGAGACCGCGGAAACTTTCCGGCGGACTTTTAAGAAGGCTGAATATTGCCTGCGGGATCGCGCACAGACCGAAACTTATCTTTATGGACGAGCCTACGGTGGCGGTGGATCCCCAGAGTAGAAACAGAATACTGGAAGGAATCATGGAACTGAACCGCCAGGGTTCCACGATTATCTATACCTCCCATTATATGGAGGAGGTAGAACAGATATGTACAAGGATTGCGATCATGGATCATGGAAGATGCATTGCGTCAGGGACGAAGGAGCAGCTTACAGGTATGATCAAAACAGGGGAAAAGATAACGATAGAGGGCGTCGCCCTGGATGAGGAACAGCTACGGAAGATCCGTGGACTTCCACATGTTTTTCAGGCGGATTATGAAAACGGAATCCTGAGACTTCAGTGTACGGAGGCAAAACATAATCTTGTGAGAGTCCTGCACTGTCTGGAAGAACAGGAAATCCATTTCGGAAGAGTATTTTCCGAACAGCCGACCCTGAACGATGTGTTCCTTCATATAACGGGAACACAGCTCAGGGACTGAGGAGGGAGAGGCTATGTTTCATCTGGTCAGATACAGTATCATATGGAAGGTGAAAAACTTTAATATCTTTTTCTGGCCTTTTATTTTTCCCATTATTCTGGGAACTCTGTTTTATATTGCCTTCGGAAATGTGAAAGAGGCGGATTTCGAGACAATCCCGGCGGCGGTGGTGGAAGAAACAAAAGACAGCCGGGTATTTCTGGAATTCCTGGAAGAACTGCAGAAGAACGGTACGATTCAGGTGGAAAGAATGGAGGCCCGGGAAGCAGAGCAGGCGCTGAAAGAGCAGAAGATAGAGGGCATCCTGTACGCGGCGGACACACCTTATCTTAAGGTGAACAAAAACGGACTGTCCCAGAGTGTTCTTCAGAGTATCCTGGAAAGTTATTTTGACGGAAAAAAGACAATAGAAAATGTGATGAAGAACAGCCCGGAGAAATTGGGGACGGCGTTGGAGAGAATGGCTGATCACCAGAATATGGTGCGGCAGGTATCTCTTGGAGGAAGCACTACGGATGGAAACGCCTCTTATTTCTATGCCCTGGTGGCGACAGCCTGTCTTTACGGGTGCTTTATCGGCCAGGGATCGGCCAGATGGCTTCAGGCCAACTTAAGTCCCCTGGCGGCAAGACAGTGCGCTTCCTCCATGAACAGAACGGCCATGATCCTGACGGAACTGCTTTCTTCCTTTCTGCTGCATTTTCTGAATGTAGCCGTATTGCTGGCGTATCTGCGCTGGGTGCTGGGACTGGACTTCCAGGGACGGCTGCCGGAAATGCTGCTGGTGATCCTGACAGGATGCGTCATGGGTGTTTCCCTGGGAATATTAGTGCTCAGCATCGGCAAGTGGCAGGAAAAGATAAAAATCGGGATCATGCTGGGGATCACTATGACTGCAGGATTCCTGGCAGGACTCATGTTTGCCCAGATGAAGTATATCGTGGATCAGTATGCTCCGGTCATCAATCGTTTCAATCCGGCTGCGCTGATCGCGGACGCATTCTACTGCATCAATGTATACGACGATCCGTCACGGTATGCCCGGGATCTGCTCACACTGTCCGTTATGTCCGCGGCAATGCTGGCAGTATCGGTTCTGGTCGTCAGGAGGGTACGATATGACAGTATTTAGAGGATATATAAAGGTGATAAAAAGCAACAGGCTGATGATCTGTTTTTATCTGGCGATATTCTTTGCGTTCAGTATCTTATTCCAGACTACGGCAAAAAGTGCGGATACAGAAATGTATCAGATGCGGGGAGTCAGGATAGGCGTTATCAATAACGACGACGGGGCGCTGGCGGAAGCGCTGGTGAGATATCTGAGCGGCATACACCAGATAACAGAGCTTGACGACGAGATTTCTGTGCTTCAGGAAAAACTGTATTACAGGGCGGCGGACTATATCGTGCGGATACCGGAAGATTTTTATGAAAAGTGTATCTCCGAAGGAAAAGAACTGGAGGTAACGATGATACCCGGTTCCTATACCGGGATCTATGTGGATCAGCAGATAAACAGTTTCCTGAATAACGCGGCAGTGTATCAGAAGGCCGGTTTTACGGAAGAAGAGACGGCAGACGCCATGAAAAACAGAGAAAATGTCCGCGTGGAGCTGGCGGATGATAAAAGTGTGGCAGGAGACAATAAAGACTATATTTATTATTTCCGCTACATGCCGTATCTTTATCTGGCAGTATTCGGTTTCGTTCTGGGAGATATTCTGTGGAGCTTCCAGAAAAAGGAACTGAACAGAAGAATGATGGCTTCGCCAGTCCCGCTCCGCAGACAGAAACTGGAAGGTATGCTGTGTATGAGTCTTTTTGGGGTCGGGATATGGGTGCTTCTGATCCTGGGGGCGGCGGTGTGTTATGGGAAGAGCTGGACGGGAAGCGCGAATGTCGGATATTATATTCTGAATACCCTGGCCCTTTTGTTCTGCACTCTTTCTGTGGCTTTTCTGGCAGGAACCATTTCTCCGAACAGAGACGCGCTGACCGGGATCGTAAACATACTTTCTCTTGGTATGTGTTTTCTGGGAGGAACCTTTGTATCTCTTGATGTGATGAGCGGCAGTATTAAAAAAATCAGCCAGTTTCTCCCTGTATACTGGTACGAAAAAGCCAATGATATTCTGACTGATTTTTCTGTGATGACAGAAACAGCCAGAAATCAGGTGTTTCAGGCGGTGGGAATCCAGATCGTATTCGGGGCGGCTTTCTTCTGTCTGGCCGTCACGGCGGCCCGATATAAACAGACGGAGGGGTAAAGGAGTGTGAGATGGACCGTGCTGTATGGAAAAACGGAATTTTACCAGAAAGTATAGACATTCCCGGTATATCTTGACTGTGGGAAGGAATGTCAGTAATATTAAAGAAAAGGATCCAAAAGCAGCACACAAGGCAAAAAGGAGGAAACCATCATGGAAAGACATGCGTTTGCAATGAAAATCAAAGAGGGACAGATGAATACATACCGCAGGAAACTGGGAGAGATCTGGCCGGAGCTGACGGCACTGCTTGACAGGAATGAGATCACCAATTTCAGCATCTGGAATGCGGAGGATCTGATCTTCGGATATTATGAAAACAAAGACGGAATGAAGCTCAGCGCGGAAGACGAGGCGGCAAAGAAAGCCATTACAGAGAAAATTCAGGATACTTTCACCTGGATCTCCACGCCCGGACAGGATATGCGCCTGATGTATCACAACTTCGGAATCGTGAGAGAGAATAAGGAGCTGATCCGTCACAGAGTATTTATGACAAAACTGAAAGACGGCTGCGAGGAAGAATATAAAGCCCGCCACGATGGTCTGATAGAACAGAGAGGCGGGGCGACAGATCCCGGCCCTGACAGTAACTTCAGCATCTGGAATGCAGGAGGATATATCTTCGGCTATGACGAAATTGATACCACCATGGAAGTGGAGGAAACGGTAGAGTCAAGAGAGGCCACTGTTTCCTGGGAAATGCGCCAGCTTGAGATCATGGACTGGATCACAAATGA
>CALWGI010000126.1 GCA_944380045.1 uncultured Blautia sp.
TCCGCCCATTCGATCAGGCAGACTCCGTTTCCGAAAAAATAGTCGTCGTAACCGATCTCTTCCATTTCCTCGATATCCCCGATCCGGTATACGTCAAAATGATAAAAGGGCAGCCTGCCCTCCTCATACACCTGCACAATCGTAAATGTGGGGCTGCTCACCGCCTCCCGGATCCCCAGTCCGGCGGCAACGCCCTGCGTCAGCACTGTTTTGCCCACTCCGAGATCGCCGGTCAGCGTGTAGATCTGACCCGGCAGGGCGGTCCGTCCTATCTTCTCCCCCAGGGCAAACGTTTCCTCAGGGCTTCTCGTCTCTACTACCATCTTTCCACCTTTTTCCTTGCAGAATTGTTCTTTGCATATTATAATAGAGCGCACAGAGAAAAACAATACTTTTTATAAAGGAGAATCTCACTATGGCAAATCCAGTTGTAACCATAACCATGGAAAACGGCGATGTGATCAAAGCAGAGCTGTATCCGGATATCGCGCCCAATACAGTAAACAATTTCATCAGCCTTGTAAAAAAAGGCTTCTATGACGGCCTGATCTTCCATCGCGTCATCAATGGTTTTATGATCCAGGGCGGATGCCCTGACGGAACCGGTATGGGCGGTCCCGGCTACTCTATCAAAGGCGAGTTCGCCCAGAACGGCGTAGCCAACGATCTGGCTCATACCCCCGGCGTTCTTTCCATGGCAAGGGCCATGCATCCCAATTCCGGCGGCAGCCAGTTCTTCATCATGCACAAGGCGGCTCCTCATCTTGACGGAAGCTACGCCGCGTTCGGCAAGGTGATCGAAGGAATGGACGTAGTAAACCGTATCGCGGAAGAAGATACCGATTACAACGACCGTCCTCTGGACGAACAGAAAATGAAAACTGTAACCGTGGAGACTTTCGGAACAGATTATCCTGAACCGGAGAAATGCTAAAAAAGAGGGGAAATCCCCTCTTTTTCTTTTATGGTTTATGATCCGCCTGCCCCGGCGGGATCCGCTCCTGTTTCAGCAGGCGTAATCCTCTCCTGTAATTCTGACAGTATGGAAGTCCCGATCGTTCCTTCCGGCATTTCCACGCCGAAATTCTCCGCCACAGACGCGCCGATAACCGCGAACGTATTTTCATCGTTCAGCCGTCCGCCTTCTTTCATTGCCGGGGACCAGGCAAGAAACGGCACATACTCCCTTGTATGGTCGGTCCCTGTATAGGTCGGATCATTTCCATGATCCGCCGTGAGGATCATAAGATCTTCTCGGTCCAGATTTTCCATCAGAACGCCCAGATTTCTGTCAAACTTTTCCAATTCATGCCCATAGCCTTCCGGATCTCTTCTGTGCCCCCAGAGAGCGTCAAAATCAACCAGATTCACGAAGCATAACCCGCGAAAATCTTTTTTGCAGATTTCAATCGTCTGCTCCATCCCCTGTACGGAACTGTCCGAATGATAATTTTCTGTAAGGCCTTCGCCGCAGAAAATATCGTGGATCTTACCCACGCCGATCACATCCAGACCCGCGTCTTTCAAAGCGTTTAAAACGGTAGGGATTTCCGGTTTCAGAGAATAATCCCGGCGGTTGCTGGTACGCCTGAACTCGCCTTTCTTTTTTCCCACATAAGGCCTTGCGATAACTCTGCCCACCCTCCATTCTTCCTTCATCGTCAGTTCTCTGGCGATCTCGCAGCAGCGGTAGAGATTCTGCAGGTCAAAAGTTTCTTCATTCCCGGCGATCTGTAGCACAGAGTCTGCGGAAGTATAGACGATCATGGCGTTGGTGTTGATCTCTTCCTCCCCAAGCTCTTCAATGATAGCTGTTCCGCTGGCGCTTCTGTTCCCGATCACGCGTTTTCCGCATCTCTTTTCAAGCTCCGCAATAAGTTCCGGAGGAAATCCCGTCTCTGTAAAGGTTTTAAAAGGTTTTTCCGTACGGATCCCCATCATTTCCCAGTGTCCGGTCATTGTATCTTTTCCGTTGCTCATTTCACTTATACGCATAAAACGTCCACGGGGCGCGCTCACCGGCGTCATGTCCCCCGCGGGATGGAGATTCAGCATACCCAGCTCCCGGAGATTTGGAATATTCAGGGTTTTCATCCGTTCCAGAATATGCCCGAAGGTATCCGCGCCGGAATCCCCGAATCTTGCCGCATCCTCCATAGCTCCGATCCCCAGCGAATCAAGAACGATAACAAATATTCTCCTGTAAGCCTGCATTCCCGCATTCCCCCGTATTCATCACTATTTTTCAAAAGTAAACGTCTCACCGTCCAGGACCGCAAAATACAGTTCCCTGTCTTTCTCCATCCTGGCCCGGCCGTTGGTGCCCTCGGTTATGGCTTTTTGCACTGCTTCTGTCTCCTGCGCCGGCACCAGCAGCTCCAGTATTACCCTGTCTGTGTACTCGCTGTTCAGGATGGGAAGCTTCCTTTCGCCCGCAATATACTGGATCTTCCCGATGCCCGTATAGTCAGTGGTTACCCTGATGACAGCCCCTTTCTTCTTTTCAATGATCCTGCTGGCTCTCAGTCCTTCCTGGACAGCGCCGGAGTACGCCCTTACAAGCCCTCCGGTTCCCAGAAGGATCCCGCCGAAATATCTGGTGACCACCACGGCAACATTATAGATATCCTCTCCCAGGATCACATCAAGCATGGGCCTTCCCGCCGTCCCGGAAGGCTCGCCGTCGTCGCTGCATCTGGTATACTCCCGGTTCAGTCCCACAGAATATACATAGCAGTTATGTCTTGCGTCCCAGAACTTTTTCTTCATTTCCTCTATGAACGCAAGAGCCTCCTCCTCCGATTCCACCGGCCGGACGGTTGCGATAAATCTGGATTTTTTCTCAGTCAGTTCTCCGGTACCGCCTTCCAGTACCGTTTTGTATTTTTCCAGCATTGAATCATTCCCCCAAAACGTTCTCTTTCTCATAAACCCAGATCTGGGTGATCTGCGGCTGAAGCGTATCGTAACTCCACTTTTTCCTGCTGTTCGCCCGGCTGAAAGGATCATTGATGCTAAACTCTCCTCCGGCGTAAGCGGTAAGCAGGATAAAATGTCCGTTGTCGGTAAAATCTCCCGGTCCCATAGCGCAGATGATCAGTTTGCCCGCTTCCAGCTCCGCAGCCATACTCTGTTCTTCCATATACGGGTACTGTTCCGCTTTTATCCCATACTCCGGACATACATCACGCATAAACAGCCAGGACGTGCCTTCGTCCTCCACATAATATCCGTCCGACATAGCTCTGGCCGCAAGGACATCAGGAGTCAGGGTTTCATCCCGCGTCATACTGAACAGGACCATGGAAAGGCAGGTCGGCCCGCACCCGGATATCCCCACGTTGGAATGACCGTATGGCACATACCCCCACCGGCTGTCCCACTGGAGAAAGAGCGGCGTATCCTGCTGTTTTTCCATCAGGCGGAGTCCCCCGGACTTTTCGGCCGGCGTATCCGGGTATGCTTCCACAAAATCCGCAATTTCTGGATTCCGCCGGAGGGCTTCCAGAAAGCTGTCCGGATATCGGGAAGCGTTCGCCCAGATCCGGTCCCAGGCGGTAGGTACCGGTGTCGGCGTCGGCGCCGGTTCCACCACTGCGGCAACCGGTATCTCTGTATCCTCTGAAGGCTGCCATTTATCTGTTTCATATATAAAAATCCCGCTGGCCAGGACCAGACAGATCAGAACCGCGATCATCACATGGGTGTTGCGCTCTTGCCGTCTGGCCTCAGTTGTGCGCTGTTTTCTTTCTTCTATATAATGCGCGCGTTCCTCCACCGGGAGTTCGGTGATATGGCGGGATCTGGTCTTTCGTGTTATTCTTCGTTTTTTAATCATACCGTCCCCTTTCCCGCTCATTATATCCCAGGGTTCAGCTTTTTTGCAACAGGTTCCTTTCGACAATCCCGGATTACAGCTTTTTTTCTGTTTCTGCTATACTTAAAGTACATTTATTAGGGAAAATCTGAGAATGCTAAAAGAAACGCAGGAATTTCCATGTCAAAAATGCACTGTTTTTGTTTTAGAAAATGGGAACTTTCTATTTTAGGGTTTATTTACCATTTCTAATCTGATATAATAATACGGATTATAAAGGAGGAAGAACATGAATTACGGCAAAAAATCAGTTTCCAGGAAACGAAATTCTCTGATTTCCAGTACATCCATGATGGGAAAACGGGCTCACGTTTCTTTTATCAGGATTCTGTTCATTGCTCTGATCGCTCTCTGTGTAAGTATCGGCTGCATAGGCATCGGGGCTTTCCGCGGGATCATTGACAATGCCCCGGATGTAGACGAGATCGACATTTCCCCTCTTGGTTACGCCACTTTCCTGTATGACGGCGAAGGAAATCAGCTCCGCAAATTATCTGCTCCCGACGCGAACCGTCTTCCGGTTTCCATCGAACAGATTCCCGTTGATCTTCAGCACGCTGTAGTA
Organism: uncultured Blautia sp.; assembly: GCA_944380045.1. GTDB lineage: Bacteria > Bacillota > Clostridia > Lachnospirales > Lachnospiraceae > Blautia_A. The sequence goes on from CALWGI010000126.1 coordinate 4,443, forward strand.
GCTATTGAGGATGAACGTTTTTATGAACATAACGGTATTGATGTGAGAGGTATTCTCCGTGCTTTTGTAAGGAATATTTCCTCCGGCGATCTCTCCGAGGGCGCCAGTACCATTACCCAGCAGCTTCTGAAAAACAACGTATTCACCAACTGGACCCAGGAAAGCACCTGGCTGGAACGCTTCACCAGAAAGTTCCAGGAACAGTATCTCGCCATCCAGGTAGAAGATAAGATCAACGATAAGAATGTAATTCTCGAGAATTACCTCAACACCATCAACCTGGGCGCGGGCGCATACGGCGTTCAGGCTGCGGCGAGACAGTATTTCAATAAAGACGTCTGGGATCTCAACCTTTCCGAATGCGCGACTCTGGCCGGGATCACTCAGAATCCCACCCAGTATAATCCTATCGAGCATCCGGAAGCCAACGCCAAAAGGCGTCAGGAGGTTCTGGATCATATGGTATCCCAGGGGTATATCACCCAGGCTCAGTATGACGAAGTCATCAACGATGACGTTTACTCCAGGATCCAGGCGGCTCAGACTGAAATCTCGGATACGACCAGTACTATTTACACATATTTTGAAGACGAACTGATCGATCAGGTTATCAACGACCTGATGAATATTAAAGGATATACCAAAACCCAGGCACAGAACCTGGTATACAGCGGCGGTTTAAGTATTTATACCACGCAGGATCCGAAGATCCAGCAGATACTTGACGAAGAATACGCCAACCCGGAGAATTATCCGGAACATGTACAGTACGCGCTGGAATACGCTCTGACAGTACAGACTCCCGAAGGAGAGGAGGTCAACTACAGCAAAGAAATGCTGCAGCTTTATTTCCAGAACGAAGATCCTGAATTCGATCTTCTCTTCGAGTCCCAGGAAGAAGCGCAGAGCTATGTAGACCGGTACAAACAATCCATTCTGGCGGACGGAAGCACGGTTGTCGCTGAGAGAGTAAGTTTTGCTCCTCAGCCCCAGTCTTCTATGAGCGTTATCGACCAGCACACCGGATATGTAAAGGCGATCATCGGCGGCCGCGGTGAAAAAACAGCCAGCCTGACTCTTAACCGCGCTACAGATACCACAAGACAGCCCGGTTCTACCTTCAAGATCGTTTCCACATACGCTCCTGCCCTTAATGAAAAAGGAATGACTCTGGCAACTACCTTTGAAGACGAACCCTACAATTATCCGGACGGTTCTCCGGTAGAAAACGCTTCTCTGAGTTACGGCGGAACCACAACGATCCGGAAAGCTATTCAGAATTCCGTCAACGTAGTTGCGGTAAAATGCCTGGAAGAGGTTACTCCCGAACTTGGTCTCCAGTATCTGGATAATTTTGGCTTCACTACTCTGGCTCATGGAACCGAAGCGGATACTGA
>CALWGI010000127.1 GCA_944380045.1 uncultured Blautia sp.
CGATCAGATGAATGATCAGAAGAACGCCCATGCAGCCTCCCGCGATGAGAAGGTGCTTCGCGGTATCCGAAAGCCCCTCCTGTTCTCCGTCTTCTGCCTGTACCGTACTTTCGGTCTCCTGTGCGCCGTCCGTTTCCGTGGAGACAGTACTGGTTTCGCTGTTTCCGGCTTCTGTCCCGGCGTTCTGCCCTTCTGCCGTCTCCCCGGCAGTCTGTGTCCCGGCTGCCGCGGCAGTTACAGCAGGCGTCGCCGCTTCCGCTCTGGTATAGCCTACAAACTGTCCGCTATAGAAATATCTCACGTAGGTGTTGCCGTTTCTCTCAAAATTCTCCGTGGTAAGGTCAGCCGCGGACACGCCTTTGGGCACTGTCATTTTCACGCCGTTTACATCGATCGTGTCAAAATTGTTAAAAGCATAGTCGAAAAGAGCGGTTGTATCCGTACAGTTCTGTCCCAGATCCTGCGTCCGCAGAGTGACCGCTATATAAGTCCGGCCGTTCCTTTCCGCCGCGGCTACCAGGGTATGGCCTGCATCCTGCGTGGAACCTGTCTTGCCGCCGATGCATCCCTCGTAGTAGAGATTGGATTCTCTTGCCATGAGCGGCATATGTGTGTGCATTCTCCGCGCCTCGCTCATATTCGTGGCCGGGATCGTATAGTTTACGCCGCTGACAACTTTGCGGAATCTGGAATTTCTCAGCCCTGCCCGCATGATCTTCGCCAGATCGTACGCCGTGGTATAATGGTTGGGATCAGGAAGTCCTCCCGCATTGGCGAAATGGGTCCTGGCGCAGCCCAGCTCCTTCGCCTTCGCATTCATCATATTGATGAATTCGGCTTCGGAACCTCCCACATTCTCCGCGATCTGCGCGCAGACTTCGTTGGCAGACTCAATGATCGCCGCATACCAGCAGTCCTTCATGGTGATGGTCTCGCCCAGCTTCATGCCGATATTGCTGCTGTCCCAGTTCACGTCGCGCACTCCGGTTTCGGTAAATGTCACCTGTTCCTTGGGAGAGGCGTTCTCAACAGCCACCAGCAGGGTCATGAGTTTCGTTGTGCTGGCCGGGTACCGGTATTCATCCTTTCCTTTATCATAAAGCACCGCGCCGGTATCCGCGTCAATCAGCACCGCCGTCTCAGAAACAGTCGCCGGCGCTTTCGGCCAGTTCTGAATACTATCCGTGGCTACTGCCGCCGCTGTTCCAAAGTTCACAGTCACGGCCTGTACCGGCACCGATGAGACCAGGATCAACATCGCCGCAGCTGCCGCCGCTCTCCGTAATTTTCCAAACATCCGTCTTTCCTCCGTCAAAATCTGAACTCCAGGATCTTTTCCACAATATACGCCGCGTCACTCATGGGCAGATTATAAAACATGGGAAGCCTCAGCAGCCTTTCGCTTTCTTTTGTGGTATAAACATCCTCCCCGCAGAATCTTCCGAATTTCATTCCCGCAGGAGAACTGTGAAGAGGCACATAATGAAACGCGCTGTAAATACCGTTTTCTTTCAGATAAGCGATCAGCCTTGTCCTGGTTTCAAGATCCTTTACTTTAATATAATACATATGGGCGTTATGCTCAATTCCCTCCGGCACAAAAGGCCTCTCGATCAGGCCCTTATCCTCCAGAGGCGCCAGGTTCTCATGGTAGTAATCATAGATCTGGTGGCGCTTTCTGTTGATCTTTTCACATTCCTCCAGCTGGGCGTAGAGATACGCCGCGTTCATCTCGCTTGGAAGATAGGAGGAGCCGTAATCGATCCACCTGTATTTATCTACCTGTCCCCGGAAGAATTTGCTTCTGTCGGTTCCTTTTTCCCGGAGGATCTCCGCTTTTTCCTGGAAGGAATTATCCTGAAAAACAAGAGCTCCGCCTTCCCCCATAGTATAATTCTTCGTCTCATGGAAGCTGTAGCATCCGAAATCCCCGATGGTTCCCAGCGCTTTTCCGTGATAGTAGGCTTCCACTCCCTGCGCCGCGTCTTCCACCACTTTCAGGTCATACTTCCGGGCGATATCCATGATCGTATCCATCTCGCAGGCTACGCCGGCGTAATGCACCGGAACGATCGCCTTTGTTTTTTCTGTGATCGCAGATTCGATCAGCTTCTCGTCTATATTCATGGTATCCGGCCGGATATCCACAAATACGATCTTCGCTCCTCTGAGAACAAAGGCGTCGGCCGTGGAAACAAAGGTATAGGAGGGCATGATCACCTCGTCTCCCGGATGGATATCACAGAGAAAAGCCGCCATCTCCAGGGCATGGGTACAGGAAGTCGTCAGAAACACCTGATTCACATGGAAACGTTCTTTCATCCATGACGAGCACAGTTTTGTATATTTGCCGTCTCCGCAGAGCATCCCCTGGTCTACGGCGTCTTTTATATATTCCAGTTCCTTACCCACGATCGCGGGTCTGTTAAAATCAATTTTCATCTATATTCTCCTTTTCACGGATCACATACTGGGGAGTCCTGTTGATATTCAGCATCAGCTTACCCAGATATTCTCCGATAATTCCCAGCATCAGGAATGTGATTCCGAAAAGGGCGAGCATGGCGCACATCAGCGATGACCAGCCGATTGCTACCGACGGATCCAGAAGCTTCCGTACAAAAACGATCACCGCGCCGATCAGCCCTGCCGCGGAAAACAGCGTGCCGAAAAGCGTGGCCGCCCTCAGGGGAATTACAGTAAAATTCAGACAGGACAGAAACAGTTTCAGTCCTCTCCTGAAATTGTAGTTGGAGGTTCCCACCTCTCTCTCGAAATGTTCGATCTCTATGTTGGCGATATTGTGGGACGTACGGAAAAACAAAACCTGAAGGAAGGTGTTATATCCGTCATATTTTACCACTTCATCCCGCACATAACGGCGGCAGCACCAGAAACTGCTCATCTGGATATCTTTCGGCCGGTCCAGTAGATGCCACAAAAGGAACCGGCTGACAGCGCCTGTAAGATTCTTGAACCAGGAAAATTTTCTCTGTCTGAACACACCGAAAACGATGTCGTAGCCTTCTTCTATCTTCTCCAGAAACTGAGGAATCTGCGAGGGATGATTCTGCATATCGTCGTCCATCCCCAGGATAAGATCTCCCTCCGTATAGTTCAGACCCGCCATGATCGCATTATGCTGTCCGAAATTTTTCGCCAGATTAATGCCTTTCACATTAGGATATTTCTGCGTAAGTTTATGAATGGAACCCCAGGTATCGTCTCTGGAGTAATCGTTTACCAGCACGAACTCACATTCATAATCGTCCATCCTTTTGAACTCTTCTATGGCCAGCTCCACTACTTTTCCGATGGTTTTCTCTGAATTATAACAGGGTATGACAATTGATACCAGCATCTTGTACATTCCTCATTTCCATTTGTGATACAGACGGAAAGCCCTACAGATTAAAGATTACGATCCCCGCCAGAATCAGCGCGAATCCGGCCAGTTTCCGCCTGCTGAATTTTTCTTTCAAAAAAAAGTATCCCATCACAGACACAAATATATAACCTGTGGATTCCAGAATAGGCGACATCGAAAGGGGTACGTATTTCAGCGCGATCATCGTCAGGATCACAGAACAGAAAAACAGGCCGTACGCTCCGATCACCATGGGATTCAGATACTCCCGCAAAGGGCTCGCGTATACTTTCCCGGCGGCCTTCTTCAGAATGATCTGGGAAACAGAAGAAATAAACACGGAAAGGAGCAGGATACATACAGATATTTCCAGACGGCTCATATATTCTCACCGCCCTTCTCTTCTTTTTCCCCTGTAACAAGCCAGATCCCGGCAAAAATCACAAGCGCCCCCGCGATCATGTTCCAGGTGATCTTTTCGCCGAAGATCAGGGCTCCCCAGACGATCCCCCAGATCAGCGTTACCGGCCGGTTGGCGTAAGCCACTGTCAGAGGCATCCTCTTCAGGATCTGCTGCCAGATCAGGGCGTATCCGAACATGATCACAAACACCAGTCCGAACCAGAAAATAAAAGATACGGAAAAAATATTTCCGGTATGACGGGAAGCCATTTTAGAACATACTCCGCTGAGCGAACTGAACAGAAGGCTGATATGGAGCATCAGATATATACTTTTTTTTGAAGTCACATTATTTCTCATGTTATTCTCTCACAATCATTCCTCAAATTCAATGTTTATTTTCGACAAAATCTCCTCCAGACGCTTTTCGCAGGCATCCAGGTCTTTTCCCGTCACGATCACCTGTCCCAGCCTGTCGCGTCCGTTTTCGTAACGTCTTACCCGGTCCCCCGGCGAGATATTGAAAGACAGATCCACAATATCATCCGAAGGTTCATTTTCGTTCCGGATCGCCCTCACCACGCCGTTTCTCCCGGAAAGGAGCGTATGTGAAAGATTCGCCCTGCGGGGCGCGGCCCCTGCAAACATTCTGTCCGGTTCCATATCAAGAGCAAGCCTGACAATGGCTTCATAATAATCGATCCCGTAATACAGGCCCACAGTTTCCGGCAGGCAGGTTCCGCCCGCCCTTCCCGTGATCTCGATCACATAGATCTTTCCATCTTTTTCGATCAGATCACAGTTCACCGGACAGTTGTCGATTCCTGTCGCTTTAATGGCGAGGCGCAGCTGACGCTCCACTTCTCCTCCGAGCTCGTCCAGCTTCCGGTAGGGAACAGAGTGTCCTACAGGCGTAGGCACATGACTCTGGTACGCCTCGATGTTATTTGGAAGACAGTAGAGCAGACGGCCGTTATACATCATAGCTTCGCAGCCTAATATACTTCCCTGGATAAACTCTTCCAGAAGACAGTAATCCTGGCCGGTGGCTTCCATTGTCCTCTCATAATTGGCAAAAACTTCCGCCCTGGAATCACAGCGGTAGATTCCTCTGCTGCCCATAAGATCCACCGCCTTCACCACCATGGGAAACTCCAGCGCTTTTACCGCGTTTTCCAGTTCCTCCCGGTCATGGATACAGATGTGACGGGCGCAGCGTACTCCGCCTTCCATAAAAGCTTCTTTCATCCTGAATTTATTCCCGCTGATGTCCGCGGCTTTCGCCGTCATACCTTTCAGGCCCATCTTCTCGCAGACATAACCGATCGCTCTCACCCCGGCGTCCAGACAGCAGGTGGTGATCCCGTCGATCTGAAATTTTTCCGCAGCTTCCAGGACCGCGGCGGGATCGGAAATATCCGTATAGGATTTCTCGTCGGCGGCCTCAAAACCCGGCCAGTCTCCCGGCGTACTCACCGCGACCGTGGATACGCCCAGTTTTTTCGCCGCTTCATAGAGCGGAATCTGGGAGTAACTGGCGCCCAGAATCATTAGTTTTTTCATAAGTACAGTCATTCCTCCTGTTCCAGGAAATCAAAAAACAACGGCGCTCCTCCTGTATGAAGGAACAGAACGTTCGCGTTTCGGACGTTGTTTTCTTCCAGATACTTTACCATACCATAAAATGCTTTTCCTGTATAGGTCATGTCAAGCGGAAGGCCGTCGGTCCTGTACACTTCCCGGATGATCTGCGCCACATTTTCCGAGTACGCTCCGTAACCTCCCTCCATATATTTATCGGTGAAAAAGATATGGCCCCGATAATCCTCCGGAAGCGCAGCTCCTTCTCTGCCAAAATATTCCTCCAGATTCCGGGCGATCACTTCCCGCCCTCTTTTTTCATTTCGGGAAACGGAGATCCCCACGATTTCCCTTCCGTCCCCCGCTTTCAGGCTTCCCGCCAGAAGTCCGGACTGCGTGGCGTTGGTGCTGGAGGCAAGAAAAAGATAATCAAAAAACACACCGTGCTCCTTCTCATACCGGCA
>CALWGI010000128.1 GCA_944380045.1 uncultured Blautia sp.
GTGCTTCTGGTAAAGGGGGACGGAACCGCGAGTACGGCCACATCCGGATCCTTAAGACAGCTTTCCAGATCCCATGTGATCTCAATATCCTCCGGAAGGTGGACTCCCGGAAGTTTTGACTCGTGCTCTCTCTTTGCCCTCAGCATCTCCACTTCATCTTTAAGCGCCGACCAGAGCCGTACGCTGTGTCCGTTATTATGAAGCAGAAGGGAAAGCGCCGTTCCCCAGCTTCCTGCGCCCAATACACTGATTTTAGCCATTCTCTCCACCTTTTTACCTTTCGTTTTTATAGAGGGCTGTATTACATGACAGCCGGCATGACGCTACTGTTTCTTCGTGAGATATATGCGGTTCTCGTTTCCGTGGATCAGACGGACGATATTGGAACGGTGCTTGTAGAAAGCCAGCAGCGTAAGCGCCGCCATGAGAATATACATTTCCATCATATGGCTCTTATCCATTCCGTAAGCGCCGCCCTCTCCCCGCAGGATCATTCCGAGGAACGCCGTCACATAGGCGCTCAGGGATCCCAGGGATACATAGTGGGTCAGGAAAAACACGGCGAAAAACACCACCGCTCCCACAAGGAAGATCTTCCAGTCAAAAATAAGGATGAATCCCACCGACGCGGCGAATCCTTTCCCGCCGCGGAAGTTCAGGTAAGCCGGGAAATTATGTCCCAGGATACATCCCGCCGCAGCGTACACGGAAAGAAGCGGTATAATGTCCCCGCAGCTCTTTCCGAAAATGAGATTCGCCAGCAGGACCGCGATCACGCATTTCAGGATGTCTCCCAGAAGAGTCAGCGCTCCCGCCTTTTTGCCGAAGGTTCGCAGCGCGTTGGTTGTTCCCGCGTTTCCGCTTCCATGTTCCCGGATATCGGTTTTATGCATTCTGCCGATAATATATGAGGTCTGAAACAGGCCGCATATATATCCGATGATCAGACAGATAATTCGTTCCATAATCACTTCTCTCCCCGCTGACGGATAATGAATTTCAGAGAGGTTCCGCGGAAGCCGAAGGCCTCCCTGATCTTGTTCTCAATATATCTGGTGTAGGAAAAATGCATCAGTTCCCTGTCGTTTACAAAAATAACAAAAGTAGGCGGGCGTACTCCTATCTGTGTCATATAAAAGATCTTCAGGCGCTTGCCCCTGTCGGAAGGCGGCTGCTGCATCGCCACCGCTTCGGAAAGGATCTCGTTAAGCACTCCCGTCTGGATCCGCAGCGTCTGGTTCTCGATCACCATATCGATGGTCTCGAACAGGCGGGGGATCCTCTGTCCCGTTTTGGCCGAGATGAAGACGATCTCCGCGTACGGCATGTACGAAAGCACCTCGCGGATCCTGTTGGTAAATTTGTAGATCGTCTTATCGTCCTTCTCTACCGCGTCCCATTTATTGACGGCGATGATCACGCCCTTACCCTTCTCATGGGCGATCCCGGCGATCTTGGCGTCCTGTTCCGTCACGCCCTCCACGGCGTCGATCAGCATGACCACCACATGAGCCCGCTCCACAGCGGTAACCGTGCGGATCACACTGTATCTCTCGATCTCTTCTTTTACTTTTCCCTTGCGGCGGAGTCCGGCGGTATCGATGAAAATATATTCTTTTCCCTGCCATTTGACTTTCGTATCCACCGCGTCCCTGGTGGTTCCGGCGATATCCGATACGATCACACGGTCCTCTCCCAGAAGACGGTTGATCAGCGAGGATTTGCCCACGTTGGGTTTGCCCACCACGGCGATCCTGGGAATGTCGTCGTCCTCATCCTCTCCCGCGCCTTCGGGGAACTCCTTCACAACCTCGTCAAGAAGATCTCCGATCCCTGTGCGGTTGGCCGCGGAAATGGCAATCGGCTCTCCGATGCCCAGATTATAGAACTCGTAAACATCCATCATGTATTTCTGCAGGCTGTCCACCTTATTCACCACAAGAAGCACCGGCTTCTGGCTGCGGCGGAGCATATCCGCCACCTTGGCGTCGGCGTCCACAAGGCCCTGGCGGACGTCGGTGATAAAAATGATCACATCCGCCGTATCTATGGCGATCTGGGCCTGCTCCCTCATCTGGGATAAGATGATATCGCTGCTGTCAGGCTCGATTCCGCCTGTATCAATGAGGGTAAAGGAATGATTCAGCCAGGTCACATCCGCGTAGATCCTGTCGCGGGTCACTCCCGGCGTATCCTTTACAATAGAGATCATCTCTCCGGCAAGCACATTGAACAACGTGGATTTGCCCACATTAGGCCTTCCCACGATCGCTACTACTGGTTTGCTCATACATCTGTCTCCTTATCTGTTTTTTATGGTCAGGGGGATCCAGCACAGAAGCCACCAGATCCGCTCCGTCTTCATCTGTCACTACGATCTCGGTATTCAGGGCTTCGGAAAGCTCTTCCACCGTCATGTCGTCAAGAAAAACATCCTCTCCGCTGCGGAGCATGTTGCAGGGGATCAGAAGCCGTTCTCCCAGATCCTTCCCCATCAGCTGATTTTTAAGATCCTGCCCGGTAACAAGGCCGGACACTGTGATCCTCTCGCCGAAGAAACGGTTGACAACCGGGTGCACCCCCACTGTCACTCCCGGGAATTTCTCATGTATCGCGTCCATACATTTCTTAATATAAGGCGCGGCCAGCACGCCTGTGGCGGCGGAGATCCTCAGCTCTCTTGCGTCGCCCGTCCGCTCTTCCAGAGCCCGGCGCACTTCCGTATCCAGAAGCCGCAGCATTCCCACGCCGTTCTCCAGCTGGATATACCCGTCGTAGCGCTCTTCCTCCGGAAGATCCTGCCCCGCGAGGATATACCATTCATCCGAAGCGTGGACAAAATGGATCCCGTGTTTCTCATACATGGCCTTCTGCCAGCGGTGTATCTGCTCAAGTACCTTCTCCGCGTCTTCTTTCGTAAAAGGCTCAAGGGGAAAAAGGCCTTCGCGGAATTTCGTAAGTCCCACCGGGACCACAGAAACGCTCTGAAGGACCGGGGCGTAGGCGGAAAGTTTCTCAAGACTGTACTCCAGTTCCGCGCCGTCGTTGATCCCCTTGCAGAGAACGATCTGGCCGTTCATGGAAATACCTGCCTCATAAAGAAGATCCACCTTCTTAAGCGCCTCTCCCGCGAAACGGTTATGCAGCATACGGCAGCGCAGTTCCGGATTCATAGTCTGGAAAGAGATATTGATAGGCTCCAGACGATACCGGATCACGCGGTCGATATCTTTCCTGCTCATATTGGTCAGAGTCACATAATTTCCCTGAAGAAAAGACAGCCGGGAATCGTCATCCTTGAAATACAGTGTATCGCGCATTCCGGGAGGCATCTGATCGATGAAGCAGAAGATACAGCGGTTGCTGCAGGAACGGTAATCGTCCATCAGGCCGTTCTCAAACTCCGCCCCCAAATCTTCCTCAAACTCCTTCTCCACTTCCAGCTCCCAGAGTTCTCCGTCCGCCTTCTCCACAAGAAGGGTCACATATTCGTCGTTCATAAGATACCGGTAGTCGAACACATCCTCCACCGGCTGGCCGTTGATGGCCGTCAGCACGTCTCCCGGCTCCAGTTCCAGTTCCTCGGCGATACTTCCGGGAAGGACCCTGGAGATCACATGTCTTTTTTCTTTCAATCTGTCTCCCTCTGCCGCTATATAGAAATACTGTTATTTACAGTCGGTTTTTCTCTCAGTACCGCTACTATCATAACAATTTCAGAAGTAAAAATCAATAAATTCCTTGACGGGATTTAGGGCAAATGTTATAAATGTAGTAGCAGCGTCATTGCACAATGGCGCCAGGCATCATTGAAAACACAAACCCAGGAGGAAAATCATGCCCAATATAGAGTTACTTGAAAAATCTCTTCCTGTCGCTCCCATCCGCATCGCCGCCCTTTCCGGCTGCCAGGATCTTGCGAAGGAAGTAGACAAGAAACTTGTGAAATTCCGTAGAGAACTTGTGGAAAAGAAACAGCCCAGCATTATACCGCAGGGTTACAGCGAACCGTCCTTCCTTGTTGAATGCGAATGCGTTCGTTTCGGAACCGGCGAAGGCAAGGGTTACATCAAGGAATCTGTCCGTGGCGCAGACCTCTTTATCATGGTGGATATCACGAATTACAGCGAGACATACACCGTCTGCGGCCATGTCAACCATATGTCTCCGGACAACCATTATCAGGATCTGAAGAGGATCATATCCGCTTCCACCGGCAAGGCTCACAGGATCAATGTGATCATGCCCTTCCTGTATGAGGGACGCCAGCACCGCCGCTCCAAGAGAGAATCTCTGGACTGCGCCCTGGCACTCAAGGAACTGAGCGATATGGGCGTTTCCAACTTTATCACTTTCGACGCTCACGATCCCCGTGTTCAGAACTCCATTCCGCTGAACGGATTCGACAATTTCTTCCCCACCTATCAGTTCCTGAAGGCTCTGGTGAAGAACGTGCCGGATTTCAGACTGGACAACGATCATCTCATGATCATCAGCCCCGACGAGGGCGCTATGTCGAGAGCGGTATATTTCTCCAACATCCTCGGAGTGGACATGGGAATGTTCTACAAGCGCCGCGACTACTCCACTATCGTGAACGGCAAGAACCCCATCGTGGCACATGAATTCCTGGGAGATTCCGTTGAAGGCAAGGATGTTGTCATTATCGACGATATGATCTCCTCCGGCGAGAGTATGCTGGACGTTGCCAAACAGCTCAAGGAACGCAACGCGAAGCGCGTATTCATCTGTACTACATACGGGCTTTTCACAGACGGGCTTGACAAGTTTGACGACTACTACAACCGGGGCTGGATCGATAAGGTGATCACCACCAATCTCAATTACAGGATCCCGGAACTGCTCACGAAGCCCTATTACATCGAGGCCAACATGAGCAAGTACCTGGCAAGCATCATCGATATCATCAATCATGACGTTTCTGTCGAAAAAGTACGTTCCAGCAACGACAAGATCATGGAACTCATGCGTAAAGTCAAAACCAGATAATTATTTCCGAATTCCCAGAAAGGCGCCGAGGTTTCCCCGGCGCCCTTTTGACGCCCTGTGGGAAAAGAGGAATTCCGGATTACAGCATGTACAGATCCCGGGAAGGGAAATATTCTCAGACGGAATGCCCGCGTCCATCATGATCAGACGGTTGGCTTCCTGAAGATTCAGCTGATATTTCCCGTTCTCTTTTCGGTAGAACAGATCTTTCCAGTTTTCTTTGGGGAAGGCGTCTCTGAACTCAAGGATCACGTCTTCACTCACCTCGTAGCATTCCTGGCAGATGGACGGGCCGATCGCGCTTCGTATATCCTCCGGCCTTGTGCCATAGGTTTCCTGCATTTTTCTTACCGTCACCCTGCCGATGCCGGCGGCGGTCCCTCTCCATCCGGAATGGGAAAGCCCCACAGCCCTGTGCACCGGATCTATGAAATACAGCGGCACACAGTCCGCGTAAAAGGTCGCCAGGACCACCCCGGGAACGTCCGTGATCATGCCGTCCACGTCTTCGTAGATCCTCGGACGGGTTACGCCGTTTCCTCTGTCTTTTTCCGTCATCACCCTTACATTGGCCGTATGGGTCTGGCTGGAGCATACGATATCCTCCGGCGAAAAACCCAGAGCGGCGGAAAATCTTCTGAAATTCTCCCGGACAGCCTCTTCGCTGTCCCCTCTGGTAAAACTTAAGTTCATGGAGGCGTAGATTCCTTCGCTCACGCCGCCCAGGCGGGTGCTGAAGGCATGTATGAATCCATCCTCTTTTTGAAGATCGGGAAAAGTCAGATATGTA
>CALWGI010000129.1 GCA_944380045.1 uncultured Blautia sp.
ATCCGGGACGAAAACAAGCGCCAGAATATGCCCGATATAATCTCCTGCCCTCTCTCTTTCATCTTCGGGCATCACATTTATGATAAATGTTGTAAATTCGTGAAGATATACCATCGAATCTTCCCGCGTCCCCGGAATCAGGGCAGTATTCCCGTCCGCGTCGCAGCGGATATGCCACCGCCCCTCTTCATCCTGCCAGAACTGATAAAAAGAAGATGCTGCGTGATTCTCTGCCCCAATCACACTGTCGTCTCCATCGATGCAGATCTGGTCAGATCCCGGGACCGAAAACATCAGGATGCTCATAAAGTCCCCTTCCAGATAATAGTTCTTAATGCAATGTCCTTTCTTTTGGATTTCTGCATAATATTTATCGATGAATTCCTGTGAAAATCCCTGCCCGTCCATGGAGATGCACCGGTCGACCTTGTCTGACAGAACCGTCACGTACTGTGCTTTATTTCCGCCTTTGGAATGTCCTGCCACCGTAATGCTGTCATAGGGCAGATTTTCAATATAATCCAGGGCAGCTTTCTGGCGTTCCGTATCGGAGACTCCGAGCCCGATCGCATTGTCTATCCATTCATCCTTTCCGCTTGTTCCCCTGAATACAACAACAGCATGCTCAGGATCGTCCGGGTCATTAAAACATATCGCAGGAACTGAGTCGTCTTTATTCACAATATCCAGACTGTACAAATCCGGATCGCTTTTGATCTGGCGTATGATGGCCGCCCATTTCTTTCCACCTGTATAGTCCTTTGTGCTGTCAGGATTTCCCGGATCTTCAAGCCTTTGCAGCGCATCATCATCAAACTGCTGGAGCAGATTCTCCACGCTGTCATACGGGCCGAGGAGCACCCCGGCTGCATCCGCCACATCGTCTGTAAGATAGGTCAATTGCTCGAGCAGCATGATTTGTTCATCTGTAAGATACATGATCATTTCCTCCGTCAGTAAACCGTAACCTTGCCGGAAGCCGAAATTGCACATTCTGCCTCAGCCGTAAATATGTCCGCTCTCAGCTTGTCCTCATATCCGGTTGCATCGATCAACTCCCACTGAGCTGCATCTGTCAGTCTCAGACAGATCTGTGCCGCCACACCCTGGCACTGGCTTTCCATCCACTGCGCACACTCTTCTGTAAAATCCCGGAGCTGCGCCTCCGTACACACGCTTTCAGAAATGAAGATGTACGTGACTGCCGATGCAGTCTGCAGTACATTTTCCTCCGTTACACTTTGTCCGTCTGTACCCTGTCCTAAGTTCCGGATATCGCTGAATACTTTGATCCCGCTCTCCGGGAAAGACTGTACGGCAAATTCTCTTACCCTGCTCTCATACAGAGGTCTGACTCCGATATTGCCGTAATCATCTTCGTAATGATATTCTCCGTCCTCATATGTCCGATATACGGTCACCACATCTGACGGTGTCCCCGACGCCGGATATGCCTCCAGGTGCTCCTTCTCCAGAGTCCCTGCTTCTGCATAAGACAGGTAGCAGAATTCCTCCTGATATTTACTCTCCAGATACGAAAGCATCGCCTCGATCGACGTGACCGCGTTCTTCTGGGTATCGGTAAGTTTATCATAATCAGCCGGCAGTCCCATCTCTTCCAACAGTTCTCTCTGCCTCTGTGTCAGTTCTGTGCTCACCTTTTCATCCTCCCTGTCCATTCCTGTTCCCGCTCCTGTGCATCCGGCTGCTGACCACAAACAGACTGATGCGAGGAATACAGCAAAAGTTCTCTTCCAAAAGGTTTTCTTTCTTATCCCCACTCTCATTCTCCTCCCCGGTAGAATCCTGGCAGTATCGATCATGCTGTTGATCGAGTCTATGGATCTCTCGAGTGAAGATATCCTGTTCTCACAGTTCTGTATCTTCAGTCTGTACTCCGCAAGTTTCAGCCGTATCATCACATCCAGCCCGGTAAATGCCGCCCCTACGATCTTTGCCCCGAATCCGTTCAGAGTTCTCTGTGAGCCCTCCAGATAGAGCTGTGCTGTACGGCATCTTGAAGTTATGGATGAAAGCTCTGATGTACGGTTCAGCTTTACTGTATTTACATTGTGGAAATTACTCTGAGCCGTATCTACAGCTCCGTCAAACCGGCGCAGCGACTCATACGCCCTTTCGTATTCCTGTATCTTCCGATCCTGCTCCGCGATCTCCTGTTCACAGGCCGCGCGGCGCCTGATAAGGTCATTTACTATATCCATCTTCTCCTCCTTTCGCTCCCCGGGCTCCAGCTTCTCAGATAGTCCGGGATATCCCGGACACTGCTCACACGCTATAAATACCTTACGATCCGCCCGGTATGTCTGTAATATTCAACCGTGACGCTGCTGCTTCCTGACAGTCTGGTGTAGTCGTCTCCCGATATCTCCAGCCGGACACGTTCTCCCCGGCTGTCCGTTCCTGTCAGATAGTAGTGAAGCGAAAAGATACCTGTATGCGCCTGGGATCTGCTGACCTGTATATCCGTCAATTGAGCCGTCTCCGGGCCGGACACAAGATCCAGAGCCGTGCTCCCCGTAAACAGTACGCCGATCACCACACATGCGGCTATGACAAGGATCCGGACTGCTTTCACGGAAGCCTGGAACCGCCCTCTGGACTGTATGATCCGCACGATCACATAGATGCATACAGTCCAGACAGCAACTATGTCGCAGATCTCATCGATCATTACAAGAGAGCCTGTCTTCGGCATGAGCAGTCCCGCCGCGACCACGGCAAGTACAAAAATGCATAAAATAATCTCATAAGTCTGTATTTTTCTTTTCACCAACTTGTTATCCATTTGAAACTAGTCCTCTCGTCTCCTGATCCGCTTGTACTCTCCATTAATCTCCTGATAGGTTTTTCCGTTTATGGATCTATAAAAGACAATATCGCCTTTTAGTACATTCTTCAGTTTTTCTATGGAATCACATATATCTTTCTCAGTAAGGTCATTGCTGTAATCAGTCAGTTTCTTCAAAGCAATATAAGCGTCATCGTCTTTCGTTATCCTAACATTAAAACAGTTAAATTCTCCTTCAAATTGAATCATATATGGTTTCGGTATATACTGGAATTTCAACAAAAACCATCCATGATGCTCCCAGGCGTGCTTTTCCTCCTCCAGCAATATTTCGTCTCCAAACTGTCGGTGCATTTCTTTCTTTACACAGGACATTGCCGTATGCCCTGACATATATCTGCCTGACCGCATGCCATAAATCACCTTCTTTTATAAACTTTCGGTATCACAGAAATATTTTATCTCTCTTCATCAAACCGAAAAGAAAACCGCCTGTTTCTTCCGCACGTTCACGGACATATCCGTTCAGGATTGATTACTTATAATGGACCAGATCGTACGGGTAATAGGGCACATGTTCCATGCCTGTATCGTCTATATTCAATATTTTTGCCACAGCCCCGGCTTCAAAACTCCAATACCCATAATATATCTTCTGGCTGCTCTTATGCGCTTCGTAACATCCGCAGTCTTCCCTGTACCAACAAGACAAGTATTCCTGTAGAGATTCTCTTCTATTATGAGTCAGTACCACCTTCTGCAGCAAAGAAAAATCTTTCGGAAAGATCAGATCAACGTCTTTATTTTCCATTTCAATGTCTGTCCATGAGCACAACAGAAAACTCAAAAGCCAATCATCAATGTTTGCAGCATCCAGCATAGCTTTCGTCTCTTTTGCCAATACGATATCTCCCTCAAACAAAACTCCCAGTGAGATCATTTTCAGGTTTTTATTATAATTATCCGGTTCCCATACCTCGCCCCAGCTTTTCAATAATTCTGCATATTCACCTTCCAAAGCCGAAAGTTCGTCCCCTCTGGAATATCTGGCTGTTAATATTCCCAGCTTTAAATCATGTATTTTTGTTTTTACTGCCAGTTGCCTCTCCGGTTTTACTTCACTGTTTGCCAGCTTATCTGAGAATCTGGTTATCCTCGCCTGCTCCTCTTGCAAAAATTCATTAAAATATTCTCGATCTTTTATCTGATCTCTCATTTGCACTCCTCTGTTCCATTCTGAAAAACTTCGGCAGCTTTGACCCTTATGGGCATCAGAAGCATCGTCTCAACAAATTCTTTTTCTCAACTGTCCTCTCCTGACAAAAGCAAGAATAAGCGCGATTACCTGAAATGCTATAGCAAATACAAGTAAAATACAACTAAGTGTCAGGTTCTCCTCTGAAATGATAGAAAACGGTGTCATAACCGCAGAATCACCTGTAAGGCTTCCGCTTGCAAGCATCCACACCCCGATTTCTACTATTGCAGTTATTATTGTAAAAAAAGCAGTGAGAACACATTCTGCTGCTGCAAGAACCTTTCCTGATTTCTTCAGCCGTTCCGCGCGGGACGGATTTTCCGCAGATACTTTATGGCTCAATTTGATCCTGACATTTGCATTGATGTCAACACAAAGGATAATAATTATTTCTACCAGTGTGAATATACCAAACAATCCCACATAAGGATTTACAAATGAACACACTGCTGACAATATTAATGGAATAAGAATATACATGAACACACCTTCCGCTTTATCTGCTCCCTATCTGACTCCTGAGATACTTAACACAATGTTCCACATCCCCCTGTATAAATCCAGTCTTTTTTACCGGCAGGATAAGATTCCCCCGCAAACATATCACTATCATATCAGGGGTTTCCAACACTTTTTTAATATCTGACAGGGATAAATGTTTTTCTTTGTCCTCTATTCTGTAAAGAATATCCTGACCTATTTCGATATGCATCAAAGGTACCGTGTTCCTGTAATTTACCTGATATCTTTCTTTTTCTATTTTAATTGCCCTGCTGACCTTGACTCTTATGAGCAGCAGGAGCAGGATCGGCAGAAGTTCCAGAAACAGATAAACAAGATTTCTCCGTATGATCAACATCAAGAAAAAATACAGGAAAACCAACGCTGTTAAGATATAAGATACTATCAGGTTTTCTCTCCACCACCGTTTCAGATATTCCGGAATACATTCTTCTGTGTATTGAAATTCACTTACAAAAAAATTATCCATTTCTGATTTTCCCCTCTCTTAATACGCCTGTAGCCCCTGCTAATCTCCTGATAAACTTTCTGTTTATGGAGAACTTTCTGCTTATGGATCTATAAAAAGCTACGGCAAAATGTCGATATCATATCTGATATTTCATGTTTCCGGCAAATGTTCTGCAAAAACATATTTTTTTATTCAAATATAATCTGAACTGTATTTTCACTCATACTTTCCTGCACTTCCCGAATGATTTCTTCTATTTGTTCTTTACTGAGTTTCTCATTCTCATGCGGTGGCTCCCATGTTTTCATAGTGTCTGTATATACTACAAATTTTCTCCCTACAAGCATTTCTCCTTCCGCTTTTATGATATAACCATTTTCCAAATCAAATTTAACATAGTTCATACTACCTGTAATTTTCATTTTCTCACCTCTCAAAAATAACATGCTCTATACCTGTTTTCGGGTCAATTGTTGTTATCTTTGTAACATTAGGATTATTCTTAAGACGTGGCAGCTCAATATTTTCCCATATATTGCCCGGTCTTAATTCTGAACCAATGACCGCTCTTATTTCTCCTGATACCTGTTCGGCATATGCTCCAGATGCCAAGTCCCAGGCTTCCATTGTACTTGGATTATTAAAATCCCATTCCGGCATAACAATTT
>CALWGI010000130.1 GCA_944380045.1 uncultured Blautia sp.
AAGAAAACAAAACAAATAATAAACCTGCACGTGATACACTTCATGAGACGCGACAAATTTACCGGAACAGATACGCATAAAAGCGATCCTGTCTCTGTGGGCCTTGTTCATATTCGCCTGAATTTTGAATACAAAAGCGGAAAAATCATCCGACATGGGATCGATCTCTCCCGCGTCAGACATACGGGGCAACGGTGACGTCGTCATGGCGAGGAAATGCTCCAGAAAGGTTTCCACTCCGAAATTGGTAAGGGCGGATCCAAAGAATACAGGAGTCAGATTTCCTTTGCTCACCTGTTCCTGATCGAAATCCGCACTGGCGCCGTCCAGAAGCTCCACCTCTTCCAGAAGCTGTTCCTTCTGGTCCGCATCCACAAATTCATCCAGTCTGGGATCATCGATATCGATCTCCTCGATGTGTCCTTCTTTCGTACCTTTCTGGGTATCGGAGAAGATCAGCACCTTGCGGGTATTCCTGTCATAGACGCCGCGGAATTTCTTTCCGGAGCCTATCGGCCAGTTCACCGGACAGGTAGCGATCCCCAGTTCCTTCTCTATCTCGTCCAGAAGGTCGAAAGTGTCGTTTGCGTCCCTGTCCATTTTATTGATAAAGGTGAAGATGGGAATATGGCGCATGACGCAGACCTTGAAAAGCTTTCTTGTCTGCGCCTCCACGCCCTTGCTCCCATCGATCACCATAACAGCGGAATCCGCCGCCATAAGCGTCCGGTAGGTATCTTCGGAGAAATCCTGATGTCCCGGGGTATCCAGGATATTGATGCAGTAGCCGTCATAATGGAACTGAAGAACAGAGGATGTTACGGAGATACCTCTCTCCTTCTCGATCTCCATCCAGTCGGACACCGCATGGCGGGCTGTTGCCTTTCCCTTGACGCTTCCCGCCAGATTAATGGCACCGCCGTACAGCAGGAATTTCTCTGTAAGAGTAGTCTTACCGGCGTCCGGGTGGGATATAATGGCAAAGGTTCTTCTTTTTTCTATTTCATTCGCATACTTGGACACGTTCTGCCTCCTGATTTTATCTGTTAATGATAGTTTTCCAACTTGCTATTTTATTATATATCAAGGCGCACTGTCAAGGAATTTCAGTCGTAAATCCCCTCTGTTTCAATCACATAGCCGCCGGAAGACTCCTCATATTCCCCGTCTTCCTCTTCGTATCCTGCTCCTTCATCCTCGTATCCCGTTTCATCCTCATAAACTTCTTCTCCCGACGTCTCCTCTGTTTCGCTGCTTTCTGTCTCTGCAGACGCTTCCTCATCCTCATTTAACGGCGTGATCACAATATTTTCCGCCGCGATACCTGTCTTGCGCTTCACGATATCTTCGATCTGCGCTCTCTTGGCGTCGTCCAGATCACTTTCCGGCACCACGATATCCGCGGTCTCCCCCGTCAGATTTACAACAGCGTTTTCGAAACCTTTTGCCTCCAGCAGGAGTTCCGCCGCCGCTTCTTTCTCCGCTGTATCTGTCATGGCCACCATGGTATTGACCGCTTCCTGTTTCTGCTCATCCCCGATATCCGAGCTGTTGATGATCTCCTGCAGATCCGCCTTGTTTTTGGAGCGAACCTGTTCCCTGGAAAGTTTCGCCTGGGCGGCAAAATCAGACGCCGCGGTAAGTACGGCCTCTCCCGGGGTGCCGGTCTCATCCGCCTCCGCCCCCGATTCCAGGCCATCCGCCCCGTTCTCATCCAGAAGGGCTGTTTCATCCGTCAGATCATAGTCCACATCTTCCAGTATACTGCTGCTGTCCGTGCTGGTTTCCTGATCTTTGAATCCCAGATCCACATCCGCAAAATTCAGATACCCCGCCACAGCGATCAGGATCGCAAGAGAAGTTATGATCACCTGATTCTTTTTCACAATTTTTTTCACTATACTCTCCTCATTTCATTTTCATTATTTTAATTTTATGGGCTTCAATCTGAAATAATGCCATCACAGCCTCCTGAATATTCCGCTTTGTCACAGAATTATCCGCTCCCTCCGCCGCGATGAGTACTCCTGTCACTTCTGTCCCTTCAGATCCGTAGAAACTCTGGTTATCCTGTCCGGTCATCAGCATCACTTCCACTTTTCCGATTCCCTCCACACTTTCCAGTACGGTTTCCAGTCTGGTTTCCAGTTCTGTTTTATCAGCGGTTTCTCCGACTGTTTCTCTGCCGGTTTTTGTCTTTTTTCCTTCTGAACCTCCGCTTTCAGAAACCGGAACCGCGATCACTGCCAGCAGAAGTCCCAGAAGAAGCAGGACGATCCATTGCTGTTTCGTGATTCCTCTTAACCACGACCTGACAGTCTTTTTCTTCCACTCCGAAATCCCGCCCGAGTACATCCAGCATTTCCCCCTTCTCTTCTTCTGACAGCTCCTGTTCCACATAAAGTGTGACCGTGATCCTCTCCCCTTCTATATTTACTGACGCATCCGCCGCTTTTATGCCTGCCTCCGCCATAGTTTCCAGGATCTTTCCGGAAAGTTCTTTTTCATATCCCCGGGTAAGATAAAATATCTGCAGGTTTTCCGCCGTTTTTTCCTCCATGCGCTCCTGTTCGCTCCGGTAACTGTTCTGAAAATCTCTGAACAGATCGCGGCTCTTTCCAAAAACGGCCAGAACCGGGGCGCACAGCATATAGATCAGAAGAAGTCCCATGAAGGAACGGATATAGCGTTCATACTTCTTATCCGGCACAAGATGAAGCACTGCCGTAAACAGGATATAAAAGACAGCCAGATTCCTCACCCATTCATACAGTTCTTCTCTCATACTCTCCCTCCCGTTCCTGCCATCAGTATCAGAAACGCCAGCATACAGAGTACCTCCGCAGTAAAAAGGATCCTGAGAAGGATCCCGTACCCTTCCCCTACTGTGCTTAAACATTCCACGATCCGTTTATCGGAAACCGGCTGCGCCGCGGCAGCCAGGAAACGGTAGGCAAGGGACAGAATCCCATAGCGGATCACAGGTCCTGCCCCCGCCATAACGAAGGCAATCAGGATCATGACCCCAAGGCAGTTCCGCACCAGAACCGCGCTGGTCACCACAAGTTCCGTTACCATATTCACTGCGTTTCCCACCCCCGGCAGCGCTCCCGCCGCCTTCCCCAGCAGGCTTCTTTTCAGCGTGTCCACCACCGGCGCGACCAGGCCTTTTACCACCTGCAGTCCCGCCACGATACCCAGCAGAGTCTTCAGTCCCCAGCTTATGGCGGTGGACAGAAGCTCCGCCAGTTTCCCGAGCATTTCCTCGCGTGAAAGATGGTTCACCAGACGCAGCAGCACATAAAGATCCGCGCCGGGGAGTATTACAGAGAGCAGGATCCACTGGATCAGCCAGACGAGGATCAGAACGCCCTCGTAAAATACTGCCGCCGTGCCGGCGCCGGACGCGGCGGATACGGTTATAAGATATGATGGAGCCAGGACTTTCATAAAATCAGTCATCCATGCGATCACCTGCTGAAGCGAGGCGGCCGCTTCCGAAAAAGAATCCATAAGCAGCATAAACAGAAGAAGATATACGATATAAAAACTGATCTCTCCGATCTGCCCGCTGTCAAAAACCGAGGCAAAATTCGCCAGGAGAGCCGCCAGAAGGATAAGAAGAAGTATTTTCATAAACAGGGCTTTTTCTCTTTCCAGTCCGGAAAACAAAAGGCCGTGCAGAAACTTCTGCACCGCCTCTTCTGAAAACGCGTCTTTTCCCGTAAGCATATTTTCCAGAGCTTCCCTGAATGAGAAGCTCTCTTCCCCCAACATATCATCCAGCATATCCTGGATCTCTGCAAAATCCATTTCCGACAGGATTTCCTGTTTAAGTTCTTCCGCTTCCCGATCGGTATCTGCTCCGTTATCTGACAGTGTCCCGGCGCCGCCGGACGTCTCCGCCCGGACATATTCCGGCTTCATCGGCGATACCGGAGATATCACGGCCAGCAATATCAGAAATATAAGAACTGCGGACTTCATACCATAAACTCCTGTATCGTATCCAGTAAAGCCATAAGAACAGGAATACTCAGCACCATCACGGACAGTTTGCAAAACAGTTCGATCTGGGCGGCTGTGGCCTGATGTCCGGCGTCCCTGCAGATTCCTGCGGAAAACTGACCAATATATGTAATACCTACCATTTTGATCAGCGTTTCCAGGTGACCGTTATCCTCCGGCAGCCTTTCTTTCAGACGTCCCACAGCTTCAAAAAGATACTCCAGCTTTCCTACCGCCAGTCCCAGAATCACGATGCCGATTCCGGCCGTCACAAAAACAGCGTATTCCGGTCTGGTTCCTTTCAGAAAAAATCCCAGCATTACACCGCACACGCCCAGCAATGAAATCTTTACAATATCCATCTTTCCCTGCCTTCCGAAATTGTCCCGCAACAGCTTTTTACCGGACTGTCGTTTCCATCTTACAGAACGAATAGTTTCTGGATGCTTTCAAACAGATCGTAAATATAGGGAACAATCCAGAACAGCACAACCAGAAGGCCCGAAAGACTTACCAGAAACGCCTGCTCATCCCTTCCGCTGTGTTTCAGTATCTGGGAGAGAATGGAGACCAGAATTCCCACTGCGGCAATTTTAAATATAATGGCGACTTCCATTCTCTTCTCCTTTCCGGATCCGGACTACCATAAAAGCACCGCCAGAAAAATACCTCCCAACACGCCCAGACTCTGATATAATTTCTTTTTCTCCGGCATCTCCTTTCTCAGTTCCTCCAGAAACCTCTGTATTTCATCCTCGCAGAGCTCCAGCTGACGCAGCTGCATTTCCCTGTCCAGATATCCCAGCCGTCCCCCTATTGAAAAGAGAAATTCCTGTTCCGCGCCGGATAGTCTGAGATCCTTCAGTTTCTCTTCCGCGCACCGCCGGTAAATTTCCGCCAGCGTGCTGCCCTGAGAATTCTTCATGCGAACAGATATTTCTCTTAAAAACTCTCCGTATACTCCTGAGAGCTTTCCCGCCGTCTCTTTGAACGCTTCCGGGAAGGAAGCGCATCCGCAGCGCACAGAACCTTTCAGATATATGATCATCTGCAGGAGCTGCCGGAGATTTCTTTCCCGCAGGGTCAGCTCTCTGCTCTTCGTATAACCCAGCCCCGCGCCGGAAAGAAGTATGAGAAAAACGCCGGCGTTCTTCAGCATGGTTCTCCCCTCTCGTCAAAAATCCCCGTTACAGTACCCGCCATTTTCTCATTTCCCAGAACGATATATCTCTCAAAAACCCGCATCTCTCTGAGTCTTGCAAAAAAAGGCTTGCGAAGTATGTCCGTCAGAGAATCGCCATGAGCTGTTGCGATAAGTTTGCATCCGCAGTGGATCACCGACTCTACAGCCCTGAAGTCCTCTTCCCTGCCCAGTTCATCCACAGCCACCACAGCAGGCGACATGGAGCGGATCAGCATCTGCATTCCCTCCGCTTTCGGACAACCGTCCAGGACATCCGTCCGTTCTCCCAGATCATTCTGTGGAATTCCCTGATAGCATCCCGCGATCTCGCTGCGCTCGTCCACCACGCCCACAGTCACGCCCGGGGCGTCTTTCGTACCGCTGCTGAGCTGTCGGATAATGTCTCTGAGCAAGGTGGTTTTTCCGCAGCGGGGCGGTGAGATGATCAGAGTATGGGCTGTCCAGTCTTTTGTGCGGACAAACGGCATAACCGC